>CAZPQF010000016.1:0-4220 GCA_964588735.1 Candidatus Woesearchaeota archaeon
GGGAAAAATTTTGATATTAATAGGTTTGATGTTGGAATCATAATGAAAGAGGATAAAAAATTAAAAAGAATGCATGGTGATAAATTAAAAAAATATATTAAATAGATTATAAAATGACCAATACTGAAGCGAGATTAAAAGTAAAGGGGAAAAATTTTGAAATAATAGTTGATTTAGATAAAGCAGTAGAATTTAAAAAAACAGGCATGGGAAATATAAAAAATATTTTAGAAATTGATGAAATTTTTTCTGATCATAAAAAAGGATTAAAAATTAGTGAAGATGATTTAAAAGATGCTTTTCAAACAACAGATATTTATGAAATTGCTGAAAAAATTATTAAACAAGGGGAAGTATTAATTACTCAAGAATACAGGGATAAAGAAAAAGAAGAAAAATTAAAACAAATTATTGATATTTTATCTAAAAATGCAGTTGATCCTAGAACAGGAAATCCTTATACAGGAGAAAGAATAAAATCTGCAATAGAAGAAGGAGGAGTTAATATTCACAATAAACCAGCACAAGACCAAGTTCAGGATATAATAAAACAAATCATCAAAATAATCCCGATTAAAATTGAAACAAAAAAAATTGAAATAACAATTCCAGCAGTTCATACTGGAAAGGTTTATGGAATTATTAATCAATATAAAGAAAAAGAAGAATGGCTAGGAAATGGAGATTTAAAGGTTGTAGTTAATGTTCCTGCAGGATTAATAATGGAGTTTTATGATAAATTAAATTCAATAACTCATGGAAGTGCAATAACAAAAGAATTAAAAAGTCCTGATGAGAGACAAAAGGAAGGAATATAAAATGACACCAAAAGAAAAAAAATCAGAAGAAAAGAATATTAAAGAAGAAAAATCAGAAAAATCAGAAAAAAGACAGATAGTAATACCTGGGGAAGTTATTGAAAAAAGCGATGATTTTTTACCAGGAGATGGAACTCAAAAAACAGATAAGAGAATTATAGCAAATAGATTTGGGCTTGCAGAAAAATCTGGAAGACTAATAAAAATAATTCCATTATCAGGAATTTATTCTCCAAGAAGAGGAAATGTTGTTATAGGAAGAATAGAAGATATCACATTTAATGGATGGATTATAAATATAGACGCACCATATTCTTCATTCTTGCCATTATCAGAATGTCCTAGATATATTAATAGAAATGATTTAGAAGATTTTGCAGGTATTGGAGAGATGATGGCTGCTAAAGTATCTGGTGTTAAGGCTAAAGGAATAGATTTAACAATTAAAGGACGTGGATTAGGAAAATTAGAAGATGGAATGATAATTAAAATAAATTCAAACAAAGTTCCAAGAGTGATTGGAAGAGAAGGAAGTATGATTAAAATTATAAAAGACGAAACAGGATGTAATATAACAGTAGGACAAAATGGAGTAATATGGATTAAAGGAGATAAAATTGAAGATGAATTATTAGCAAAAGAATCTATTAAATTTATAACAGAAAAATCTTTTATAGAAGGATTAACAGATAAAATAAAAGATTGGTTTAAGAAAAATAAAGAATCTAAAAAAGGAGAAAAACAATAATGAAAATTAAAAATTTTCAAACATTTCAGAAATCTTCAAAAAATCAGATTTCTGAACACCCTCCAAATTTCACAATTTGGAGGTTTAAATTCTCACTGCGAATAGGCGGGATATATAACGAATTTAAATAAAATGGCATACACAAAAAGATTAGATGGAAGAAAATTTGAAGAGCCGAGAGAGATGAGAGCAGAAGTTGGAATTATACCAAATGCAGATGGAAGTGCATTATTTACTTTTGGAGATACAGTAGCAATTGCTGCTGTATATGGGCCAAAACCATTACATCCTCAGCATCTACAAGATCCAAAAAAAGGAGTTTTAAGATGTAATTATAATATGATGAGTTTTTCTGTTGGAGAAAGAGCAAGACCTGGACCAAGTAGAAGAAGTTCAGAAATAAGCAAAGTTACTGAATGGGCTTTAACGCCGGTAGTAAAGATAGATGAATTTCCAAATACTGTAGTTGATGTTCATATTTCTATTTTACAAGCAAATGCTTCTACAAGATGTGCGGGAATAAATGCAGCTGCTATGGCTTTAGCACAAGCAGGAATTCCAATGAAGGATTTAGTAAGTTCTATTTCAATAGGAAAAATTGACAAACAATTAGTAGTTGATGTAGATAAAAAAGAAGAAGATTATGAAGAAGGGGAAGGAGCAACAGACATGGCAATGTCTTTTGTATCTCAAACAGGAGATTTAACACATTTACAAATTGATGGGAACATTACTGGAAAACAATTAAAAGAAGGAGTTGAATTAGGAAGAAAAACAATAAAACAAATTTATGAATTGCAGAAAAAAACATTAAAATCAATAGGAGAAGGAGAATGAAATGGCAATATCAAATTTAACAAAAAAGCGAATATTTGAATATTTAGAAAAAGGAAAGAGATTTGATAACCGTGGATTATTAAATCATAGAGAAATAAGTATAGAAACAAATGTAACAAAAAATGCAGAAGGAAGTGCAAGAGTTAAACTAGGAAAAACAGAAGTTTTAGTTGGAGTAAAAATGGATATTGGAGAACCTTATACAGATTCTCCTGATGAAGGAGTATTAATAACAACTGCAGAATTAACACCTTTAAGTTCTGATAGATTTGAATATGGGCCTCCAAGAATAGAAGCTATTGAATTATCAAGAATAGTAGACAGGGGAGTTAGAGAAAGTGGATTTATAGATTTTAAAAAATTATGTGTTAAAAAAAGAGAAAAAGTATGGATTTTATTTTTAGATATTTATTCTATTAATGATGATGGAAATTTATTAGATGCAGCATGCCTCGCAGCTGTTGCAGCATTAAAAACAGCTAAAATTCCAAAATATGATGAAAAAGAAGAAAAAGTTGAATATGGAGAATTCACAAATAAAAAAGTTCCATTAATAGAAAAAAACTTTCCTATTACAATTACATGTAATAAAATAAATGAAAATATATTTTTAGATCCTAGTTTTTCTGAAGAAGAAGTAAGTCAAGCTAGAATAAGTTTTACAATAACTCAAAGTTCTGGAAAAGAACCAAGAATAAATGCAATTCAAAAAGGAAATGATAAAGAAATTAATAAAGAACAATTTGAAAAAATGGTTGATGTAGCTATAGATAAAGCCAAAGAAATGAATACAAAAGTTTTAAAACTTATAGAAAAGAAATAATTATATAATAAAATGGCAGAAGAAAAATCTTTCTCTAAATATGAGACAGCAAGAATTCTTGGAGCTAGAGCATTACAAATATCTATGGATGCTCCTTTATTAATTAAAATAAAAAAAGAAAAATTAGAGGAAATCAAATTTGATCCTCTAAAAATTGCTGAAATAGAATTTGAAGATAAAGTTCTGCCAATAACAGTGAAAAGACCAATGCCTGAAAGAAAAAAAGAAAAATTAAAAGAAGCTAAGAAAAAAGAGATTGGAAAAGAATTATCAGATGCAGAAAAACAAAAATTAGAAGAAGCAGAGGAAAAACGAATCAAAGAAGAAGGTGAAATTATGGAGTTATCAAAACCAGAAGAAGAAACTGAAGAAGAGACTGAAAAAAGCGAGAAAAAAGAGATATAATAATTTAAATTCTAATAGAAAAATTCTGATAATATAATAATCTTATATTATTAATAATTATAAATAAGTTTAATTAAGGTCCTTAAAAATAGGGTTGAGATCTAACTTAAAAAGCTAATAAAAGAGACCCATCAATATAAATAATAAAGTATAAAAGAGATAGTTGTTTATAATAATTATATGGAAATAAAAACTTTATCTGTTAAAACAATAAAAAACACGGGGAATGAAAAAACAATTTCGGTTACAATTAATGGTGAAACTGCTTCTGCACCCAGTGGAAAATCAACAGGAAAATTTGAAAAACAACAGTGGAAAACAACATTAAAATCAGATATTAAAGAGATAGAAAAAAATAAAGGAAAAATAAAGGAATTAAAATTTGAAAATTTTGATGATTTAGAATTTATAGAGATTTTAATGAAAAAGAAAATTGGAGCTAATTCTATTATAGCTTTAGAATATGCAACACTTAAAGCATTGGCTAAAAGTAAAAGAAAGGCTGTATGGCAAATAATAGCCGAAGATACAGAAAATAAACCAGAATTGCCTAAAGTTATTGGAAATTGTATTGGGGGCGGATTACATT
>CAZPQF010000016.1:4230-14080 GCA_964588735.1 Candidatus Woesearchaeota archaeon
CAAATAATAAAGATATAAAAGATAATAAAAAAAATCCAGATTTTCAAGAATTTTTATTAATTGCAGCTAAGCCTAAAATAAACATTAATGCTCAAAATTATGCAAAACAACATTTAGAAAGATTAGATGAGAATTTTAAAGGTAAAAAAAATGATGAAAATGCCTGGAAAACAAGTTTAAATGATAAATTAGTCTTAGATATTCTAACAAGATTAAAACAAAAGTTTGATTTACAAATTGGTTTAGATATTGCTGCTTCTTCTTTTTATAGGAGGGGGAAATATTATTATAAAAATCCTCAATTAAAAAGAGACAAAAAAGAACAATTTTCCTATATTGATAATTTAATTAAGAATTTTGATTTATTTTATATTGAAGATGTGTTTGAGGAAAAAGATTTTGATAGTTTTAGTAAATTATTAAAAAAATATCCTAAAAAATTAATTGTTGGGGATGATTTAACTGTTACTAATTATAATAGATTAAAAAAAGCGATAAAAAAACAGTCAATCAATGGAATTATAATTAAACCAAATCAGTGCGGCAGTTTATTAGAAGTGGAAAGAGTTGTTAGGCTTGCAAAAGATAACAAAATCAAAATAATTTTCTCGCATAGAAGCGGAGAAACAAAAGATAATATTTTAGTTGATTTATCTGTGGGATTTGGTGCAGACTATATTAAAACAGGAATTTCAGGAAAAGGCAGAGAAGAAAAATTAAAAAGATTGGCTGAGATAAGAGAGGCTTTGAAATGAAAAAGATAATAGTGGCCTTAATATTGGTATTTTTAATTTTGCCAGTTGTAAGTGCAGATATTGTCACAATCAGAATATTTGATTCTCCTTCTAGTCTAATATTGCTCTTTGGACTAACAATAATTATTGAATATATAGTATATATAATTGCAATTAGAAAAAATTATTGGAAATTGTTAGGATTTGCTGCTTTAATAAATTTAATAACCTTCCCCTTTGCTAATTGGTTTTATAGTTGGATTAACATGTTTTGGTTGATTGAATTTTTTGTGTTTCTTTTAGAATTTGGATTAATTATACTATTAATGAAAGTTAAATGGCAAAAAGCATTAATTATATCTCTAATAGCTAATTTGATAACTACATTATTAAGTTTTGTTAGTTTTGGGGGAAGATAATTTCGGAAGTTTTAAAAACTCAATTTTTCTATAATATTTATATTACTGGGTGCAAAAGTCATTTGATTTGACTGTAGCATTTACTCCCGGATCTTGTTATAGAATTAAATACAAAATAATATGGAAAATAGAATAACAATAAACCCTCTAAGTATATTAAATATCAGAGAATATTTAGAAGCACATAACTTAAATTTTACAAGAGTCAGTGGAACAATATGTACAAATCCTAAAAGTAAATATTATCAACCAGAAATTGATAAAAAATATAAAAATGCCTAAAAAGAAAAAATCTGATGAAAGTATGTTGAAGAAAGCAGAAGATATAGCTGAAGAAGTAATTGAAGAAGGTAAAGAAATAGCTGAAAAAGTAGAAGACAAAGTTGAAGATGTAGTTGAAGATATTAAAGAATCTGTTGAAGGTAAAAAGAAAACAAAGAAGAAAAAAGAAAAGAAAGTTGAGATTAAAGAAGATAAAATTAAAAAAGACATGGAAAAAGCAAAAAAAGAACTTCTTGAAAAGGCAAAAAAACTTTCTGAAAAAATTGATAAACAAGATACGAAAGCTTTAAAAGAAGAAGTTGAAAAAGCAAAAAAACCTAAAAAAGAAAAAGAGAAGAAAAAAGGAACTGAATTATTGCCCTTAGATGAATATGTTAAATCTGGAATTTATATTGGAACAAAAGTTATAACCCCGACTATGAGAAAATATGTTTATAGAAGAAGAAATGATGGATTAGCTGTTTTAAATACAAATATTATTGATGAAAAAATTAAGGAAAATTCTGAAATTCTTGCTAAATATAAGCCAGAAGATGTCATTGTTGTCTGTAAAAGAGAAGCTGGTTGGAATGCTGTAAAATTATTTTCAAAATTAACTGGAATCAGGGCATTTACTAAAAAATATCCTGCAGGAATTATAACAAATATTAATTTACCTGATTTTTTTGAAACAGAATTAACATTAATTGTAGATCCATGGGTTGACAAAAATGCATTAAATGATTCTAAAAAAATAAACAAAGAAGTTATGGCAATTTGTGATACTAATAATAATACAAACAAGGTTGATTTTATTATTCCGGGAAATAATAAAAGTAATAAATCAATTGGATTAATTATGTATTTGTTAACAAAAAAATATATTGAAGAAAATAAATTAGATGTTAAAATGCCATCTCTTGAAGAATTTACAGGAGAATTACCTAAATTAAAGGGTAAAGATAAGATTTCTAAAAAAGTTTCCAAAGGGGCTAAAGAAGGGGTTTGAATTTTAGTATAATAATTCTTAAAAAGTTTAAATTAATCAAGATAATATGGTAAAAGATCAAAGTCCTGATTTTTTAGGAAGGTGGAGACATTATAAAATTGAATCTCAAAAAGATTATGCTCTTTTTTTCTTGTGGTTAGGAGATGAAAAAAGGGTTTCAGGAATTGAAAATAAAGGATTTATGTTAGAACATTTTAAGGAACCTTCAGGTAGATCTATCTTAGCAAAAGCAGATATTCTTAATTTTTGCAAGGATGGTGATAGCATCATTTTTACAAAGAGATATAGTAGAGAATTAGTTGGAGGAAAAGATATAGTCTATAATGGAATAAGAAAAGAATATGGTTATAGAGGAGTTTGGACAAACAGAGTTAGAGAGGGGCCATTTTTATTAGTGCCCTGGCCAAAAAAAGTTATAGAAAGTCCGATTGGAGAAGAATTATTAGACTGCGAAGTAGAATTACTTACTAAAAAAATTAGTGATAAAAGACAAGAATTCCCATTTCTTTCATTAGATAAAATTGTGGGTTGACTCTTAAAAAACAAATTAAACAAATATTTATTAATATTATATTCTTGCTTAATTTATGGAATTAAAAATTACAAATATGTCTGAACAAGGATATGATAATATAGTTAATTTTATTTCTAGACAAGGAGAAATAGAAATTAAAGAAGGTACTAAAAAGGATAGTAAACTAATTTCAAGATTTTATGGATATGAGATAACAATTAAATTTGATCCTATAAATACAGATGACAAGAGAGGGTTAATAAATAGTTTAGAGACTATTATACATTATGCTGTTTATTAATTCAGCTTTTGAAGAACAACTAATTCTTGTATATTCTTGTTATATATGGGCACAAATAGAAACATTTATAAATATGTGCCCACATAGATATTTATGGTATATCATGAAATAAGAAAGATAAAGGGAAAAAAGCAAAATTATCTCGTTTATAACAGAAGGAAAAATGGGAAATGGATTAAAAAAAGCAAATTCATAGGTTTGGGGCATATTTCAAAAGAAAAAATAAGCAAATTAAAAGAAGAATTTGAGGCTGAATTAATAGTCAATAAAAAATACAAATATTTGAATAAAAAACAAGTTGAAGAGATAGAAAAATTAAAAAAAGCATATATTAATAATATAAATAAGTTAAGTAAAGAAGAGTTTGAGAAATTTGAAGAGAGTTTTTTTACAGAATTAACTTATGATAGTAATGCTATTGAAGGCAATTCACTATCTCTAGAAGAAACCTCTCTAGTTATTAATGAAAATATTGTTCCAGAAGGGAAAACTTTAAGAGAAATTTATGAAGCAAAAAATCATAAGAAAGCTTTAAAATTTTTAAAAGAATACAAGGGAGATTTTAATGAGGAATTAATCTTAAAATTACATTCAATTATCTTAAAAGATATTTCTGAGAGATTTGCAGGAAAATATAGGGAAAGAAGTATTAGAATTGCTGGAAGTGACTTTAAACCCCCAATTCCAGAAAAAGTTCCTCAATTTATTAGAAATTTAATATATTGGTATAAAAAAAATAAAAATAATTACCATCCATTTGAATTAACTGTTTTAATTTCTATGAAATTTGTTACTATTCATCCTTTTGTTGATGGGAATGGGAGAATATCCAGACTTTTAATGAATTTTTTGCTGAATAAAAAACAATATCCTTGGATTAATGTCTACAAAAAACACAGGCAGAAATATTTAATTGCAGTTAGAAAGGCAAATGATGAAGATTATGATTTAATTTTTCCATTTTTAATAAAAACTTTAAAAGAAAATTTAGAAGAATCTGGGGTTGTTAAGACTTAAAAAACAACCAACTTTTTTTAAACCAAAAGATTTATAAGAATTGAGATGCTAATATAATCAATTAAGTCCATGGGGATAGGAAACTAACCCCATGTTTTTTAAAATGAATTCTGATAATAAAGAAAAAATAGCTATTTATATTGATGGCAGTAATTTTTATTTTTCTATTAAGAACGCCTTTAATTGCAAAGTTGATATTGAAAAATTTTGTAAAAAATTAGTCAGTGATAATAACTTAGTTAAGATTAATTATTATATTTCTCCATTAAATCAAAAAACCCATCCTAAGCAGTATATAGAACAGCAGAAATTCTTTGAGATATTAAGAAAAATTGATAAATTAAACATTATATTTGGAAGATTAGAGAAAAGAAAGAGAAAAGGAGCAACTTATTATGTTGAAAAGGCGAGCGATATTAATCTTACATTAGATTTAGTTTTAGATGCTCAAAAAGGATTATATGATAGAGCTTTTCTTATATCAAATGACGGAGATTTTTCAGGAGCTGTTTCTTCTGCCATTAATTTTGGTAGAAAAGTGATTTATGTTGCTATAGGAAATAAAAAAGCTATTTCCCACCATCTAAAGAAAATTGCATCAACAACAATTAGAATTAATAAGGATTTTATTTCTGATATTAGGATTTAAACAAAATCCATCCCTTTTTCTTTTTACCATAACTCGTCTTGATTAAATTATATTTTCCTTTCAACTTCTTACCATGAAATTTAACAACAATTTTCTTTGATGTTTTTTCCAAAAGTTCATAAGTTCCTTTGTCCCAAATTTTTACTGTTCCTGCGCCATAATTTCCTTTTGGAATTGTTCTATGAAATTTTGCATAAGCGAGCGGATGATCTTCAACTTGTATTGCTAATCTTTTGATTCCTTTTGTTTTTGGAGGCTGTTTTGGAACAGCCCAAGATTTTAGAACTCCGTTCATCTCAAGACGAAGATCGTAATGGTGATGTGAAGCAAAGTGATTATGAACTACGAAAATTAACTTCTTAGATTTTGTTTTTGATTTTTTTATTTTTGCTGCTGGCTCTTTTGATTTTTTGAGATTTCTCTTTTTTTTGTATTGTGATAGTTTTGAAAGCATTTTATTTTTCTTTGATTTTTTTTATAAAATTTTGAATATCACCATATAATTCATCTCTAATTGCTTCAAATACTAATTGATCATCTATCTTCCCGTATTCGTGAACTATTAGATTCCTCATGGATTTTGCGTCTTGCAATTTATTAGATAATTCTTCTGTAATTATGTTTTCCTTTGAAAGAATATCAAAAGATTCTTTTTCAACTTCAGGAATTTTGAAACTTTTTTCTTTAATTATAATAAATGCTAAATCCATAATTGCGCCAATTATTTTTTCAAATAATCTTTCACATGCTAATCTTTTCTCCATATTTTGCTTATATTCTTCAAAATTATCTGGAAATATTTTATAAAGTTCTTCAAGATAATTTTCTATCTCAACTATCTTATCATCAATTCTTGTCATTTTTCATAAAGTAACTTTCCTTTTTTATTTATTTCTTTTTGGATTTTTTTGGGTAAGAACCTAAAAACTTGGATATCAATTTTATCTGGAAGTTGCCCCCCAATCTTTATTCTAAATTTAGTTGCTTCTGTTAAATTAATTTTAGTGAAAACTACAACAATATCAATATCAGATCTAAATGTAAGTTTGTTTTCAACAGCAGAACCGAATAAGATTATTTTTTTGATTCTATTTCTAAAAGCATGTTCTAAAATGACTTCTTTTGATTTTTCAATCATGTCTTTAATTGAAGAGGCTTTTTTTAATTCAAACTCACTTTCAAATCTTGCAGCTTGTTTGATGAAATCGAATTTTTTTCTTATATCTCTTGAAAGCCTATTTTTTTCTGATTGAGTAAGAGCAATTCCATTCAATTGCTTCTCAATTATTAATAATTCTCTCTGTCCAAATATCTTTCTTGTATTTTTGTTGGCTTTTAAAAATTGTATCAGATTCATAGAAATAATAAGAATATAACCTTTATAAAGGTTATTATAACCTAAATGGTGGTTATAAAATATAGGTTTGTGTTTGTATGTTGAGAGTTTTGAAGGCATTTCATTTTCTGTAAATTTTATTATGATGCTCAAAATCTGTAAAATAAATTATATTCTCTTTTTTATTAAATTTAAATACTAAAACAAAATGTCCAATATAAACTCTTTTAAAATCCTGCATATTACATCTTAAATTTTTATAATGCTTAATATCTGATGAATTAATAACCTCGTCAATCTTTTTAAAAATTTGTTTATATAATTGTTTATCTTTTTTTGAAAATTTTTTAAGAATTCTATCTAATTGTTTGCTTGTTTTATATTTATACATTTTATTTAGATTCTATATGCTTTCTTAAATCTTCTATAGAACTAAAAGTTTGACCATATCCTTTTTTTTCAATTTTCTTTAATCTTTCTATATATTCAGGTCTTAATTCAGGCTCTAAAAAACTATCTTCATAAATCTTAGCAATTAAAGCAACTGCTTCACTTTTATTTTTCAGGCCATATTTAGCTTTAACTATGTTAAGAATTCTATCTTCTCTTTCTCCTATATTAATTATATTTTGAGGCATTTTATATTTATTATGTTTTGTTATAATTAATAATGTTTTGTTATATTTAAAGATTTTGATTGATAACTTTCGCTTGCGTTGATAGGTTGATAATTTTGAGAGCATAATTACAGAAAAGATAATAGGTTTTATAAAATTAATATTCTTTAAAAGATAAAATGAAAAAAGGGGCTGAAATGAAAGTTATCTCAAAATTTATGATTGAAAAATACAAAGGAAAATGAAACTTACAAAATCTGAAGCGCAGAAAATTGCAGATCTATATAATTTAGGAAAGATAAAAAAATTAAAAACAATTAAAGGAGGCTGGGTTAATTTTAATTTTGATATTAAAACAGAAAAAGGAAATTTTATTTTAAGATTTATTGGAGGTAGAGAATTTAAATCTTGGAAAATTAAAAAATTAAAATTTGAATTTAGAGTTTTAGAATATTTAAAACAGCGAAATTTTCCTTATCAAATTCCTATACCTATAAAAGATAAGAAAGGGGAAAAAATTAATGTTTTTAAAAAAAGAGGTATCTGGATTTATAAAAAATTAGAGGGGATATGTAGGGAAGAATATAATCTTAGGTTATTTAAAGAAGTTGTTAAGGTTATGGCTACTTATCATAATTATATTAAAAATTTTAAAGATAAAAGAGAATCAGATTTTGATGATTATAAATGGTTTTTTAGAAAATATAAAAAATTAAGAAAAGTTAAACCAAAAAATAAAACTGATAAATTAATGTTAAACCATGTTGATTTTTTTGAAGATTTATTAAAAAAAATATCTAAAATAAATTTTGGGAAAAAGATTGCAATTCATAGTGATTTTCATATTGAAAATGTTTTATACAAAAATAAAAAAGCAATTTCATTAATAGATTTTGACAATATTGAATTTGCTCCAAAATCAAATGATCTTGCTGTTTTTGTTGGAGATAATTGTATGAAAAAAAATAAATTAGTAAAAACAAGATATAAAACAATGTTAAAAGAATATAGAAAAATTTCTAAGTTATCAAAAAAAGAAGAACAAATGATTATTCCTTTAGCAATTAGATATTATTGTGTTTTATTTTGGTGGTTTTATGCAGGTATGGAAAAAAACCAGCACTTAAGACATTGGTCTATTAAAGGTGCTATTGAAAAAGCACAAGATTTAGTAAAATATTGGGAAGGAAAAAAGGGGCTGAAATGAAAACTTATCAAATTCCAAATTTAAAAGAAATATTAAAACCAAGATGGGCGCATAAACCTGGTAAAGGTATGAGTGAGAAATTTGTTTTACATGATAGACCTTCTTTTCAACAATCAACAGTTCCTGAAGATCCAGAGCTTCTTAAAAAAATAGGTATTAAGAAAGGAGAAAAAGTTTTATCTATTGCTGCTTCTTATGCTTCTTGGGCTTCTGAAATAGCAAAATTAGGTGCAGAAGTAGATTATTCTGATATCTCTAAATCTTTAGTTAATTGGAGTAAAAACAAATATGGAAACTTATTTAGAAAATATATCTGTAGTAATTATGAATTAATTCCAAAGAAAGTTGAAGAATATGATTGGACATTTACATTTGAAGCCTGTGGTGGAGGAAGTGGTTTACCAATAGCATATCTTAGATCTCTTTTAAATAAAAAAGGAGGTATTTTAGTTTATCATCTAAGACATGGAACATCAAAAAAGAAAATGGGTGGAAAACCAAAAACATATCCATTAATTGTAAAAACTCTTTCACAAGTTTATGGTGCCGAATGTAAAATAAAACAAATTAAGATTAAAAGTCATAGATTTGAAAAACCAACTATGATGATTGATCACAAAATACACATTATCAAAACAAACAAAAAAGCAAGAAGATTAGCTAAACAAGATTTAGATGCTCTTAATTCAAATAGATATTCAAAGGTAAGTTTAGAAAGATTAGATAAATTTTCAAAAACAATTTCTAATGATTATCTTAAAGAGAAAACATTATCCAAAACATTTAAATACTAATTCTCTTGTAATTTAATATAAAATGTTGACTAGGATGAGTGCCTTAATGGTCCAAAATTTGGGAATTAACAGATTATATATTAAGGTATGATGTATGTAAAGGCAATCACCTAGTTGTGTTTTCTTTAATTCTTTATAATTTTGTTGTAGACTATGTAGGAATTTTTGACTGTGTAAATCCAGTTGATCCTGCTGGCGTCTGCGGCTATCTGGTTTGTACTTAGGCATGCAAGTTTTTTTGTTTCTTCGGAAGTAGAAAGCAAACTGCTCAGTAACACGTCGATAATCTGCCCTTTGGTTAAGGATAAGCTCGGGAAACTGAGTCTAATACTTAATAAAAGATAATTTCTGGAATGAGTTATCTTTGAAACTCGTGCCAAAGGATGAGTCGGCGGCGGATTAGGTTGTTGGCGGGGTAATGGCCCACCAAGCCATAGATCTGTAAGGGCTCTTAGCGGAGGAGCCCTGAGAGGGAGTCTGAGACACTACTCCCAGCCTTACGGGGTGCAGCAGCTAAGGATCTTTTACAATGCACGAAAGTGTGATAAAGCGAACCAGAGTGTTTCTCTATTTGAGAAACTTTTGTCTAGTGTAAAAAGCTAGACGAATAAGGACTGGGTAAGACTGGTGCCAGCCGCCGCGGTGATACCAGCGGTCCAAGTCGCAGACATTATTATTGGGTCTAAAACATCCGTAGCTTGCCTTATAAGTTTCTCGTGAAATCTCATATCTCAAGTATGAGGCGTGCAAGAAATACTGTAAGGCTAGAGACTGGAAGACGCAAAGAGTACGGCTAAGGTAGGGGTAAAATCCATTGATCTTGGTTGGACTAACAATAGCGAAGGCACTTTGCGAGGACAGTTCTGACAGTGAGGGATGAAGGCTAGGGGCGCAAAACAGATTAGATACCTGTGTAGTCCTAGCAGTAAACACTGTTCACTAAACATCAGTACCTCCTCGAGAGGTATTGGTGCTGTAGGGAAGCCGAAGAG
>CAZPQF010000017.1:0-8693 GCA_964588735.1 Candidatus Woesearchaeota archaeon
TTTTAGTTATAGGATCACTTGGATAACCGCTTCCAATCTCTTTTCCTAATTTTGTTTTAATATTCTTTATTTCTCTATCTCTAAGAGTTTTAGAAATAATTGAAGCAGCTGAACAAGCCATATGATTTAAATCTGCTTTATGTTCACAGCACAATTCTATATTTTCCATATTGTCAATATGGGATTTGACATATTCTCTCCATCTTTTTGTATTTGGTGAAGGGCAATCAATTATAATTTTTATTTTTTCTAATTTATTGTTTTTTTTAATAATTTTATTTATTAATTGAGCTGCTTTTAATGCTTCTATTTGATTTAAATTAATTCCTGCCCAAGTTTTTCCATCAATTTCATTTGGTTCTATTGTAACTATTTCATGTGTTATTGCTAATTCTTTTATAGAATCTTCTAAAAGATTTCTTTCCTTATGAGAAAGTAATTTAGAATCTTTAACTCCTAATTTTTTTAATTTTGTTTCTATATTAGAATCAATTAAACAAGCAGACATTATCATAGGACCTATAACTGGGCCTCTTCCAGAATCATCTATTCCTAGAATTAAAGTATTTTTTTTATTAATAGCCATTTTAAAATAATTTAATAGCGGGAGTTGGATTTGAACCAACGACCTCAGGGTGTCCAAAATCAGAGATTTCCTACAAATTAAGGAGACCTCAATTTTATGGGCCCTGCGAACACTCCAGACTGTTCTATCCCGCTATATGAATTACATAAAGATTTTACTTATAAATTTAACTGTCTGTAAAATTTAAATAGTTAGTTTTTATTATAATATTATGAAAAAAAAGAGGTTTGAAAAAGAAAAAGTTAAGAAAAAATTTAAAAAAGTTCAAAAAGAAGTTAAAGAAGAATTTAGATTTAATGTTCCTAATTTGATTACACTTTCTAGACTTGTATTAGCATTTGTATTTGTTTATATGTTATTTACAGGGGCAAATAAATGGGCTTTAGTAATTGTTTTTGCAATTGCAGCTGCATCAGATTGGTTTGATGGTTATTTTGCAAGAAAATTAAAACAAACCTCGGCAATTGGTGCAAGAATGGATCAGGTTATTGATAGAGTTTTTACAGCATTAATTGTAATTCCTTTATTAGTAAAATTTTTGCTTGATAAAGATATTAATTGGATAATACAATTATTATTAATTTCTTCTAGAGAAATTATAGGTATTTGGGGTCTTGTTATAAGAACAATAATAAATAAAGATGCATATAAAGTAAAATATATTGGAAAAGTTACTACTTTTGTCCAAGGTGTTGCTCTTGGTTTAATTATAATTCAATGGCAATATTCAATATATAGTGCATTTATAACTTGTATTGTTGGAAGTTTAGCTGGATTAGATTATCTTAAAGATAGTCTGATGTAAAAAAGAGTATGATTTTTATTGATTAAGATTTATTCTCTTTTTTGGAAACTCTTTTGAAAGAGAAAATATTTCTTTTTTATACATATTGGTTATTATTTTAATATTTTTATAGAATTTTTTTAATTCTTTCTTAGATAGCAGATAATAAAGAAGTCTTTCCAAATCCACTAGGGCCAGTAAGAACTATGATCATTTTCCATAAAGTTTCTTAATTGCCTGATTCTTTAACCTTAAGATATCATCATCTGATCTATTTTCTGGCAAATTGTTAATATCAAACCATTCATATTTTTCTGCTTCAGAATTTAGGTGTATTTCAGTTTCTTCATCCATATTTGCACTATAAATAAAAAAAGCTACATGAGCAATATTAGACCAATTAGGAACTTCTTTAACATGTAAAAAAGTTAAGTCATTTTCATGAATATCTAATCCAATCTCTTCTTTTATCTCTCTTTTAATTGCTTCTTTAGAATGTTCTCCAAATTCTATTTTTCCTCCAACTATTGCCCAGTCAAAACCATATTTTTTCCTTTTTTCTTCATTTCTTTTAATCATTAAAACTTTAGAGAAGTCTCTATTAAAAATACATGCAAAAGTCGCCATTCCGAATCTATCTATTTTTGACATTTTAATTGATTTTTTATTTTGTTTAAATTTTCTTTATTTAATCTTGGAAAAATAATTTTAAACCAATAAGTATATTTTGAAGGATTGGTTTTTATATCTTTCCTTAATTCTTCTGGGCTAATAAATTTAAATTCTTCTGCTTCTTTTTTATTTAATCTTGGTTTTTCATCTGAAAGTCCAATAAAAACATGGTCTATTTCATGTTCTGTTATATTTTTGTTAAATTTTAGATCTTGACTTAGTTTTCTCTAAAATTTTCTTAAAAATCAGTGAGAACTAAAGGCAAAATCTGATAAATAGAGTCTTTCTGCCTATCAAATCAATTTACTTTCCTATCTACTGAAATAAAGGCAAGTTTTAAATATTGAATAATAGTTCTTCAATTATGCCCGGGTCGCATAGTGGTTATTGCACTGGATTGCTAACTATAACTTTTAAAAAGATTCTAGGAGTCCAAAAAACTTCTAGAATGAGTAAACATCCAGGCCCTTTTGGGCTCCCAAGTTCGAATCTTGGTCCGGGCGTCGAGCATATTCATAAGTTAGAGACAATGTAGCCCAAAACATTGAATGTGGGAAATTTATTTGAACTTGCCCAAGTTTGAATCACTTAAACTCTTATATGAGTTTGAGTTGCCAAAATTTAGAATGAATTTTTAGTATTGGTCTGGGCGTGAAAAAGAGGATAAATGAATTCAGCAATAATAGCAATAATAGCAGGATTATTTCTTATTTTAAATTATTTTATTTATGGAAAATACATAGAAAAAAAAATAAAACCTAATGATAAAAACAAAACTCCTGCTGTTCTGAATAAAGATAAAACAGATTATTATCCTTCAAATAAATATTTTTTATTTGGACATCATTTTGCCTCTATTGCTGGTGCAGGTCCTATAATAGGACCAATATTGGCTGTATCTTATTTTGGGTGGTTAGCAGTTGTTTTATGGATTGTTTTAGGAACTATTTTTATTGGGGCAGTTCATGATTATCTATCATTAATGTTATCTGTTAGAAATAAAGGGATAGGAATATCAAAAATAACATCAAATGCCTTAAATAAAAAATCTGGAAAAATATTTGCTTTAATGATTTATTTGACATTAATGCTAATTGTTGCTGTATTTTCTGTTTCTGCTGCAGATAGCATAATTGTGCAACCAAGTTTAGTTATCCCGATAATTGCTGTATCTATTATTGCTGTTTTACTTGGATTAATAGTTTATAAATTTAAAAAAAATCCTTTAATATCTACTATAATTGCTCTTATAATTGCATTCTTTTTTATTTGGGTGGGATACAAATTTCCTATCATACTTCCATTTTCTGAACAAATTTCAAGAATAATATGGATAACAATATTAATTTTATACGGGGGTATTGCCTCTTTAATTCCGGTTTGGGTATTTTTACAACCAAGAGATTATCTGAGTTCTCTCCAATTAATTTTATTTTTAATATTGGGTTTTTTGGCAATATTGGTTGTGAAACCAATTATAAATTCTCCTTTACTTCTTACAGGAAATTTCCCAATGTGGCCTATTTTATTTATTACAGTTGCTTGTGGTGCAGTATCTGGTTTTCACAGTTTAGTTGCAAGCGGAACAACATCTAAACAACTTGCAAAAGAATCACATGGAAAATTTATTGGATATGGAGGAATGGTCGCAGAAGGTTTATTAGCATTATTAGTAGTATTAATGGTTTCAAGTCTTGCTTGGAATGTGGGGGAAATGAATTTTATTAGTTCATTAAAAGAAGGTTGGATAATTGCATTTGGAAATGGTTTTGGGAGTGTTATTTCCAAATTAAACATTCCATTTTTAAATTTTTCAATAGCTTCTATTTTAGGAGCATTTATGGTTAATCAATTTATTTTGACATCATTAGATACTTCAACAAGAATTTCTAGATTAGTAATTGCAGAAACTTTAAAAAAGAAAATATTTAAGAAAAAAATTGTTGGAGTTTTAATAACAATAATTCCAGCATATATTCTAGCAATAACTAACCAGTATGCAAATGTTTGGAGATTATTTGGAAGTGCAAATCAATTAATAGCAGCAATTGCATTAATAACAATATCTGCTTATTTTATAGAACATAAACAAAACATAAAATTTTTAATTATTCCTAGTTTGTTTATGTCAATAACAACAGTTGCAGCACTTATCTATGGGATTTTTAATTCTAAAGGATATATCCTAACAGGGAATTGGCTTTTAACTATAATATCAATAATATTGATTACACTTGCTATCATTGTTTCTTATGAAGCATATAATATAATTAAAAAATATAGAAATAAAAGGAGGTAAAAAATGCCAAAAAATAAACAAAAAGTTTCTAAAAGTGTTGAATCTACTATAAAATTAAATGCTGGAAAATTTGCAATAGCTGGTGGATTAACTGCAGGAATTTGTGTAGCTATAACAACTATTGCAGGTATTATGGGTTTTTTTGCAGAATATAATGCATTAATTGTTAGTATTTACGGATTTTTAGGATATAGTATAAGTTGGTTGGGTGTTTTACTTGGAGCAATATATGGATTTGTAGATGGATTTGTTCTAACATATATTTTTGCAATGATTTACAATAAATTAATATCTTAATTTATTTTTTATTTTTTATTTTCTTATCTTCTCTCTTCTTATTATTTTTATATTATTTTTTTCAAGCAGAGTAACTATTTTCTGCCTATCTTCACTTTTTTTTATCCCTTTCCAATCTAAAATCGCAATTTTTGGTTTTTCAATTGTTTTATTAATTGATTCTTCTAACTGGTGCTGGTCAAAAGGAAGAGCGTAATTTGGGCAAATATGTCCTAAAGCATATTTAGAATTTAATTGTGTTTTATTAAAATTATTTGCATAATGTAAACCTCCAATTGCAATTACTGGTATGTAATTCTCATTATTATTGTTTTTATTTTTATCTTGTGAAAGATTATTAATTGAGTTTATTATTGTTTTAGCAATTATTTCTCCTGCTTTTTTATCTTTCCATTGTTTTTCAGTTGCTCCTATTTCAATAAATAAACATGGCTTTTTAATATAAGGGCCATGATGAGTAACTTCCATAGTTATGTCATATTCTTTATTTAATTCTGCTTTTTTTGCTTGTTTATTTAATTCTATAAAAAATTTTTTTAAAATAACTGTTGAGGTTGGGCATAGGGTTTTTGGTTTTCCTCCAAAATTCGCATTATGCCAGTTTCCAGGTGCATGAATAGAGAGAGTTTTAATTTGTTTTTCAGACTTATGACAAGTTGCAAAAATTATAAAATCTTGTTTAAAATTTTTATCAATATTCTCAGAAAAAACTAAATTTTTTTTAATTCCATAAACACCAATATTCTCTGGCAAGTTTAAATTAATATTATTTAGTTGTTCAAATATATTAATTCCTGCAGAATTTGTTAAATCACACAAAATTGCAAATTTCATATTAATAAAAAGAATATTTTGCTTTTATAGGTTTTGTAAAGACAGTAAATATTTAAAAGAAAAATAATCTTAAAGAATATGCCTACATTAAGACAAATATTAGAAGAAACCGCGGTATTATTAAATAAAAGAAAATTTGTTAAAGAAAATCTTGGTCAATATCAATCACAAATTAATATGATATCAAGATATTTGCCAAGATTAGAAGAATGGGAAGATATTCTTCCAGAAGGAATTGATACAGAATTTAGTGAAGATAAATTTAATGAATTTCTAAAAAAATATAGAAACATGCATACAAGTGTTGAAATAGTTAGGAATAATGTGGCAGATTATTGTAAAAAAGCTTATGAAAAAATAGTTAAATAGAATAAAGTTTAAAACCACTCCTATCTTTTATATTTTATGAATATTTTCTGCTACATTATAAGCTTAATAATAGTATTAATGGCTGTTCCAGTTGGATATTTTTTAGCTCAGATAACAAAAGAAGAACTTAAAGATGGCAGAACTTGGTTTAAATATCTGATACTATTTGCGTTTTTTATTATAGTTATGGCCACAATTTGGAATATTCCTGTAGAGGTAAAATTAGCAATAATATTAACTGCGGTTGCCATTATAATTATAACATATATTTCTTTCAAGAAGTCTTATACAAAGTCTTTTAAACCCAGAAAGAGACGATAAATTAAAGGAAAATGACTTTACAAGCCCTATTGAACAAATTAAGAAATTTAAGCAATATTGGCAAAAAAGTTCAATTTTATGATAGAGACAATAAAGAGTATTATGATGCTGGAACTATTATTAATGAAGTAGGAGTGCTTGACGAAAAATACGGATATAAACATTTCATCCAAAAAATAGACTATGAAGGAAATATAAAATATAGGTTTTGTTATTATGCTGTTGATAAAAATAGAGAAAAAATTAAATTTGGACAATTTAGTTCAACCATGAATGTGGAATTATTTAAAAAATTAATTAAAAAAGCTATCGAACAAGGGTTTTTAATATAAAATGTTAAATTTAATTGGGCTTGGATTAGATGTTAAGAGCATTTCTGTTGAAGCACTTGAAGCTGTGAAAAAAAGCAAAATTGTTTTTTTAGAGAGTTATACAGTTGATTTTCCATATAAGATTAAAAATCTAGAGAAGATAATTGGAAAAAATAAAAAAATTATTAAATTATCAAGAAATCAGGTAGAAGATATGGAATTTTTAAAAAATGCTAAAAGAAAAAATATTTCATTATTAGTCTATGGTTCTCCATTAGCTGCCACAACTCATGGAACTATTGTTCAAGAGTGCAAAAAAAGAAGAATTAAATGCGAGGTTTATGATAATGCAAGTATTTTTACTGCAGTTTCTTTAACAGGGCTGCAGTTATATAAATTTGGAAAAACAGCCAGTATGCCTGAATGGCATTCAAAAAAAGGTTTTGAACCAGAAAGTTTTATTGAAATAATAAAAGAAAACCAGTCTATTGGTGCTCATACATTAATTTTAATTGATATAAATTTTAGTTTTATTAATGCTTTAACACAATTAAAAAGAATATTAGATAAAAGAACAAATCTAAAAGTAGATAAAATTTTAGTTGCAAGTAAATTAGGAACAAAGAAAAACAAAATTATATATGGAAATCTTGAACAATTAGAAGAATATTTAAAATTAGGAAAAAGAAAAAAGAAAGAATCATCTAAAATTAAGCCTCCTTTTGTTTTTATTATACCGGGAAAATTACATTTTGTAGAAAAAGAAAATTTAGACTATTGGGAGATTTGATTGAACATATTATTTGTTTCTTTGTAGTAGTTACATATAGAAAGATTTATAAACTAATTATAATCTTATAACATAATGAGACAAACAAAAAAATTTATCAGAGATAATAGAAAGAAATATGAACAAAAAATTAATAGACTGGAAAGTATGTCAAAAAGATTTAAAAATTTAATGAAAATGAATGATAATCAATTAAGAATTCAAAATACCAATGATTGTTTATTAAAAGAAGATTTTGTTTACAATAATGAAAATACTCCTGAAAAAATGAAAAGAGCTATTGAAAATAGAAAATTAGAAGGAATGACTCAAGAAGAATTTGAAGATAATTATAAGAGTTTAATGAATTTAGGATATATTCCAGAACCAGAAAAAGATGAAAATAAATTAATTGGAAATTATACTAGAAAAAAAGCATATGAAGTTTTTAACAAAGCTGGAATTGAAAATCAAGAGGATTTAGAAATTGCTGAAAGCATATGTACTGGCTATGGTATCAGTCCTTTAACAATTCCTAGATTATTAAAAAAAGAATTTGATTTAAATGAAATAGAAGATATTGTTATTATGAAGTATGAATTAGAAACAGATGGTTCTCCAAAAAGATTAGAAAATGTATCTATAGAAAAGTTATCTGATTTAAGAAAAAAATGTAATGAAATTCCTTTTTATGAATTTTTAGATTTAATACAAAGAGTCAGACATAAATTTGATTTTAGAAAAAGAGATTCTCAACCGGTTTTTTGTAATACAGTTTTAAAATCTTTATTAGAATTAGTAGAAACAGAAGGATTTGATAATATAAGGGATTTAGAAAGAGCTTGTGAAATAAATGGATTTTTATAAAAATTAAATAATTAATTTAATTATAATGGAACAAACACCAAGAGATGGGTACAAAGAAGAACTTGATAAAAAAAGTGGGTACTGTAATTGTTTAGAATTACAGCCATTATTTGAACAAAGAAAAAAAGCAGTGAAACTTGAAAAAATATGTGATTCATTTAAAGCAGAATTGGGTGAAGATGTTGAAAATTTAAATTCTAAAGATAGAGAATTATTAGTAAAATATAAAGAAAAAGCAGAACAATTAGAAAATGAATCAAATAAATATCATTCAATGATAAATCAATTTCTTAGAAAAGAACATTTAAAAATTGATGCAGCAGAAAAATTTGGCGTTAATACAATTCATTGCAATTATTGTGGACAACAAATAGATGTTGCTGATTTTTGGTGATTAATAATTATGTGAAGGAAGATAATCTAATAATCTTACTCTATTTTCTCCCTGTTTTTCATAAATTACTCTTGCTTTTCCTGAATCATAAATTGTCCATTCACCAATATGTTCTCCTTTTAAAGGATGCTCATTTCCTTTTCCTGTTCCTATTTTTTTAATTGCAGTATTAATTTTTGATAAATCGTGT
>CAZPQF010000017.1:8703-10705 GCA_964588735.1 Candidatus Woesearchaeota archaeon
TAAAATGTGAGGTAATCTCTACTAATTTTCCTGCATCTGTTTTATTAACAATATCAGATAATCTAGAACTTATTTTCTTTTTAGATGTTTTTGCTAAAAATAAAATAATTGCTATTGTGATTAAAACAAAACCTATCGCAAAACTTGAATTAGAATTTATATCATCAAGAGGAGTTATAATTTGCCCTACTAATGTAAAATTAACATTAAACATAAATGCAATACCTAATAAAAGTAAAACATACATTAAGATAGAATAAATATTTTCTTTTTTAACAAATTTATTTTTCATTTTATTTATTTTTTATTCCTTGAATTCATAGAATCTAATTCATCTAGTTTTGAATCTAAATCATTTAGAGTCATTCCGCCTGGAATAGATTTTTTTATTTTTTTCCTTACTTTAGAATTTTTTGGATGTAATAAAGATTTGAAATTAAAATCAAAAAAGAATAAAATTATTCCTAAAACTGCTAATCCTAAACTAATAAAAAAACTATGTTGTTGAGATAAATTTCCTACCCCTACTACTGCACCAAGAATAGTAAATTGAGCATTTAATATCATAACTCCCCCAAGAATAAATAAGACAAAACCCAATATTTTACTACTTGCTAATCTCCCTTTTTTTTCCATAATAAATTACAGAATAAATAATATATAAAATTATCTATAAACAAAAACATTTAAATATCCATAATTTATGAATAAATTATGGCTGAAAAATTTGGAATTAAGAAAAAGATTGCAAGAATTTTTTCAGCTATGAGTATAATTTCTATTATTATAATTATTATTTAATTCAACAGTTCAATCTATAGGACTGTTGAAGGAGGATTTTAAAATGAGTTTAAACAATAATTTCAACCCCTATGCAAGAAAGTATAGAAGTGTTAACTGTGCTTATAAAATAAATAGATATTGTGGATTGAAAGAAAATAAAGGATCATGTGACCAAAAATATGTAACAGAATGTCCTGTTTATTTAAGATTGGATGAAGAATTAAAAAGAAAAGTAGATAATAAAAACCTTGCTGAAATGATTAGCAGGGTTAAAAAAAATCTAAACAATAAATAAGGTTTAAAAGTATAAAATACCATATAAAATTAGAATAAAATGTATGATTTTAAAGATATAGAGAAAGAAGTTTTAAAATTTTGGAATGAAAAAAAGATATTTGATAAAGTTAGAAAAAAGAATAAAGGAAAAAAGAAATGGAAATTTATTGATGGACCAATAACTGCAAATAATCCTATGGGGGTTCATCATGCTTGGGGTAGAACTTACAAAGATTTATTTCATAGATTTAAAGCAATGCAAGGATATGAGATGAGATATCAAAATGGTTTTGATTGTCAGGGGTTATGGGTAGAGAGAGAAGAAGAAAAATCACTTGGATTAAAAAATAAAGAAGATATTGAAAAATTTGGAATATTGAATTTTGTAAAAGCATGCAAAAAACGAGTTGAGAAATTTTCGAAAATACAGGCAGAACAATCCATAAAATTAGGCTATTGGATGGATTGGAATAATAATTATTATACTATGACTGATAATAATAATCTACATAATTGGTTTTTATTAAAAAAATATTTTGAAAAAGGCTGGCTCTATAAAGGAAAAGATGCTGTGCCTTGGTGCTGGAGATGTGGAACAGCTTCTTCTAAACATGACATTGTCACAGAAGGTTATAAAGAAGTTAAACATAACGCTCTTTTTATGAGATTTCCTTTAAAGGAAAAAAAGAATGAATATTTTTTGATATTTACAACTACTCCTTGGACTGTTCCTGCAAATGTTGCAATTGCAGTTAATGAAAAAATAAATTATGTTAAAGTTAAAGAAGGAAATGAATATTATTGGCTTGCTGAAAAAAGATTAGAAGAATTAGAAGAGAAATATAAAGTTATAGAAAGAAAAAAAGGAAAAAAATTGGAAGGAATTGAATATAAAATGCCTTTTGAAAGTCTAATAGTTCAGAAAAGAGCAAATTCTCCACAC
>CAZPQF010000017.1:10715-13776 GCA_964588735.1 Candidatus Woesearchaeota archaeon
CATATTGCTCCGGGGTGTGGAACAGAAGATTATGAATTAGGAAAAAAAGGAAAATTACCTGCAATATCTCCATTAAATGATGCAGGAATATATAAGAATGATTATGGAGAATTTAGCAATAAAAAATATTCTGAAGTTAATGTAGAAGTTTTAAAAGATTTAAAGCAAAGAGGATTTGTTTATAAAATAAAATCTTATGTCCACAGATATCCTCATTGTTGGAGATGTGGAGAAGAATTAGTTTTTAGATTAGTAGATGAGTGGTATGTTAAAAGCAAGGAAATTCGTTCAAAATTAATTAAAGAAAATAAAAAAATTAATTGGTATCCTAAATATGGAAAAATAAGACAAGAAGACTGGTTTAAGAATATGGGAGACTGGTTAATATCTAGAAAAAGATATTGGGGGCTTCCACTTCCTATTTGGGAATGCGAATGTGGGAATATTGAAGTTATAGGAAGTCTAAAAGAATTAAAGAAAAAAGCAATTGATAAAAAAAAGGTTGATAAACTTCCTGAAATCCATAGACCATGGATTGATGAGATTAAAATCAAATGCTCTAAATGCGGAAAAGAAATTAAAAGAATAGAAGATGTGGGAGATGCATGGTTAGATGCAGGTATTGTTCCATTTTCCACTCTGAATTATTTAAATGATAAAAAATATTGGCAACAATGGTTTCCTGCTGATTTAATTTCTGAAAATATGCCTGGACAATTTAGAGGATGGTTTAATGCCTTAATGTGGGCGAGTGTGACAATAACAAGAAAGGCTCCTTTTAAATCATTATTTGGCTATGAAACCTTGAAAGATGAAAAAGGTGAAGAAATGCATAAGAGCAAAGGAAATGTTATTTGGTTTGATGATGCTGTCGAGAGAATTGGAGCAGATACAATGAGATTATTATATTGTTTACAAGATCCTTCTCAAGAATTAAGATTTGGATTTAATGTTGCAAAAGAACCAAGAAATAATATTAATATTTTATTTAATATAAGAAGATTAATTGAAAATTCAAAAGGTAAATCAAGAAAAATAGAAGATAAATGGATTTTAAGCAGATTAAATTCTCTGATAAAAGAAATCACAAAAGAATTAAATGATTTGCATCCACATTTAGCAACCCGTGCCTTACAAAATTTTTGGTTAAATGATTTAAGCAGAGGGTATATTCAATTTATTAGAGACAGACTTTCAAACGAGGATAAAGATGCAAAAACAACTCTAATGAAAGTTTATATTGAATTAGTAAAATTATGTGCTCCTATAATGCCTTTTGCAACAGAAAAAATCTGGCAAGATTTAAAGCAAAATAAATTTGTTAAAAAAGAATCAATTCATCTTTGTAATTGGCCTAAAGAAAATTCAAGATTAATTAATAATAAACTTGAAAAAAATATGGAAAATGTTTTAAGAATTATTGAAGCAGGATTGGCAGAGAGAGATAGATTAAAAATTGGATTAAAATGGCCGCTTTCTAAAGCAATTATTAATTTTAATGGGACTCTAAATAAAAAACTTGAAAAAATTATTATGAGACAATTAAATGTTAAAAAAATTAAATTGAAAAAAACAAAAGATAAGAAAAATAAGATAAAGGTTAAACTTGATAAAAAAATAACTCCTAAGCTCGAAGCAGAAGGATATGCTCGAGAATTATCAAGAAAAATTCAGGCAGCGAGAAAAAAAGCAGGATTAAATAAAAAAGATATTATTAAATTAAGAATTTTTATCGACGATAACTTCAAGCATATTTTAGAAAAAAAGAGAATATTTATTAAAAATAGAGTTAATGCTAAAAAAATTGGATTTGTTAGTACTGAAAAGGAAAGATTTAAAAACAATAATGAATTTATAATTAAAGATAAAAGAGGAGAGATAAGTTTTGAAAGAACAGAAAAATGACTACCAATGAGTAATTTTTTGAATTTACTCTTTTATCATAATAATATTTAAAAACTAAATCCAATATAAAAAGATAGGAAAAATGACAACAAAATTAAAAATTTTGAGTTATCTAAATTTAAAGGAGGAAAAATTTAGATGATTGTTAAAGAAGAATTCTTAAGCAGACTCAGAAAAATTTTTGATCTTAATCTCTATGAGGTTAAAGTTTGGACTGCTTTACTTTCAAGAGGAGTTTCAACTGCTGGAGAATTAAGTAATATAAGTGATGTCCCTAGAAGCAGAACATATGATATTTTAGAAAGTTTAGAAAAAAAAGGTTTTATTGTTATGAAATTAGGAAAACCAATAAAATTTGTTGCTTTAAAACCTGCAGAAGTTGTTGAAAGAGTAAAGAAAAATTTAATAACAGAAGCTCATAAAAAAAGTAAGAGGCTTGAGCAATTAAAAAAAGATGATGTTCTTAGTGAATTAAGTAATTTATTTACACAAGGAGTGAAATATATTGACCCAAGCGATTTATCAGGGAGTTTAAGAGGAAGACAAAATTTATACAATCACTTAGATATGATGATTAGAGATGCAGAAAAAAATGTAATATTAGTAACAACAGAAGAAGGATTAAATAGAAAACTAGAAGCTTTAAAGCCTACATTTGAAAAGGCAAAAAAAAGAGGAGTTAAAATAAAAATTGCTGCTCCAATAACAGAAAACAATAAAAAAGTTGCTAAAGAATTATCAAAAGTTGCAGAAGTTAAAAATTCAGATATGAAGGCTAGGTTTACAGTAGTAGATTCTCAGCAATTAATGTTTATGTTATTAGATGACGAGAAAGTTCATCCAAACTATGATGTTGGAGTATGGATACATACAGATTTTTTTGCACAAGCATTAGAAAACATGTTTCAGCATTCATGGAAAAACATGCAAAAAGTTTAGTGGTTTATTTAAAAAGTTCAAAATAATTCTTATAATTTTATTTTTGTTGTTTTGGAGTTTTAAGTTAATTTCTTATAATATAGTTTTCAAAAACTTTATAATTTAGAGTTATAGAATATAATAAATTGAGTTCTATCTTTACTTAACTCATTTCTTTAATTAAGGGCGTGTCTAATAATTAGCGTAAATATTTCATCTCCAACTCTTATCAATAACT
>CAZPQF010000018.1:0-13070 GCA_964588735.1 Candidatus Woesearchaeota archaeon
TTAATTTATTTAGATAAATATAATATCTGTGCTGGACATCTATAAAAAGTTCAATTGTCCTTACTTTAGGATAAGATATACTATATTCTATTATCTTAACTGCAGGCCTATGTCCACCCCAATTATAATTTAAACGTATCGTTATAACTATTCCATTACTTATTTTATTAATAATTTCTTCTCCATCTCTAGTTTTGCAAGTATTTTTTATATCAATCATCTTCTTTCCTCTGTTTTCCAATAAATTCAGTTTGGAAATTATTCTCCATAAATTTAATTATTTCTTTAACATTTACAATTTGTTTTTTTGGTAATTTTCCTGATTTGATTTTTTTATAAATTACTCTTCTCCCATATCTACTAAAAACTACTGTTACATCAAAACCAACAATACCAATATCTCTTTGATAATCAATTCCTGGAATTTCAATATACTCTTGGATTCCAAATGAAAAACCATTTTCATGGATTTGTTTTCTTTTTAATTTATTATCAACTGCTTCTAATATTCTTTTTAATAGTTCATAAATTTCTTTTTGATTTCTTATTGTCACCATTGCACCTACCTCTAATCCAGGCCTAACACCCAGAGAAGGAATTCTTTTTCTTGATTTTATTTTAATTGGTTTTTTATTAGAAATTCTTTGTATAATTTTAAATCCTTTATTTAATTCTTCATCTATTCCACTAACACTTAAAATTAATTTTCTGATTTTTATTTTTCTCATAGGATTTCCCTTAGTTTCAACTACATTTTTTTGTTCTTCTTGTTTTGTTTCTTCCTTATTTTCTGTTTTATTTTGGTTTGTCATTTTATTTTTAATTCAACGCCATTAAATTTTCTAAATCAATATCAATTGTTTTATCTTCTAATTTTAATTCAGCAATATTTTTTTCTTCATCTATTGATTTTATTTTTCCTATTTCTCCTGTGTGTTTTCCATTAAATACTATTACTTGGGAACCTTCTTTTAATGGAATTATTTTTTCTATTTTTTTTGTTTTAAAGTTAATTAATAAAGAATCTCCAATTTTTTCTTTTCCTTTTTCAGATAAAATGTTCCTGCCATCATTAAGGTTTAACTGAATTTTTCCTTTTTTTAGTATTTTTTTATCCATAATTTTCGTGATCTTGCTTTGTGATTCTCCTTTTGATATTTCTTTTAATTTGAATTTTCCTTTTTTTGAGAATATTAACCTATAATTCTTATCTTCTGGTTTTATTGTTAAAATATCAAAACTTAAAAGAGCATATTGTTCATTTTTTATTGGTTTTTGATTAACTAACACATCTCCTTTATTCAATATTTTTTTAGCTTCTTTTCTGTTTTTAACTAAACTAAGGGCTTCTCTTAAAACTATTAATAATGGAATTCCTTTATTTATATCTCCTTTAGTTCTAACTACAAATTTTGTTCCTTTTCTTTTTATTGGCCATCTTGTTGGTGCTTTATTTCTTTTTAGGTGCATTTTCTTCCTTAGATTTTTTTAATATCTCTTTATCTTTCTTGCTTTTAATATTTTGTTCAACTTTCTTTTTTTCCTTTATAATTTTAGTTTCTTTAGATATTGATTGAATTCTTTTTTTATCCTCTAAATTTAATTCAATTATTTGTAAATTTGATGGCGATAATGGAATATTTATCTTGCTCCCATCTTTTTTCTTTTTTTGAATTCCTTCGACAAATATTCTTTGTTTTTTTGTTTTTATTTCTGTAATTTTTCCCTCTTTATTTTTAAATTCCCCCCTCATTATTCTTATTTTATCTCCTTTTCTTAACCCAATATTTCTTTTATTGTGTTTTTTTCTAAGTTCTTTGCTTAAATTTGCCGTTAAAAATTTTCTTTTAATATGTAACGGAGCATTAGCTCTAAATTTTCTCTGTTTTCTTGGTTGCTTGCTTGAATTCCATGATTTGGAAAATTGTTTTTTCATCTTTTTACTAATGCCTCCCTATAATCAATAGTGCTAATTCCTATTTCTTCTGCAAGACACATTATATCCTCTATTTTTCTTTCTAAACGTTTTTGTTGGGTTGGGCATTCTTCTTGTTCTCTTGATTGAATTATTTCTTCATATTTTTGATTCATTAAAGATACTAAGAATTCACATTTCATTTTATCTCCTTCCCCATAACATTAATTATTCTTTGATCATATAAAGTAAAATCAAACTCTGGTGTAAATTGTTTGTTCATTTTATACATATCTCTTAATCCCTCCAGTTTTTGTGATTCTACTGGTAATCCTTTTCTTTTTAATCTTTTAATTTCTTCACACATTCTATTAACTATTCCTTCAACTCTTTCAGACATTCTTATATTCATCATATTTTCTTCTTCCATCTTAATATACCATGCTTGCGATTTTGCCGACCTGAGGCCATCGCTCATTTATTTCTCTTGCAACAGGACCTTTAATTTGTGTTCCTTTTGGGTTTCCTTTGTCATCTTTTAATATAACAACTGCATTATCTTCAAATGCAATTCTTTCTCCTGTTAATCTTCTATAAGGTTTTTTTTGCCTTACTATAACAGCATCAAATACTTTTCCTTTCATATCTGTTTTTCCTCTTTTAACAGATACTTTTACCCAATCTCCAATTTTAGCAGGTGTTTGTCTTCCTTTTCTTGCTCCATATTTTTTTACACCTGTTATTTTTACAACTTTTGCTCCACTATTGCTTGCATCTATTAATATACTTCCAATATTTAATCCACGTGTTGCCTTTGCACTTATTGCTTTCATTTTTTATTTTCCTCCTTGCCCTCTCCTTTAATTTTTTCTATAATTATAAAATGTATAATTTTGCTTAAAGGACGGCATTCTCTAACTTTCACCCAATCTCCGACATTTATTTTATCTTTCATGTAATCTGGTAGTCTAGCATGTATTTTTGTTCTTGATTTAGCATATCTTTCATATTTTCTAATATAAACACTTCTTTCAAATTCTATTACAACTCTTCTCGGAAATTTCTTAATAATTTTTCCACTAAATATTCTTCCTCTTGCTTTTATTTTTGAATCTTTAGTTTTATTTTTCATTTTTTCATTGATTTTATTTTGTTTATTTTTTCTCAGAGTTTTAACTAAGCTTTTACTTACTTCTTTCTGGCTATTTTTTTTAGTTTCTTTCTTTTTCATTTTATTTTTTTGTGACTTGTGTTTTTAATTTGCGAATGTGATTAGTCTTCTATAGAGTTTTCATCAAAGCCAAGCTTTATAAGTATTGGCTTTACTTTTTTCCTGTGATCTCCTTGTAATTCTATTACATTGTCTTTTACAGTTCCTCCACAGGCTAATTCACTTTTTAAGGACTTAGCGATGCTTTTTATATCTATTCCGTCGCCAAACCCTAATACGAGAGTTGTTGGTTTCCCGTATCTTCGCTTTTCCATTGTTACTTTTATTCTTTGTTCGCTTTTTGCGATTTCTTCACATCCACATGCTTGCTTAGGCAAGCCACATTTTGGACATATATCCATCTTATTTATTAGTGAGTATTCTTGCAATTAATTTTTTAATTTCTTTAACTCTATTTTTCCCAGATTTAGTTACATTGACTTGTGCTTTGATTAACTCTAATCTTAATTCTTTTAATTTTTCTTCTTTTTCTTCTTTAGTCATATTTTGAATATCTTTAAATTTCATTTTTTCTCCTCCTTAATTGGAAGTTTAAATGCCAAGAAAACTCTCCAGGGTTTGAAAATCTTTGATTTTCATTATCTTTTGATTTAATTGCCATTTTTATTTTTTCTCCTTAGTTTTGATTTTAGTTGATTTTTTTGCTGTTTTAGTTTTCTTTTTTGGCTTTTTGGCTTTTTCTTTAATATCTTCAGATTCTTCAATAATCTCATTAGCTTTTATTTTGTTTATCAATTCTTCATTAATCTCAATTCTGTCATGTAATTCTACATCTGGAGATAATATTGCTACTTTTACTCCAACTACTCCTGATACTGTATGAGCAACAGCTTCTGCTCTATCTACTACTTTTTTTGTTTCACCTGTTTTCTTTAAATAACCAAATGCAAATCTCCAGTTTCTTGATCTTTCGCTTGGAAGTCTTCCACCTAATTTAATTTCAGCTCCAAGAGCCCCAGCATCTGTTATTCTTGAAAGTGTTCTGTAAGCAATTACTTTAAATTTTAAAGGTCCTCTTTTTTCTAATCCAGTTGCAATATTGTCTGCTATTAATTGTGCATCAAATTCTGGTTTTTTAATTTCAGATATTTCAATATGAGGATTTTCTAACTTAAATCTCTTTTTTAATACTTCTGTTAATTTCATTATTTTTTCTCCTTTTCTACCAATAACTAATCCTGGTTTATTTGTCTCAATAATTATTTTCACACCAATAGGAGTATATTCAACACCAATATCACTTATTTTTCCTTTTCCTAAACTTCTCTTTATATATTCTTTCATTTTTAATTCATCTTTCTTAAATTTTACAAAGTTTCTTTCTTCCATTTTATTTGAATTTTTTAAAATTTAAATGATTGAAAATCAAAGATTTTCATTTTATTTTTCCTCCCTGACTATTTTGTTCTTTCTTTTCTTTTGGTATTTTTACCTTTAATAAAACATGACTTCTTTTTGCTTGATGTCTTCCAAATCTTCTATAAGGTCTTGATGCTTTATTTGCAATAGCTATGTTGATTTTTACTTTATCTTCATTAGTATTAATATTATTAACACTTGCATTTGCATTTAATCCTTTTAATAATTTAATAAATTCTAATGATGCTTTTTTTGGATATCTCCCTGACATAATTTTTCCTTTTCTATGTGGAATTTCTCCTTTCATTGGTATTGCTTTTTTCATATTAACTACATCTTGTAAATCTTTAATTGCATGTTCAATTTTTTTATTTCTTACAAAATTACAAATTGCAATTGCATGTTTTGTTGATATTGGCAAACTTCTGCCATAAACAAGTGCTTCATTTTTTTCTTTTTTAGGTTTTGTTTTTTTTGATGTTTCTTTCTTTTCCTGGCTTTTTGCATTAGGTTCAGCTTTTTTCTTAATATCTTTATTATCACTTTTTTTAATTTCATTTTTCTCTTCTTCAGGAATTTCAGCTGGCTTAGTTTCAACTACATTTTTTTGTTCTTCTTGTTTTGTTTCTTTCTTATTTTCTGTTTTATTTTGTTCTGCCATTTTACTTAATTTTATTTAACTGAAGCTGAAGCTGAACTTCTAGTAGCCCCAATACCTGGTGCTCCATGAGTAACTTTTCCCCTTGTATGTGCAAATTCTCCTAATCTATGCCCTAACATTTCCAAGGTAATATCTACAGGAACAAATTCTTTTCCATTATGAACTAAAATTCTTTTATCTATTAATTGAGGAACTATGATAATATCTCTTTTATGTGTTTTAATTGATTTTTTCTTTTCTACTTTTTTATTGCACTTTTTCACAAAATTATGAATATCTTGAAAATGTTTTAATAATACTCTTCTTGGTCTTGATTTTAAGAATTTTGCAAATTCACGAATCTCTAATTGCTTTAATTCTTCCAATGTTTTGCCCCTAAATGTTTGTTCTTTTTTTGCCATTATCTTTTCTTCCTCCCTGTTCTTTTTGGCCTTAATTGTCCTACTTTAGCTCCTGCAGGTGCATTTCTTTTAGCGATTTTTCTTTTTGGATTTTTGCCTCTTCCAGAACCAAATCTATGATCTACAGCATTAACTTTTATTGCAGATGTTCTAGGCCATAATTTACTTTTTGTTTTCATTAAATAATATTTTTTTCCTGCCTTTATAAGTGGTTTTTCTAATCTTCCATGTCCTGCAACTTCTCCTATTGTTGCCCTGCATTTATTATCTACAATTTTTTCTTTTTTTGAAGGCAATAAAATAGTTGCTTTTCCCTTAGATTTCCTAGTCAAAATTGCGTTTCCTCCTCCAGATCTAATAAATTTTCCTCCATCTTCAGGAATATTTTCTATGTTGAAAATTTTAGTTCCAACAGGAATTTCTTTTAATTGTAAGATATTTCCAGAATTTTTTTCTCTAAAATTAATTTTTTCTCCTTCTGCTAAATTTTTTGCAGCAACATTATAAAATATTTTTTCAATTTTTTCAATAGATTTCTGTTTTTTTGCTTTTTGCTTTTTGCTTTTTCCTTTGCCTTTTTCTTTTTTTTCTGTTTTAATTTGTTTAATCATTTTTAATTTTGCAATTGGAGCAGAATGTCCCCCTGAATTTATTAATTTTAAAACTTCTGCCTCCCCTTCTAATTTTTTTGGATATTTTATTTTATGTTTAAATGCTTTTCTTCTAACTCTGTAAGTAAGACTTCCATGCCCTCGCGCTTGTTGAATTATTCTTTTTCCCATTTTACAATCCCACACATTTTAATAATCCATTTAATTCCTGATAATCAAGATATCCTTTTTTAGATATTGTTTCAGCATAAACTTTAAAATCTAAACCATTATTATTAATTTTAATATCTTTTTTTTCAACTCCTATTTCTCTTATATTTTCTAAACCTTGTCTATTAACAAAATATAAACTACCATATTCATCTTTTCCATTATATACCATATTGCCTTTATCTGCAACCAACACTACATCCCCCCTCATAAGCAATTCTAAGTCCTCTAAACTTTCTAATTCCTCAACTTTTATTTGTGTTTTATCTTTGACATTCATTTTATATCATTCCTAATTTAGTTGCAATATCAATTGCTGGGTTTTCTTTTTTCAGCTTAATATATGCATATTTTTTATTCCCTTTAATGTGTGTTCTTATTTTGTCTACTTTAACATTAAAAATTTCTTCAAATTCTTTTTTAATTTCTGTTTTATTTTTCCTTTTTTCTATCCTAAATAATAGGGTATTTTCTATTTCAATCATCTTTACTGCTTTTTCAGTTGTTATTGGTTTCATCTTGTTGTTGCTTTCATACAAGATGAAAGCTTAAAAATTTTAATTTTTATTTGTTTCATTTTATTGTTTTTCCTTCTTTATTTTCAGATTTGTTTTTTTTGTCTGCTGTTCTTTCTTCTAATTCTTTAATTGCTTGTGGAGTATAGACTGTTAATCTTCCAATTCCTCCTTTTGCTAAATCTACAACAGAAACTTTATTTGCTGGAATAATATCAAATATTTTTGTTTTGATTTTTTCATTTTTTCCTACGACAAATAAAAGACCGGCTGATTTTTTATATCTTCTCCCCCTCATTTTTCCTCTGCCTGCTCTAATTGTTTTTTTCTTTAGTGTAACAGAATAATTTTCTCCAAGAATTTTTCTTAAAACATTTGTTAATTGTTTTGTTTTTACCTTATCTTTAATATCAATAATTATAGGTATATTTTTTATTTCTTTATTTTGAAGTGTAGAATATTTTTTCTTAATTATTTCTGGTTTAGTTGTTGCAGTTAATGCAGAACATAATGCTAATTTCTCTTCTTTTTTATTGATTTTTTTTCTTTTAATCATAGATAAAATTTTAGGAGGATGACTTCTTCTACCCCCCCTTGTTGATGAAATTTCTGCACCAATCCAATTAAATCTGCTTCCTTTTGTAGATAAAATTTTTCTTGGTATCCTAGATATACCATAACCATAAGATGTTCTCCATTTTCTTCTTCGATGTCTTATTTTTCCAGAAGCTGAATGTTGTTTTCCTGCAGCAACATTTGGAGCATAAGGCTGTTTTAATTTTTTAGTTTCCAGAACTTTAGAAACAATATCATCTCTAATATTAACATTAAAACATTTAGGTAATTCAATATCTTTCACTTTTTTTCCATTAATATCTAAAATTTTTGCTTTCATCTTAACTCCAAAATTTCAAATTTCTTTTTTGTTTGTTTTTTATTTGCTCTTAATGAAGGTGTAACTAATAATTGTCTTTTTACAGGACCCTGAACACTTCCCCTGACAATTAAATATTCTGTGTTTATTTTTCCGTATTTTTTTAATTCTTTGTTTTTTATTTCCTCATCAGAATTATTTCCTATTGATAATATTTTATTATTATAAACAATTCTTGAGAACATTCCTAATTGTCCTGCCATCGGTGTTCTAAAAGTAACATAAGCAGGATGCCATGGACCTAAACTTCCCGGTCTTCTTCTGCCTTTTTCAGATTTATGGTCTTTAAGTCCAATTCCAAATCTTTTTACAGGTCCTTGCAATCCTTTTCCAGTTGTTAGTCCTCTAATATCTATTAATTCTTCATTATTAAAAATTTCAGAAAAAGTTATTTCTTTATCTAATTTTTCTTTAACAATATTTAATTTTTCTTCAATATTTTCTCCACCCACACTAATTTCAATTAAATCTGGTTTTTTCTTTAATTTTGTTTTTTTAACATTATTATATATTATGACTCTTATATCATCATAATCTTCTTTTTTTATTTCACTCAAATATTTTTTAACATCTTTTTTTGTGTTTTTCGGTAATTTTAATTTTTTTCTTACATTTTTATCAATCTTATCTGCTAATATTTCTTTAACTGGTTTATTATTTTTATAAAATCTAATAGATAATATTTTTATTGGAGGACATTCAAGAATTGTAATTGGAATAATTATTCTTTTATTTTCAGTAAGAGAATCAGGTGTTAAATCTTTAACATAAGCAGATAACATTCCTGCTTTATAACAAATAAATCCTAAAAAACCTTTTTTATTATTTTTTTTATTTATAGCTCTCCAGTTAACACTAGGTAAAAACTTATTGGCTCTTTTTCTCGGCCAAAACTGCAGACTTCCTCTCCTTGGTATACTTTTCTTTGGCATTTCCTAAATTAAATATTAAATATTTCATTTTCAACTTTCAATTAGATCCTTAACCGTAAAAGAGCAAGAAAAAGGGTATTTATAAGGGTTTCGTTATATTTTTTTACTATAAATTTAACAAAAAATAACATATTCATTTTTATAGTCTTTAATCTTTTCTTTTTCATCAAATAAACAAATTTCTATATTATTTTCTATTAATTCACCCAATATATTCCTATGAAATGTTTGATATTCATCCTCAAGAAGATAGATATATGTTTTGTATTCTAATTCTTTTATAGAATCTATTATAACCTGTGAATCAACTCCAGCATTATGTGCATTTCTTATATGTCTGCTGTGTTTTTCTAAATCTTCTTCTGTTATAAAAGGCATTAATTCTGCTTTTGGAATTTTATTTTTAGGAGTGTCTTTAATTTTCATCTCTGCCAAAAATAAATCATATAATTGCCTCAATCTTCCGTTTATCATTTTGTCAATAAAAACTATTTTTGCATTTGGATTGTAAAATCATGATTCATTAGCAAAATTTCCTATATTATACCACCTATAAATATCTCTGCCTATTTTTGCAGGAAGTTCACCTGTTATAATTAAGTCCCAATCTTCTTCAATACTTTTATTATAAACATCTTCAGAATTTTTTGAAACGCATATCTCAAGATTTTGTCTTTTATTTAATTCTTTTAATATCTGATGGCCAAATTGTTTATTCAAATGATAAAATAAAGTTTTCATTTTTTTCACATATTAAAGAAAGAAATAACAATATAATAATATTATGTTAATTTAGTAAATAATAAATTATGCTTCAAACTCAACCTCTTTTTTTATCTCTTGTTCTTTTCCCACAGTTATTTTTCTTATCAACTTACCTTTTCTTTTTGCCATTTTTCTCATTTTTGCAAAATCTTTTTCTTTTATATCTGGCAATATTATTTCATTTATTTGATAATTATGTTTTATTTTAGCTTTTTTGATATTTTCTGGCAAATCAAAAAATAAAGAATCATGAATTTTAGGCCAATATTTTAAATCAGTTTTCATTACACAAAATTTATCATCAATTTTTTTCTCTCCTGATTTTCCTGGTTTAGGTAATTTTTTCTTAGATTTGAATTCAATATCTTCTGAATTTGTATTTAATAACATAAAATAAACTTTATCTTTTATTTTTTTTATTTGTTCAGAATCTATATCATTAACTAAATGTTGATATAATCCTATTTTCTTTTTTATTTCTGCAGGAATATCTAATTGTTCTTTACTTAATATAATTCCAGAAAATTTTACATTAGGATTTAATTCAACAATTAAATTTACAAATTCATTTGCATACTCAAATGTGCTAGAAACCTTAATTTGTTTTGTTATATGTAAATTGATACAAGCTCTATTTTTAAATTCTCCCTTACTAAATCTAACAAACTGATCATGCACCTCTTGATCTGGTTTTTTCTCAAATATTTTTTTAATAAAGGATTCCATATTAAAATTGGTTAATATTAATTTATAAATCTTACTTATTTTATTTTTATTAAAATCTTTATATAAACAAAAGTTTATAAATTTCTTTTATCTTTAACAACTATGAATGAAGATTATTTTAAAAAAGTAATTTCTATTATATTTTTATTAGCTCTGCTTACTCTATCATTTTTATTGATAAGACCTTTATTTGTTTCAATTTTTATAGGATTAATACTAGCATATATCTTTAATCCTCTTTTTAGATATTTTACAAAACTTTTTAAAAATAAATCTTTTTCTGCACTTTTGGTTTGTTTTATTGTTATAGTGCTTTTAATACTCCCTATATGGTTTTTAACTCCTGTTTTAGTTAGGCAATCTTTTGATATTTACAAATATACCCGGCAAATAAATATTATAGAACCATTAAGAAATATTTTCCCAAATATATTTGCTTCAGAAGAAATTACCCAGCAATTTGCTGCTGCTTTTAATAATTTTACAAGTCAGATTTCTACTACTGTAATTGACGCTTTTACAGAAATGTTAATTAATATCCCGACAATAATGCTTCATTTAACAATTGTATTTTTTATTATGTTTTTTATTTTAAGAGATAAACAATTGTTGTATCAGTATATTAAAACATTTTCACCATTTCCAGAAGAAACCGAAAAAAGATTTATTAAAGAATCTAAGGCAGTAACTAATTCAGTTATTTACGGACAAATATTAGTGGGTATTTTCCAAGGTATTTTAACTGGTATTGGTTTATATTTGTTTGGTGTTCCAAATGCATTATTTTTAACGCTTTTAGCTATGGGTACAGGAATGTTGCCAATTGTGGGCCCTGGATTAATATGGGTGCCTTCAGTAATTTATTTAGTATATATAGGAAGTACAATTCCTGCTTTAGGATTACTTATTTATGGCCTAGTTGCTTCTTGGATTGAAGTAATATTAAGACCATTAATAGTTTCAAGAAATACTAAAATGCCTCCATCAATAGTATTAATTGGAATGATAGGAGGATTATTTATTTTTGGTGTAATAGGTTTTATTTTAGGACCTTTAATATTAGCATATTTAATTATTATGTTAGAATTATATAGGGGAAGAAGAAAGAAAAGTGTTTTTAGAGAAAATAAACCAAATAAATAATTTATAAAATTAAAAGAGGAGATTATGCTTTTAAAAGTAAAATTACTTAAATGGGATGCAGGACGTCCAGTAATTATTTTAAATAGAAAAACAGCTGAAAAATTAAATCTTCATTTAACAGATAGGATTTCTATTAAAAAAATTAAAAAAAATAAGCAAATAAATGCTGTATTAGACATTATAGCTGGTTTAATTGATGAAGATGAAATTGCAGTTTCTTCTGAAATTCAAAAATATCTTAATTTAAAAACAAATGAATTAGTCGATGTTAGTTTAATGATTGAAGGTTATACTGAAGAATTAATTAAGAAAAAATTAGATGGCAAGATTTTAACAGAAAAAGAAATAAAAACAATTATAAAAGACATAGTTAATAATTCTCTTTCAGAAGCTGAAATTTCTTATTTTGTTTCAGGAATGTATAAACATGGAATGACTATGAAAGAGACAATTTATTTAATAAAAGCAATTGTTGATACAGGAAATACTCTAAAATTAAATAAAAAAATAATTGCAGACAAACATTCTATAGGAGGTGTTGCAGCAAATAGAACAACCCCATTAATAGTATCTATTATTGCAGCATCAGGTTTGACAATTCCCAAAAATTCTTCTCGTGCAATTACTTCTGCTGCAGGAACTGTGGATGTTATTGAAACTATTGCAAAAGTGAATTTTTCAGCAAAACAAGTTAAAAAAATTGTGAATAAAACAAATGCTTGTATGGTATGGGGAGGGGCTTTAGGTTTTGCTCCAGCAGATTCAAAAATAATCCAGATAGAAAGATTAATTGGTATAGACCCAGAAGCCCAATTATTAGCATCTATAATATCTAAAAAATTAGCTGCAGGAAGCAACCACATTATTATTGATATTCCTTACGGAAATTCTGCAAAAGTCAACAGAAAAAAAGCTCTTGAATTAAAAAAGAAATTTGAATATCTTGGAAAGCATTTTAAATTAAAATTAAAATGTGTTTTAACAGATGGCAAACAACCTATTGGCAATGGAATAGGTCCTGTATTAGAAATGATTGATGTTTTAAAAGTTTTAAAAAGAGAAAAAGATCGTCCTTTAGATTTAGAAAAAAAATCCATTTTTTTAGCAGGAAAAATTTTTGAATTAACTGGCAAAGTAAAAAAAGGTTCAGGAGAATCATTGGCATTTGAAATTTTAAATTCTGGAAAAGCATTTAAAAAATTTGAACAAATTATAAAAGCACAGAAAGGAAAAATAAGAAAATTAAAACCAGGAAAATTTTTAAAAAATATAAAAGCAAAAAAATCAGGAAAAATTATTTCTATTAATAATAAAAAAATTAATAATTTAGCAAGAGTTTTGGGATGCCCGACAGATAAAAAAGCAGGAGTATATCTCTATAGTCTCGTCGGCAATAAAGTAAAAAAATCAACAAATCTCTTAACAATTTATGCAGAATCAAAAGATAGATTAAAACAAGCAATTGAATTTTATAGAAAGCAAAAACCTATAAAAATAAAATAATTCTCTTTATCGAGGAAATTAAGCGAAACATTTATAAATAAAATTACTTTCAATTAGTTATAAAAAATACTTAAATAAAAGAGGAAAACAATGAAAACAAAACGACTTTTGTTAATAATGTGTTCTTTATTTCTAGTGATATCTATGTTAAGTTTAGTGAGTGC
>CAZPQF010000019.1:0-12963 GCA_964588735.1 Candidatus Woesearchaeota archaeon
AAGTTAATAATTCTGCAAAACTTGAAGAAACAGACGCTAAATTAATTGCCTTAGCAATAGATTCAGCCCACCCTAATACAGATATTGAATTATTTATGGAAGAAGAATTTAATATTGTTGAAAATAAAAAAATTGATTTAAAGGATTTTATCAGTATTAATGGAAATAGTGTTAATGTCAAATTGCAAAATAAAGAAAATTATATTGGGCATAGTTATGATTTTTTTAATGATGTGGATGTTGATGTTTTATTTAATAAAGATACTAAAAAGATAACTTTAGAAATCAGGGAAAAATCAGTTTAGTTTATTATAAAAAAATTATATTAAAAATATATGAAAAATAAAATGTTAAAAAATTTAAATAAAATTATAAAAATAAAAGAAAAAAAAGGAGGAGAAAGATTAATTTCATTTTATTGGTTTTTAATTTTGATAATTGTTACAGGAGCAGTTATAGCTGCTGTTATGATTTATTATGGCTCTTTTTATGATGTTAGAAATATGGAAACTCAGATATTGAGTTATAAAATTGCAGAATGTTTGTCTCAAGGAGGAGAATTAATTGCCATAGATTTAACAAATTGTAATTTGAATGAAAATATAGGGGCTAATGGAGAATATTATGCAAAAATTAATTTTTATGATTTAGAAACAGGCAATAGAATAAATAATGGTGAATTAAAAGAAATTAAAATAGGAAATATAGAATTACAGAGTGATTGTAATAAACAGCAAGTAAATCAAGGAAATTGGTATGAAAGACAAAGAAAAAATATACAGCCAACACTTGCACAATGTGGAATTAGAAATTTTTATGTTTATGACTCTGAAAATAATCAAAAATTAAATATAGAAATTTTAACAGCTGTTAAAAAATTAAAACAAAATGTTAATTAATAAAAAAGGAGCAGTAGCAGAAACAATAACTTGGTTAGTTGCTACTTTAGTAATTATTATTTTAATTGCTGTTTTTTTATATGCTTCATGGGGCATTTCTGGAGTTTATAATAATTTAAATATAGTTGATTATAGAAAAGGGGGAGATTATTTGAAATCAGATTTATTATTAATAAAAACAGAAACAGGTTTTTTAATGACCCCCATTAATAGAAAAAAAGTTAGTGAAATGAGTTCAACTGATTTTAATAATGCCAAAAATGTGATAGAAAATATTCTAATGAAATTACCTGTTTTAGTGCCCCAAAGTTCTGGATGGAATATTAAAATTAATTATCCTGACGGAACAGAAAAAATTTATAGTTATTGGGTTTTTGATTTTGCAGATTATGGCGAAAAAGATTTTATTCTGCCTGGAAATATAAAGGCAACAATATGGCAAGATTGTCAAGGAGATGTTCAGTGCAATGCTAATAAATAATTATCTTAATATAAAAAAGATGAGAAAGATAAGAGGAAAAAAAGGAGATATTCCAATAACAATTTTAGTAATTGGAATTTTTGCAATTTTTGCATTTACTATAGGCAGTTTTATTTTATCTGATTATATTCAAAATCAGGAATTTGATAATTTAAATTATGCATTAGAAGTTAATGAAATAAAAGAGCAGATTTATTTTTATAAAAATTTAGGAGAGTTTAATCAAGATATTGCAAATAAAATTGAACAGCAGTATGATAATGTTGAAATTACTTTAGATAGAGACAATCAAAAAATAACTATTGAAAAAACCGTGATTAAAACCAGTGGATTTAGTTGGTGGAAAACACAAAATCAAGTTATGAAAATAAAACATAGTTTTTCTTTGTGATTAATACACTTAATTAAAAAATTAAAAATAACAAAGTTTTTTAAATAACTAATCACATATTTATATAATTAAAAGAGGTTAAAAATGGATTTAGATAAAAAAGCACAAGGTTTAAGTGTTACAACTATTATCTTAATGGTGTTAGGAGTCTTAATTCTGGTAATTTTAATAATTGGCTTTACAATGGGCTGGGGAAGTTTTAAGAATTGGATAACTGGTGGTGGAAGTAATGTTGATCAAGTAGTTACTTCTTGTCAGGCTGCATGTGCTAGTTTAAGTAAATATTCTTATTGTTCTCAACAAAGAGAAATTACAATTGATGGTGAATCAAAAGGTGAAAAATCTTGTTATCAATGGGCAAAACAAAATACAGAATATGGTATTGAATTGTGTAGTGGTTTAACATGTGAAGTTTGTAAAGGGACAAGAGAAGACTGTAGCGATATAAACAATGAAATAGATTGTAATGCAGCAAATGGTTGTAGTTATGATTCAACAGGAAATAATTGTCAAGCAATTGCAGATGGATGCAGTGAAGTTGATTTAAGTAAATGTGCTAGTATAGATGGTTGCAATATTGTGGCAGCTTAAAATTTAAAAACTTGTTTTTCTTATTTTTATTATGTTTTTTATAAAAAGAAAAAGAGGCATGCAATTAGCAATTTCTACTTTAGTTTTATTAATTCTCAGTGTTTTAATTTTAATTGCATTAATAATGAGTTTTACAATTGGATGGGAAGATTTTTTTAATAAAATAAGAGGTTATTCTCCTGGAGAATTAGATAGTGTTATTAGTATTTGCAATACTCAATGTAGTTTAGGAAGTAAGTATGATTTTTGCTGTCAAGAAAAAGAATTAGGCAAGAAGAAAATTTTATGTATTGATGATATATTAAAAGATGAAGTAAATTGTGATATTGATTGTAAAGAAATTAGTTGTGATAATATTCAAATAGGAGTTAATTAAAATGTCTGGAGATTATGCATATTCTGAAAAAAGAAGAAAAAAGAAAGACAAGAAAAAAAATAAGAAAAAACATCCTTATAAAAAAGGAGGAAGACACAGAACCCATAATATAGGTAAAAATTCTGGTGATAATAAAAAAAATAAAAAATGAGTGCAGAATTATTTTTAGTTGTATTTGGATTAGTATGGATTATTGCTGCTGTTTTACAAGATTTAAAAAGAAATGAAGTTGATAATTGGTTAAATTTTTCTTTAATTACTTTTGCTTTATTATATAGAATTTTTTATAGTTTATTGAGTAATGAATGGAGTTTTTTATTTCAGGGATTAATAGGGTTGGGGATATTTTTTGTTTTAGGAAATATCTTTTATTATTCTAGGTTATTTGCAGGAGGAGACGCCAAATTATTTATTGCTCTTGGAGCAGTTTTACCTTGGAGTTTAATTTTAACTGAAAATTTAAGAATTTACTTATGGTTTTTATTTTTATTTTTAAGTGCTGGAGCAATTTATGGTTTTATATTTAGTTTTATTTTAGTTTCTAAAAACAAAAAAAAGTTTATTGGAGAATTTAAAAAAAGTTTTTTGAATAATAAAAAATTAATTTATTTTTCATTAATTATTGGTATTTTGATAATGTTTTTTGGTTTATTAATCAATGAATTTGCCTTAATAGGACTTTCTTTATTAATTATTATAATGCCTTTGGTTTTTTTATATGCAAGGTCAGTTGATGAATCCTGTATGATTAAAGAAGTAAGTGTTAAAAAATTAAGAGAAGGGGATTGGTTATTTGAGAATTTGGTTTTATCTAATAACAAGAAGATAAAAAAAGATTGGCAGGGTTTAACTTTAAAACAAATTAAATTAATTAAGAAAAAATATAAAGGGAAAAAAGTTTTAATAAGGCAGGGAATTCCTTTTACTCCTGTTTTTTTGATTAGTTATGTTGTTTTAATATATTTTTATTTTTTTAATAATATTTATTTTTAATTTTCTAATTGCTAATAAATATCTAAATGCTTTTGAATTTATGGGCTATTGGGTTGTAAATGAATTGAGCATTACTAGAAATTTTATATGAGTATTATTAATAATTTATATTATTATATTAAATAAAAAAGAATAAAAGAGGAAGAAGCAATGTCAAGAGGATTGATGAAATAGATAAATTAAGAGTGCGAGCCAGAAGCAAGTTTGATTATTCTAATTTATTAATAACTTATTATTGTCCTTATTTTTTCTATTATTTTTTTTAAGATTTCTTGATTTATTTTGCCTATTTTTTTATTATTAATTCTTTATCTAATCTTAAAATATTCTCCATTCTTATACAACCTTTTGTAAAAAGCTTTCCCTCATCTAAATTATTATTTGTTAAATTAACTGCATATTTATTTTTTGATATATTTGAAGTAACTCCTACTACAATAATATCATCAGAATCTTGATTAAACTCATTATTACTGATTACAATAACTGGTCTTACTTTCCTGCCTGATTAGTCTGAAAATGGAAATGGAACCAATAATAAATCTTTTTGCTCTATCATAGATATTTACTCCAGATTTCATTGTCTTTTTTGTTATCCCATATTTTGTTCAAGGATTTTTCAGCTAATATCATCCAACCTATTTTTTCTTTTTTATTTTTATCGAGTTTTTCCATAATTAGATTTCTGATGAATTCTGATTTAGAAGGATAATTTCTTTTTCTAATAAATTTTTCTAATTCCTTAGCTTCTGTGTCAGGCAATTTTATAGTTATTGTTTTCATAGTAATCTTCGGGATTACTATTTATAAAGTTTTTTTTATGGTATTCTTCTTGGAGCTTTCGGCAGTTTTTTTATTTTTATTTTTTTAGATTTTTTTGTTGAAGATTCAGATTTAGTTCTTGGTTTTTTTTCAAGTTTTTTTTGCAGTTTTTTAAGTTCTTCTTCAGGTGCTTTTTTTCTGTCTAGTTTTTTATTTTCATAAATTGGAACTACATTTATTATTGTATGATCAAATCTTGTATCTGTTGTTATTTCTATATCTATTGGTTCTGGTTTTAATTTAGATTTTAATTTTTTTGCAATTTTTTTTGCAAGCGAAAGTGTTTGATTTGGAAGTTCTGCTACTGACACATGTTTTTTTGGAATTACTATTATATGCCCTTTAGATAAAGGATTTATTTCAAGAATTGCAATAGCATGCTTATTTTCATCTACTTTATGTGTTGGAATTCTATTATCAATCATATTACAGAAAACACACTGTTGCGGATGTTGTTCTGTTGGTTGTTTTGAGTTTTTCATTAATTTATTTTCAACTAAGAATTTTTCTAATTGTTCTTTGTTCATTGATTGTATTTGCTGTTTTGCCCCTTGTTTTTTATCTGCATGTTCTGCCGGCCATTTTTCTATTTGTTCTAATAATTGTTTTTTTATTTCTTGTGCTTGTTCATCTGTTATCATAAAACCTTAAAGATAACAATATTTATAAATATTAATAATTTACATTATTATATTAAATAAATAAAAAAGAGGAAATTCAAATGGCAAGAGGATTGATGGCTGATAGAACAAAAAAGCATGATAGAAAAAAAATAATGGACTATGCAAATCAAAAAGCTATGCTGGATAAATATCAAAAACGTAAAAAAAAGTGGTGGATGATTTTAGTTGGTTTGATTTTATTGGGTTTAGTGGCTAATGATTATTTTAGCTGGATTTCTATTGGTTATAAATTTATAACTCCTGTTTTCTGGGGTTTGTTGATTGTGGGTGTTTTATTGATATTATTTGGTTGGAGAGGAAGAAAACCTGCTGTTTTAAGATAATCAAATAAATTTTATTTAGATACTTTTAGTAATATTTATAAATTCTTAATTATTAATCTTTTTTATGAATAGATTATTAGTTTTTTTAGGTATCATGGGAATAATAATCGGAGGTTTATTTTTTTTAAATGACTCTGGAATATTGCCCAACATACTTTTTATTACTTCTGATTTAGTTTTTAATCCAATTATTTTAAGTACAGTAATTGTTGGTTTTGGTTTTGTTAGATTTAATAAAATTATCGGTATTGCCAGTTTTTTAATAGGGGGCTATGCTTTAATAAATTATTTAGATGTTATTAGTTGGATTAATTTTCCAACCTGGTTTTTATCATTATTTTTGTTAGCTTTAGGAGCGAGGTCTTTATTAATTGGTATTCTTTCACATGAAAATATTGCTTAAATAGATATTTAATTAAAGAAATATTTATAAATTAGGTTTCTGTTTAATTATTATAAAAAGAAGTGAAAAAATGGTAAATTTTAGGAATGTTAAAGAACAGATGAAGTATGAACAGAGTACTGGAACTAAAGGGGGTTATTTTGTTTCTTTTATTATTGGACTTATTCTTATTTTATTAAGTTTTTTTGGCCTTTTAGAAATGGCTGCAGAAAGTTTTCCCTATTCTTGGTCTGCTTTAATAGGAATAGTTCTTGCTAGTATTGGGTTCTTTAAAGTTTATCAGAACAATAAAACGATAAAGAGTCTTCATCCAAATTCTCCTCAAATTCAATTAAAACCACTTAAAAAAGCTAAGAGAAAAGGATGGATAATTGGAATATTAGGAATATTGTTTTTATTTAATCTCCCCAGTTGGTTTGTAGGAACATTTAGTATAGTTCATGATGCTATAATTAAGCCTATCCTATTTCCTACAATATATTATTCAATACTTTTAGCTTGTGGTGTGATTTTAGGTTTGATGAAACAAAAAATATTTATAAGGATTCTTGGATGGTTTTTAGCTATTTTTTCATTAACTTATATCCCTGTTATTTCTTCAATTATTATAAAAATTCCTGTAGTTGGAGAGCTTATTAATATTTTTGTTTCTGGTTTTGGGGCGGGCACTTTTATTCATACTTTTGTAATATTTATTATTGGAGCTATTGCACTTTTATCTAAAACAAAGTTGGGTACTGCAGAAATATAATTTTAATTCATCCAAAAACCCTGTTCCTACTTGACTAATGCTATAATATTACTTTCTTATAAATTTGTCATCAGCCAAATGCTCTGCGATAATCTATTATTTGAGATGAAGAAATATTTTCAATTGATTCATTAAGTTTTTCTAAAACATCTGTATTTTTTTCTTCTGGCCATGCGATTGTAAATATTAATGCCTTTAATCCAAATGCTATTGGTTGCTCTTCTATTGAATCAATATTTGATGCTCCAAGTGATTTGATTTTTTCTTCTGCCTGTTTTTTTATTTCTTCTAAATTTGTATCTGGTGAAACAGGCATTATTTTTAATTTTATTAATACTGTTGCCATGTTTGAACTTGTTGAAAATGATTTATAAATTTTATGTTAATTTGATAATGAAATATTTGAGAGGGTTTATAAGTAAGGAGATGTTGAAATTTTTTGTTAATAATAAGGATTTTAAGTTGGGTTTATAGATTTAAGGTTAAACCCTTACTTGAAAAGCTTATAGAAAGGCATGGTTGATATGTATTATTGTTTTTTAAAACATAATAATGCTTTTAAATGATAAGGGGTTTTTTATTATACTTGATGTGATGGTTATAAAAAATGGTAGATGAAAATTATGACAAAATTTTAGATAGAATTGTTAGAGCTGGAGATTTATCTAAAGAAGAGATTGAAAGAAAAGTAGAAGCTAAAAAAGCAAGACTTTCTGGACTTATTTCTAGAGAAGGAGCTGCACAGATTGTTGCAGCAGAATTAGGTATTAATTTTGATAAACAGCAAGTTAAAATTTCTGAAGTTTTACCTGGAATGAGGCGAGTTAATTTAATCGGCAAAATAATTAATTTATTTCCTGTTAGAAGTTTTACTAGAAATAATCAAGAACATAAAGTTTTAAGCATGGTTGTTGCAGATGATACTTCTAATATCAGGGTTGTATTATGGGATACTAATCATATAAATTTATTTGAATCTGGAAAAATTAAAGAAGGAGATGTTGTTGAAATATCAAATGCAAATATAAGGAATATGGAAGTTCATTTGAATAGCTTTTCTGATATTAAATATAGTAATGAGAAATTAGAAAATATTAAAGAAGAAAAAATTTATAGAGAAAAACCCATATTAGAGTTTAAACAAGGATTAAATTCTGCAACACGGGCTTTTATTGTTCAGAGTTTTCCTCCAAGATTTTTTGAAGTTTGCCCAGAATGTGGAAAAAAATTAGATACAGAGAAAAATTGTAAAGAACATGGAAAACAAGCTCCTGAAAAAAAAGCATTATTAAATGTTGTTTTAGATGATGGAACAGAAAATATAAGGGCTGTTTTATTTTCAAATATACTTGATAAATTAAATTTAGATTTAAATAATTTTAAAAATGAGGATATACTTGGAAAAGAAATGATTTTTTCTGGAACTGTCAGAAAGAACAAAATCTTTAATAATCCTGAATTTGTTGTTAATGATATAAAAGAGGTTAATGTAGAGGAGTTGATTGCTAATTTAGAAAAGTAAGTAATGTTTAATAATTAATAAATATGGGATATTGATAACAAATAATAATTGATAATAAATTTAGAGAAAATAGATAATATTTAATCGGAATTTATAATTGATAATATAAAAGGCTTTAATAGAAATGAGCTAAGTAGAATTTAACTTAAGAGGTTTGAATATATATTGTTAATAAAAATTAACGGGTTATAAATTATGTATAAAGTAGGGATGGGGCATAACTTAAAAGCTTATAAAATAATAAAAATTTTAAAAAAAGAGAAGAATAATAAACAAAAAATGATGATGAAAACACATATTGCTGCTGCAATTTTAATTATTTTTTTATTAATCAACCAAGCAACTTATAAGCTTTCTTTTATAATTGTTGCATTTATAATGACAATTCTTCCAGATATAGATAGTGGTTTTTCAACTATAGGAAGATTTCCAGAATCAGGAATTGTTAGGTGGTTTACAAAACATAGGGGGGTTATTCATAGTTTTAGTTTTTGTTTTCTTGCAACATTTTTTTTAGCTTTATTTTGGCCGATTATTGCATTGCCTTTTTTTTTAGGTTATGGTTTGCATTTGTTTTTAGATAGTCTAACTGTTCAGGGAATAAGGCCTTTTTGGCCATTAAAGAAAAAATTAAAATGGAGAATTAAAGTAGATAGTTATTTAGAAACAAGTATTTTTGTATTTTTATTATTGGCAGATATAGGTATTTTATTTGTTTATATGGCTAGTGTGTAGGAAGATTTATAGCAGAGTTATTTTTATTAATTATGGAAAAAGAAATAACTAAATACTATTATCGATATTATATTCTTTTAATAGCTTTTAATATTTTCTTTATGTGATGTTTATGAGATAGATGGATTTGGTATTAATGTTTGTAATAATGGTTTTGGCTATTATTAATATAGATTAATTATGAATAAAAAAAGAAAAGAAGATTGATTTATTTTTTATTAAAATAAAAATATACATCTTATTCTAATAATCTTTATAAAGAAAAGCCAATAAAGATTAATATGGCTAAGGAATCTGAAAATAAACAAACTGAAAATAAAAAAAATTCAGAAGAAGAGGAAGAAGAATGTACATTAACTGATTTGCCTGGAATTGGCCCTACAATTGCTGCAAAATTAGAAGGTGCAGGAGTTTATGATTTAATGGGGCTGGCTGTGTTAAGCCCCCCTGCTTTATCTGAAGTTGCTGGTGTTAGTGAAGCTGTTGCCAGAAAAGCAATTCAAGCAGCTAGGAAAATGTTAAAATTAGGATTTCAAGATGGATTAGAATATGCTAAAAATAGAGAGAATATTGCTCATGTTGCTACAGGAAGTAATAATCTAGACGAACTTCTGGGAGGAAAGGGGTTAGAAACTAAATCAATTACAGAAGCTTTTGGTGCTTATGGAAGTGGAAAAACTCAATTGGGTTTGACTTTAGCTGTGAATGTTTTATTGCCTAAAGATAAAGGGGGGGCAAATGGAAAAGCTGTTTTTATAGATACAGAAGGGACTTTTAGGCCGGAAAGAATAAAACAAATTGCAAAAGCTTTAGGTGCAAATCCTGAAAAAGTTTTGAAAAATATTCTTGTTGCAAGAGCTTTTAATTCAGACCATCAGATGTTATTATTAGAAAAAATAAGTGAAATGGTTAAAAAAGGAGAACCAATTAAATTATTAATTGTAGATAGTTTAACAGCACATTTTAGGGCTGAGTATAGTGGAAGAGGACAATTAGCAGACAGACAGCAAAAATTAAATAGATATATGCATGATTTAATGAGGCTTGCAGAACAGCATAATATTGCTATTTATGTTACTAATCAAGTAATGTCTAATCCAGCAATGATGTTTGGGGATCCTACAACCGCAATTGGGGGGAATATAGTTGGACACGCTTGTTTGACAGGAGATGCATTAATACAATTGAGTGATGGAAGTATAAAAGAAATAAAAAATATGGGGCAAGAAAGAGTTGTTTCAGGAAAGCTTAATGATTTGAAATTAAGCAATGCTCAGTCAGAATTAATTTTTGTTAATCCAGATGTTGATGAGATTTATAATATAAAAACAAATTCCCAGATAAATTGTTCTCCTTTACACAGATTTTTTACAATCGAGAATTTTGCGATTGTAGAAAAAGAAGCAAAGGACCTGAAAAAAGGAGACTTTATTATGCAGGCTGGAAAAATAAGTATAAAAGGAGAGGAGCAAAAACTGCCTTTGATTAATGTAAAGAAAATAGGGAAACTTTCTTCGAATGATACAGAAAAAATTAGAGAAGAGTTGATAGATAAAAATATAACAAGAGAAGAAATATGTAAAAAAATAGGAATAACTAAAAGACAATTTAGGAGGGTTTTAAATCAGAATTGTCCAACAAATATAGAGACTTTCAACAATCTGCAGAATTGCTTATCTGGAAGATTGCAATTACAAATTTTGCCTGTGCAAACATATAAACATAGGGATTTGATTATGCCAGGAATTATGACTTCTTCATTAGGACAGATTTGCGGTTATTTTTTGGGTGATGGGAATTTTGAATTGAGAGGACTGAGATTTAGAGATGAGAGAATAGAAATTTTACAGCATTATAATTTGTTGTTTAAAGAAACTTTTAATATTAAAGGAAGCATAATCAAGATGAATGATAAGAATTGTTATACCCTTCATATAAACTCAAAAGAGATATCTGAATTGTTTAAACTAATAATCCCTAATATCTTTAATTATGTTGGGAAAAGTGAAGAAGATGTTGCTAGGGGATTTATTAAGGGTTTTATAGATGCTGAAGGACATATTGATAAAAACAGGGCAATGATAACTGTTGCTCAAAAAGATAAACAAATTCTAAAATATCTCCAATTATTTTTGTTGAGATTTGGAATCAGAAGCACTATAAAATTTGATATTGGCAGTAAGAAGATGAATGTTCTGAGAGTTATTGCAAGGGATATTAAAGATTATTTACAGATAGGGTTTACTGCAAAAGATAAACAAGAAATGTTGTTAAGACAAATAGAGAAGGTTAATTCAACTTATGAAAAAGAAATGATGCCTATTAAGAGAAAAGATATATGGAATTTATTAAGAGAGGCTGGACTATGTCCTTCTAAAGCTGTCAAACCAAGGCCAAAGAATTATGAATGGATAAATAGAAAAGAGCTAGAAAAAGCATTTTCTGCTTTAATGAATCAAAAAATTAAGGATAGACAGATTAAGCAGAAAATTGAGTTTGTCTTTAAATTATTAAGTTCTGATTTAAGATTTGAAAAGATAAGAGAGATATGTGTTAGAGATAGTACAGGCAAGGAATTATTTTATGATTTTTCTGTTCCTGAAAATGAGAATTATGTTGCAAATGGATTTGTTGTTCATAATTCTACTTATAGGATGTATTTAAGAAGAGGTAAAAAAGGTTCAAGGGTCGCTAAATTAATTGACAGTCCAAATCTTCCTGATAATGAAACAGTATTTTTTATAACTGATGCAGGTTTAAAAGATGAGCAATAAACTTTTGTTTTTACCGCATTGTTTAAAACAAAATATCTCTGATAAATTATTAAAATATGGAGAAGAGAAAAATTATGATGTTTATATTGTTCCTGGAAGTTCGAGAGTTAAGAAAATTTTAAACGAATACTCTTTTTAAATGATGTTGATAAAGTGGTTGGAATTGCATGTCAGGATGAGGTTGAAATGGCTTTAGATTATCTTTCTAAATTAGGAGTTAATAAAGAAAAGATTTTTGCTGTTCTGTTGAATGAAGATGGATGTGAAAATACTTCTGTTAATTTAGAAAAAGTTTTGGAAGTTTTGCGAATTTAGCTATTATTTATAGATTAATTTTTGTATTAATACTATTGTCTATAAAATTGCTATTATTGTAACAATTATAGAAGAATAAACTAATTTTAAGATATAATATGAAAATACAAATAGCCACAGCTATTGGGTAAAAAATTACTGCTTGTATATTTGGAATAGTTTTTTTCTTTTTAAATCCAATATATATTAAATTAATTGTAGAATATCCTATAAGAATATTGCCAATTGCTATTAAGATATCAGGCACCAGCATAACAAGTTGAGGAATTTTTAATTAATAAATATATTTATTCTACTTTTTATTCTTTTTCTTCAAAACAAATTATATCATGAACTGTTCTATAAGAATTAAGTTCTGATTTTTTAAACCAAAGTTTTATTTCTGTTTTTGCATCTGATTTATCTGCAGAAGCATGGATTAAATTTCTAACAGATATTTCATTTGTACTTGCAAATATTTTTGAAATATGTGCAAAATCCCCTCTTATTGTTCCTGGTAATGCTTCGTTTGGATAAGTAGAACCAACAATTTTTCTTGCAACTTTTATAGCATCTGCACCTTCTAATACTATTGCAATAACCGGACCTTCTCTAATATATTTTATTAAATCTCTTCTAACTCTTTCTCCATGTTTTTTTGCAACATCTTCTCTATAATGTTTTTTTGCAAAATCCTCATCAACCCAGACCATTTTCATTCCAATTATTTTTAAGCCAGCATCTTCAAATCTCATTATTATTTTGCCAGCCAAGTTTCTTACTATTGCGTCTGGCTTGATTAAAACAAGGGTTTGTTGTTTTTTCATATAAATGAATTAGAAATTTGATTTAAAAAGATTTGCTTTTAGTGGGCGTGTCTAAAAAATAATTCTATAAAGGGGTTTTACTTCAGTTAAATAATTAA
>CAZPQF010000020.1:0-12739 GCA_964588735.1 Candidatus Woesearchaeota archaeon
TAGAAATTCATTCTTTTAATTTTAATGAATCAATTGAAGATTGTGCTATTGTTGCTGATTCTTGTTTATTTTCAATTAAAGAAGGAAAATTTATAATAGAAGCAAAAGGATTACATTCTGCTAAATCAGAATTTTCAAGTGATGAAGCTACAATAACTGGTGTAAATAGTAAATCAAAATATTCTTTAGAATATCTGCAGAAATTTATTAAAGCAGGTAAATTAACAGAAAAAATGGCAATACAATTTGCAGATGATTATCCATTAAGATTAGATTTTAAAAATCCCAGAGCAGAATTAAGTTTTGTTCTTGCACCAAGAGTTGAGACCGAAGACTAGCAGTTAAGTATATAAATAAATTATTGAAACTGCTGGGCTGAGTAGAGGATTAGTGATTTAATTGTTGTTTTTATTTCGTTCGATATATTTAAATAAAGAGTTTTCTATGTAATACCAAGTATTATTTAATATATTTTATATTATTTAGTATTACTTATATAAAAGAGGTTATAAATTATGAAAAAAAGAATATCTGCCACGGTTGATAAAGAAACTATCAGAATAATCAAAGAAATTTTAAATAAAGGAAAATATAGAAATAAATCTCATTTAATTGAAGATGCAATTAGATTATTAAAAAAAAGTGAAAATAAAAAAACAGGTGGAAAAAATGATAATTAAAATCAATAATAAAAAAGCACAAACAACAATGTTTATTGTTGCAATAATATTAATTTTAGTTGCAATAGGTTCTTATTTTTTAGTTAAATATATTTTAAAACCAGAGATTTCTCCTAAAACAATTGAAAATCCAGAAAATTATATAGATAGTTGTGTTTCTGCAAATATTGAAGAAGCAATTGATATAATGCTGCCACAAGGAGGTTATATTAGTCCAAATAATTATGTTTTATATAATGGACAAAATGTTCAGTATTTGTGTTATACTAATAAAAATTATTATCCTTGTATAAATCAAGAACCTCTTTATATAGAACATTTAGAAAAAGAAATTAAAGAGTATATAACTCCAGGAGTTATTCAATGTTTTGCTGATTTAAAAAAAGAATTAGAATCAAAAAATTACAATATTAATTTAGAGGGGGATTTAAATGTGGAGGTGATATTAAAACCAAGAAAAATAAATACAAATATAAATAAAAAATTAATTGCGCAAAGAGGAGAGAGAACTGTGAAATTTGCTAATTTAAGCAGTATTTCTCAAGAACCATTATATGATTTAGCAAATGTTGCTATTGAAATTGCAAATCAAGAAGCAGAATACTGCAGTTTTGAATATGTTGGTTATATGCAATATTATACTTGGGTTAATATAGATAAATTTCGGAATAGTGATGATATTAAAATTTATTCAATACAAGACAGAGATACTGGCAGAAAATTAGATATTGCGATAAGAAGCTGTAATCTTCCTCCAGGATTTTAAAAATGAAAAATAAAAAAAGAGTTGAAAAAATTACAAAAAAAGAAAAGAATAAAGAAAGTGCAGAAAAATTAAATTTTAATAAAATAAAATTAAGTTTATTATTAATTCTCTTAATACAATTATTTTTATTATTAAATAGTTCTATAGCAAATAGTTATAATATTTATCAAACAAATGAAATTTTTGAAGAACAGGGAATTATAGGGGTTAGTAAAAACAATAATAAAAATTTAGGAACAAATAAAATATTAACTTCTGGAATTAATTTATTAATTCAAGCAATAACAATAAAACAAATCACATATGCAAGTGCACAATCTTCTGATTCTGGAGTAGGCAATGATTTAAGTTTTTCTTGTTGTCCTGAAACTAATGAAGGAGTATTTTGTCAGGACTTTATATCTAATCAATGCCAGGATAAATGTGCAGTAGATTGTATTGCAGGAGAATGTTCAGAAACTAGCCAGTGTGAATTAGGATGTTGTTTAAGTGAAAATTCTGGAAGATGTATAACAAATTCTGGAAGAAAATCTTGTGAAGATTCAGGGGGTGTTTGGCATGAAGACAAAACATGTAATAATGTATTAGAATGCAAATTAGGTTGTTGTGTATTGGGTAAAGAAACAGAATTTATTACTGAAAATAGATGTAAAGTTTTGTCTGGTTTTCATGGTTTTGAAAAAGATTGGCGTGAAAGCATAGATACTGAATTTGATTGTTATTTATTAGAAATAAATAAAAGTTTAAGTTTGGGTGCTTGTGTTATTCCTTTAATTTCTGGAAGAACTTGTAAACTAACTAGTAAAGTTGATTGTGTAAGAATGACAAAAAATGAAGATAATTTTTATCAGGGATTTTTATGTTCAAATTCTCAGCTTCCTGAAGTAAATTGTAAAAAACAAATTTCTACTAGCTGTGTTGAAGGAAAAGACGGAGTTTATTGGTTTGATTCATGTGGAAACAGAGAAAATATTTATGAAGGAGATTCACAAGAACAAAGAGATAATGCGTGGAATAACGGGTTTTTAAAAAATACTAGTTGTAGATTAAAAAATGATTTGTCAAATGCAAATGAATGTGGAAATTGCAATCATCTTACAGGTGATAAATGCGGAAAGTATAGAGCATTAGTTGATGAAAAACCAGACACAGGAAATTATGTTTGCCAGAATTTAAATTGTGAAGATTCAAATACAGGAAAAATCTACAAAAACGGGGAATCTTGGTGTGTTTATGATGGAAAAATAGGTGATGGATTAGATGTTGTTGGAAGCAGACACTGGAGATATTCTTGTGTAAATGGTGAAATAAAAGTAGAAGGATGTGCAGATTATAGGCAGGAACTGTGTGTTCAATCTGAAACAATTATTGATGAAACAACTGGAGAAACTATGAAATCTGCTTCATGCAGAATAAGTGATTGGAGATATTGTTCAGAACAAAGTGGATGTGAACAGGATTTAGTAGATTGTATGAAACAGAATATTGATGTTTTTGAAGATGATTTTGATGTCTGCACTTCTAAATATCCTACTGGACTTAATTTAAATAATGATTATAGGGCAAGTCAGGCAGAAAATATTTGTTCTATGGCAAGTCAAGAATGTACAATATTTTTTGAGAAAAAAATAGATTGGGGAGACTCAATCCTAAAAGGTGGAGCTGGAGGGTGGTCATTAGGATTGGATCCAACTTATTGGGAATGTATTGCTAATTGTGATTGTTTAGATGGAAGCAAGTTTGCTAATCAATTTCATGATTTATGTATTTCATTAGGAGATTGTGGGAGTTATGTAAATATAGAAGGAGATTTTACAAGAAATCATTATTTTGAAGGAGCTGAATTTGATGGAAATGAAGCAACAGATGTTGAAACTGGAAAGTATATGGATAATTATATTCCTGTAGAAGGACAATTTGTTCCTGCAAGCAAATCTAAATTTTTAGAATTAATTTTAAGTGAAGATGAAATGTTGAATTTAGAAAGTGGAGGAGAAATGTCTCCAGATACTTTTTTGAAAGTTATGAACTATATAGGGGGTATAAGTGGAACTACAGGACTTATTGCTACTCAGGCTTCAAATTACTTATTAACTACAGACATATACCAGGGAGCTGAGATGTATGATTTACATTTATTTCAGAGTATTGATAATCCTACAGCAAAAGGTTTTGTAAAACCAAGTTATATTTTAAAGAATCCATATTTAAAAGGAATTGGAAATGCTGCTGGTGCAATAGGAACTGGAATGTTGGTTGCAGGATTGTTAGTTAAAATTTTTGGATTAAGGGGTGATGCTGCAAAAGTAATGATGGCTTCTGGTGCTGCTGCAGGAATAGTATTAGCAGTTTTAAGTTGGGGGGAAGGAATTTGGAGTTTTTGTATAGGACCTCAATGGATTGTCTGTGTTATTATTTTAATAGTTTTAATAATAATTGCATTAATATTAAAGCTTTTAGGAATAGGAGATATTGAAGAAATAGAAATTGAATTTAAATGCCTTCCTTGGCAACCTCCTGCAGGAGGAGATAAATGTGAAGAATGTAATAATAATCTATTAAAACCATGCACAGAATATAGATGTCATAGTTTAGGAAGCGCATGTGAATTTATTAATAAAGGAACAGGGCAAGAAAAATGTGCTGATGGTTATAAAAATGATAAAACTCCTCCTGTTATAGAACCATGGGAAGAAATTTTAAGTCCAGGTTATAAATATTTTAATATATCTGATAATAGTTTTGATGTAAAAGAAAATAATGGAGATTGTGTGAGTATTGGAACTACTGTAAATTTTGGAATAAAAACAGATGAACTTTCACAATGTAAAATAGATACAAAAAAAACACCTCATTTTATTGATATGGAAGATTATTTTGGAGGCAAAAATCTATTTTTAGAAAATCATGTTATGACTTTCTATGCTCCTCATCCAGAATCATTAATTGAAAATTTAAGAGAAATAGAAGATGAAAATACTCAGGAATTATATAGGGATTTATTAGAAAATTTATCTAATATGTATGGTGCGGGCATAAAATATTATGTTAGATGCAGAGATAAAGCTGGAAATACTGGAGGAGAATATGAAATTAATTTTTGTATTGATCAAGGTCCTGATGATAAAATTCCTGAAATAATCAGAAACAATCCAATAAATAGACAATATGTAAAATATGGAACAGAAATAATAAATGCAAGTTTTTATATTTCAGAGCCTGCAGAATGCAGATATGATTATGAAGATAAATTATTTAGAGAAATGCAATATAATATGGATTGTAAATATGCTATTTCAGATATGGAAAATGGAGGTTGGCCTTGTAAAACACAATTAACAGATTTAGAAAAAGAGATTTATATAAAATGCAAAGATCAGCCTTGGTTAGAAAATACCAATAAACAAGATAAAAGAAATATAATGCAGGAGTCTTATGTTTATCAATTATATCCTACAGAAGATGAATTAAAAATTGATTATTTAAAACCAAATAAAACAATAAAAGGAGGACACTTGCCAATTACTGTTGAATTAAAAGCAAAAACTTCTGGAGGTGTTAGTGGAATTGCTTCATGCCAGTATAGTTTAAATAATGGGCAGAATTATGAATTTTTTGAAAATACTCATGCAACAATTCATAAAACAAATTTACAAACATCAGACAGAGAGTATCATATTAAGATTAAATGTGAAGACTCTTATGAAAATAAAGCAGAAGCAGAAACAAGTTTTAATGTTGAAGTTGATTTAGAACCACCCGAAGTTGTAAGAGTTTATAGACAGGCAGGATTAAAAATTGTAACTAATGAAAAAGCAGAGTGTGCATTTGATTTAAGAAAATGTAATTTTGATTTTGATAATGCAACAAAAATGACAGGAATTTATTCAATAGAACATAGTGCTGCATGGGATATGGAGCATACATATTATATAAGATGCAAGGATATTTGGGGTAATGAACCAAATGGATGTAATATTGTTGTTAAGCCAACATATTTTGAAGACTAAAGAATGATAATTAAAATTAATAAAAAACTAAGAAAATTTATAAACATAAAATGACTTTAAAACATATGAATTTATTAACAAAAAGAGGACAAGCAACAGCTTTTATTATTATTGCAATAATTTTTGTAGCAGCATTAATTTTGATTTTAATTTTTACAGGAGTTATTAAACCTGAAGATAAAATGCCAAGTTTTGAAAATCCAAAAACATATATTCAGGCTTGTTTAGAAGAAAAATTACAAAACAATTTAGATTATATTGCAAAACAAGGAGGAAGTTTAAATCCTCAAAATTATATTTTATATAATGGACAGAGAATTGAATATTTATGTTATACAAGAGATTATTATGTTACTTGTGTAATGCAAAAACCATTATTAAAAGAAACCATGGAAAAAGAAATTAATGATGCATTAAATATAGAAGTAAATAATTGTTTTATGGAATTAAAAAATGGACTTAGAAACAAAGGATATGTGATAACAGGTGAAAAACCTTTAGAATATGAAACAAAAATAGTTCCTAAAAATGTTTTTTTAAATATTTCATCTAAATTTACATTAACAAAAGGAGATTCATCTAAAACATATGATGATTTTAAAGTTGAAGTTCAAAGTGAAATGTATAATTTAGTTTCAATTGCTTTGAGTATATTAAATTGGGAGGCTCGTTATGGGGATGCAGAAACAACAGTTTATATGACTTATTATCCAAATGTTAAAGTTGAAAAAATGTTATTAGGAGATGGGACTGCAATTTATACATTGAGCAATAGATTAACAGGAGATGTATTTAAATTTGCATCAAGAAGTATTGCTTGGCCTGCTGGTTATGGAGCAGATAAAATAAGTTATTTTTAAAAATGAAAAAAGAAAAGAAAAAATTAGATGCATGGAAAAAAATAATTGCAATTGTCGGAATAGCCACCCAAACAATTGGATATTTTGCAAATTCAAAAATACTACTAGTTGTTGGGCTGATAAGTTCAATAATTGGAATAATCATTATATGCGGGGTAAAATAAAATGAATATAGATATATACGGAGTAGGCATAATAATAAGTGCAGTAATTTCAATAATTTATTTTATTAAAAATAAAAGAGATAAAGCACTAATTGCTTTTATAATTTTTTTAGCAATAATGCTCTTAAAAGGACTCTTAGAATAAAATGTTAATTAAAAAAATAAATAAAGGAAATTTGAAAAAAAATTAAGTAAAATAGAGAAAAAAATATAAAATGATAATTAATAAAACTAAACTCAAAAAACATGAAAGAATTTTTAATATTATTAATCTTGTGTTAATAGTAATTATTGTTTTAAGTATTTTGTCAATTAATATCTCTATAATTTCTGCTCAATCTTCAGTTTCATATTGTTGTGAAAAAACAAATACAGGAGCTTATTGTATTAATGCTCCTTCTGATGAATGTGATTCAGATTATAGGCAGACACCAACTTCTTGTGAAGCAACTTCTTATTGCAGGAAAGGTTGTTGTTATAATAGTGTAGAAGGAATTTGTATGGAAAATACTCCAGAAATTGTTTGTAATCAAGAAGGAGGAGTTTGGGAGGATTCTGCTGATTGCAGTGTTCCTCAATGTGAATTAGGATGCTGTATTATAAGAGATCAGGCAGCATTTGTAACTTTAGTTAGATGTAAAAAATTATCCAGTTTTTATGGTGTAGAAAATGATTTTAGGACAGATGTTGCAGATGAATTTCAGTGTATTTCTTTAGTTCATGCAAAAGATGAAGGAGCTTGTGTTTATGAATCTGATTTTATTAAAACATGTGAAAGAACTATAAGAGAAGAGTGTGAAAGTTTAGACGCAGAAGGAATGACAAATCAAACAACAACATTTTATGAAGGATATTTATGTTCAAATGAAAGATTAGGAACTAACTGCGGACCAACAAAAAAAACAACTTGTGTTGAAGGCAAAGACGGAGTTTATTTTGTAGATAGTTGTGGCAATATTGCAAATATTTATGATGCTTTACAAGTAGATAATAAAGAATATTGGAGTTTTATTAAAGATATAGATGAAAGTTGTGGTTATGGTGAAGATAATGCTGATAATCCTAATTGTGGAAACTGTGATTATTTATTAGGAAGTTTTTGCAGAGAATATAAAAGAGGAGAAGACAGAAAACCTGCTTATGGAGATTATATTTGCAGAGATTTAGATTGCAAGTTTAGAGGAGAAACATATAAACACGGAGAAACTTGGTGTGCTTCTGAAGAAGAAGATTTACCTGGAGCAAGATATTTTAGATATGTATGTTATCAGGGTGCAGTTACTGTAGAACCTTGTGCTGATTATAGACAAGAAATTTGTATACAAGATACTGTTATGAGCCCTGAAGGAGAATTTAGAAATGCTGCTTGCAGAGTTAATAGATGGCAGGATTGTGTTTCACAAGAAGAGGAAGATGATTGTTTAAATAATGATTTAAGAGATTGTGAATGGATTAATGGTGTTGAAGGATTAAAATTAAATACAGGAACTTCAGGAGAAAATGGTGATGATGATAACAGCAAAAGAAAAGACGGAATTTGTGTTCCTGAACATCCGCCTGGATTAGAATTTTGGCAAGAAGGAGATAGTCAAGGAACTTGTTCACAAATTGTTGGAGAATGTAAAGTTAAATTTAGTAAAAAATTAGGTGGAGACTGGGATTGTGTAGAAAATTGTGAGTGTTTAGGAGATAGTTGGGAGAATCAAATGCAGGGTGTTTGTTCTGCAACAGCAGATTGTGGAATGAAAACAAATTATATTGGAGTTTCTGGAAGTGGCGAAGGTTATAAATATAAAAAGAAAAAAACAGGAGATGTTATTTTGGGTTGGATAACTAAATTATTTGGAGGTGATGAATAGTAAAATGTTAGAAAAAATATTTACATCAAAAACAAGAATTAAGGTAATGGGATTTTTATTTTTTAATGAAGAGGATACATATCTTAGAGAAATATCTAAAAGACTAAAAATCCCTGTAAGTGCTGTAAAAAGAGAGGTAGATAATCTTTTTAATGCTGGAATAATAGAAAAAAAGAAAAATAAGATTATATTAAATAAAAACTGCAATATTATTGAAGATTTAAAAAATATTTTTATTAAAACAGAGTTTATTGTTTATCCAATAAGAAAATCACTTGAGAAGATTAATGCCAAATTTATTTTAATTTTTGGGAGTTTTGCAAAAGGAGATTATTCTTTTGATAGTGATATTGACCTGCTTATTATTGGGAATGGAAAGCAGTCAGAGGCATTTAAATTATTAAAAAATGTTGAAAATAAAATAGAAAGAGAGATTAATCCAATCATTTGGACATTAGAGGAATTAAAGAAAAATAAAAATAAAGGATTTGTTAGAGATATTAGAAAAAAAAATAAAATAATGATAAAGGGAGATAAAAATGAATTTCAAAGAATTATTGGATAAGAAAAAAATAGAAAAAGTTGAAAAAGAAGAATTTGAGGATAATCTTGCAAAAAAAGACATAGAATCTGCAAAACACAATCTTGAGTCAGAAGATTATAATTGGGCTTTGTCTATTGCATATAATGCAGTTTTAAGAGTTTCAAGAAGCTTTATGTTTTATATTGGTTATAGACCTATTGGAAGAGAGCACCATAAAAATGTTTTTGAATTTTTAAGAAAAACAAATTTTGATAAGAAATTTATAGATTATTTTGATAATATAAGAAAAAAGAGAAATAAATTTGTTTATGGTATTATTGAAGGGACTTCAAAAAGCAATGCAGAAGAAACAATAAATCAAGCAGAAAAATTTGTTCATGAAATCAGAACATTTGTTCAAAAAAATAGAACAAATAAAAATAAATAATAGTAAGATTTAAAAGCATAATATTACTATAAAATAGTAACAAAATGAGCTTAATAAACAAGATATCAAAAAGTGCAGGAAAAGGAATGAAAAAAACAGCATTAATCGGAAGTTTAGGACTTGCTTCTATGTTGTTTAGTGGATGTGAATTAACACCAGAAGAAGAAGCTGATTTATTTTGGTTAGGTGGTATGGCTAATGCTTATAATCCTAAATCAACACCCAATGAAAGAGCAATGGGAAGAATAATTGGAAATTATGGTGCAGAAAAAGGCAGAAGAATTAATGAGAGAAAAGCTTCAAGAGAAGGCAGAACTCAGGTTAATGTTAATGTAAATCAGGGGCAAGGAAGACAGAGACAGGTTAGAAATGAAAATTACTTTTATGAATTTAGAAAATTACTAAAAGAAGCTGAAGAAAAAAATCTTATTACATGTGTATTTGACGATAGAGATAATAATGGAAAATTTAATCTCTATAAAGATAAATTAATCAAAAGCAATATATTTTATAAGGATGATAGAATACATATACTTAGATGTCATCCAAAAAAATCTACCACTAAACTGTATATAATGGATGAAAGTACTCAAAAAGGTTTAATAGTTTATGATTCTAAATTTGATAAAAATAATGAAAAAGAAGAGGTTATAGGTCAATATCCAATTTCTGTTGAAACAATAGCAGAAGCCCATATAGAACATACTAAACTTATAGAATTAGAGGGGACAAAAAAGTATGATCTTTTATTATATAATTTATTAAATAAAGATGCCCCTTATGCAATAAAAAGAATATTTATAAATTATGATTTAAAAAGAAGCCAAGTTAATTAATTCATATTCATGAAAATCAATAAAAGAGGGAGTATAGCAATAAGCCAGATAATTATTTTATTAATTAGTATTATAGCATTTTCTTATTTAGTTAGTGCTCAAGGTGAACCTTCAGCCACAATATCACTAGCACAAGCAAGAACATTATATGGAACTATACCAGAAGGAACCACCCATGTTTCTACTAAAACAGAATTTGGTGAAGCAGGAAACTGGTTAAAAGAAACTTCCGAGGGATGGTCTCAATATGATCTTAAGACAGGCAAATGGGAAAGTGCAGGAAAAGGAGTGCCTCAAAATGTCGCTCCATTAAAACAAACAGGACCAGAACCAGGAGGAGATTGGTTGGGTACAGCAAAAGGTTTTGTAGGTGGAATTATACAAAATGCAATGTATGCGGGCGTTGTTTATGGTTTAGTTTATTTTATTGGCAATATGGTTTCAGATGATGAACAAGCAGTTAATGCTGCTGCTACTGCAGCAGCTGCAGGAGTTTTTGCAGGAAAAAGTGCTTATGATATTGCTAATTGGTGGAATGAAGGATGGGCTTCAGAACCTGGATGGTTTGGAATTAGTAAAGGAGGATGGGTAGGAGGAGCAGTTGGATTAGTTGTCTTTTTTTTAATACTTTATAGTCAATATGAAAAAGAAAAAGAAGTTACTGTTTTATTTGAATGTCAGCCATGGGAAGCACCAACAGGCGGAGATTATTGTGAAGAATGCAATGAAGACCCATTTAAACCTTGTTCTCAATATAGATGTAAAAGTTTAGGACAAGCATGTGAAGTTGTAAATCAAGGAACAGAAAATGAGCAGTGTGTATGGCAGCATCCAGATGATGTTAATCCTCCAAGAATAAGATTATGGGAAGATGTTTTAACAGAAGGATTAAAATATGACCCAATTAATGCAGAAAGACCTGCAGATGAAGGTGTTGAAATTGTAAGGCAAGGAACAGATAAATGTTTAGAGCCATTTAGACCAATTACATTTGGAATTAAAACAGACGAGCCTGCACAATGCAAAGTTAGTTATAAAGAGCCAGAAACTTATGATGATTTAGAATATTATTTTGGTTCTAATAATATGTATGTTTATAATCACAGCCAGTCATTAATATTGCCAAGAGCAAATTCTTCAGGACCTACTTTAGGGCCAGAGGGAATTTATTCTCTATATTTAAAATGCCAGGATGCAAATGGAAATTATAATGTTGGTAATTTTATTTTCAGATTTTGTGTTGCAGAAGGTCCAGATACAACACCGCCACAAATTGTTAAAACAAATCCAATAAACAATATGCCTATATCTTATAATCAAGATAATGTAGATGTAGAAGTTTATACAAATGAACCTGCTGACTGCAAATGGAGCACTACTGACCAGAGTTATGAAAATATGGAAAATCAGATGACTTGTCAAAATAATGTTATTGAAGTTAATGCAGAATTATTATACAAATGTGAAACTAATTTAAATGGTTTGAAAAATGAACAAAACAATGTATTTTATTTTAAATGTAAAGATCAGCCAAATGCACCTGAAGAAGATAGATTTTCAATGGCTCAAAGTTATGAATATACTTTAATTGGAACAAAACCATTAGTCATAAAATCAATAAAACCTAACAATACTATAAGAGATTCTGTATCTCCTGTTAATTTTACATTAGAAGTTGAAACAAGTTATGGATATAATGATGGAGAGGCTGATTGTTATTATAGTGAAACAGGAGATGAAAATGATTATATTTTGTTTGCTTCTGATGCTGAATCAGATAGTCATTTACATACTCAAAGATTGAGGAGAGATGAAGGCAGTTATACATATTTTGTGAAATGTATTGATTTAGGAGGAAATGAAGCAAGAAACAGCACTAGTTTTAGAATTAATATTGAAACAGAACAACCAACAATTACTCGAGCATATAAAGACGGAGATAATTTAAAAATAATAACTAACAAAGAAGCTGATTGTGTATATAGTGAAACATCTTGTGATTATAATTTTAATGAAGGTGTGGGAATGACTTCTGCAAGAGATAAAATAGAACATTATACTGATTGGGATATTAGAAAAAACTATTATATTAAATGTAAAGACAAATGGGGTAATAAGCCAAGTCCAACACAATGTTCTATAATGGTAAAACCTTATGAAATGTATGAAGATTAAGAAATTTTGAGTTAGAATTTAAAGTTTTAATATTAATATTAAATAAAAATGAAAAATAAAAAAGCACAATTTCATATACCATTTAATTTAATATTTTCAATAATTTTAATTATAGCATTTATTGTAGTTGCGATTTATGGTATTAAAATGGTTTTAGATTGGAGAGAGCAAATTGAAATAAGAACTTTTGTGACAGATTTAGAAGATAAAATAAATAATGTTTGGGCATATGATAAATATGATGATATAGATTCTTTTAAACTGCCTTTAAATGTTGAATATGTTTGTTTTGCAGATATAAATAAAGGCAAAAATTCATATGAAGAAATAAATGAAAAAATAAAATGGTATTATAGAGAAAATAGGAATATATTTTTTTATCCTCCTCAAGAAGCAGATATAAAATATTATTATATAG
>CAZPQF010000021.1:0-12642 GCA_964588735.1 Candidatus Woesearchaeota archaeon
TTTCTCCTTTTTTTAAAGGAAAATTTGGAGATTTCCAAAAACCAAAATCACAATTTGAAATTTCGGGTTTTGTTCCACATCCTGCACCAGTAGAAATTATACTTAATTTTTTATTTGTTTCATCTTCAGTTCTCTCAGAAACAGGCTCATCAAAAAAAGGCATTGTATAATATTCCCAATCATCAAAATCATAAACACTTGCATCAGAATCACCTATTGCTTTTCCTGTTATAATCCCCCTAATAAAATCATTTAAAGAAAAAGCAGATACAAAACCAGTTAATAATATTAAAATTATTAAAAATAATACGATTGTTATATGTCCTTTCACCTTTTTATCCATTACAAACTAAAAAAAAACAACTATAAAAACATTTTTATTTTCAATAGTTTTTATAAAATATGCAAATAGACTATTATGAAGAATTTCCAACAAAAAACAACCTTCAAAAGTTGAAATTAATAAAATACAGGGCAAGATTGTTCTTAGCATCTGATTCAATTAAGAAATATGAAAAATTAAAAAAGCAAGTGAAAAAAATAAATCCAAAGATAAAAACAGCTTATTGGCCCATAATTCCAAATTCATATTGGATATCTCCTTTTTCAAATACAAAAGATTTAATTAATCTTTTTAATAATTTAAAAAAAATTAAAGATCCAGTATTAATTGATTTAGAACCGCCATTAAAAAATAAGATATTAATATTAAAAAACATATTTAGTTTTTTTAAAAATAAGAGATTAATAAAAGAATTTTTAGAAAAAAATAAAAATAGAATAACAACCGCACAATTTCCTTATACTGCAAGACCAATATATATTAGTGGTTTAAATTATAAGATTAAAACAGAAAAAACATTGATGAATTATTCAAGTATGGTTCCAAAACCAACAAAAAATTACATTAAAAAAATTTTAAAAAATATAAAAAATAAAAAAGATTATTCTATTAGTTTAGGAGTAATTGCAAAAGGAATATTAGGAAATGAAAAAATACTCTCTACTAAAGAATTAAAAAAAGACCTAGAGTTCATAAAAAAAATTGGTTTTAGAAAAGTAATTATATTTAGATTAGGAGGACTAAATAAACAATATATGAACATAATAAATAAATTTCAAAAAAATAATTAAAAAAAGAAAAGGCAAAAGATATATCTGGAATATAAAATAAAATGGCGTCAACAAACCAATCCCCTCAATATCAAAGAGCTGAAGCAAAATTTTTGAGTGCTCAAACAGATGAAGAAAGATTATCCTATTTAGAAGAAATGATAAAAGAGTGTCCTAAACATAAATCAGCGGAAAAAATGTTGGCAAACTTAAAAACCAGATTAAAAAAATTAAAATATAAACATGAAAAACAATCAAAAAAAGCCCATTCTACAGGAAAAATAATAAAAAAAGAAGAAATGCAGGCAGCAATTATTGGGCTCACAAATTCAGGGAAATCTTCTTTATTGTCTGTTTTAACAAACGCAAAACCAAAAATAGCAAGTTATGATTTTACAACAAAAAAACCTATTTTAGGAACATTAAATTATCAATCTACACATATACAAATTATTGATTTGCCAGCAATAGAATCAGAATATACAGATCAGGGGCTAATTAACACTGCAGATACTTTAATAATAATTATTACTGATTTAAAACAACTAGAAAAAATTCTTCCTTTTCTTGAAAAAGCAACAAAAACAAGAATAATTGTGTATAATAAAATAGATTTATTAAACAACAATGAAAAAAGAAAAATATCTGAAACATTAAAATCAAAAAAATTAAATCATGTTTTAATTTCAACAAAAACAAAAGAAAATATTAAAGAACTTAAAGAAAAAATATTTTATTCATTTGGAAAAATCAGAATATATACAAAAGAACCACACAAACCACCAAGCAAAGAACCAATGATTTTAAACAAAGATTCTACTATAAAAGATATTGCAGAAAAAATATTGCATGGATTTAGCAAAAAAATAAAAGAAATACGTATTACAGGCCCATCATCAAAATTTCCCAACCAAGTTGTGGGCTTATCACATATAGTTAAAGATAAAGACATAGTTGAATTTAAGACAAAATAAAAAACATATTTCTTAAAACAACAATTGATTTAAAAAAGAAAAATAAAGGTATTTTGTGAGTAATAAAAAAACCTTTAGTTTATGGATTAGCATAGTTATAACTATTATTGTGGGTTTGTTATATTTTATTACGCCAGAGTATAGAAGTCTATTGATTTTTGTAGGAACAATAATAATTATATTCTTATATTTATCAGATCATACAGAACAGATTAATGAATTAAAAACAGAAACTAAAAGATTAGACGAAAAACTTAAAATACATGAACAACTTATAGATATTAAGAGTAGATTGAATAATATAGAAAAGAGGTTAAAATGAATAAAAAGGGGTTTTCAGATAAAGATTTTTTAGATTTAATAAAAATAGGAGCAATTATAATATTAGGATATATAATTATCAAAACATTATTATCTGCTATTTAAACTTAAGGGTTAGTTTTCATTAAGTTCCTTAATCTATTTCTTCAATCAATTTTTTTAGCTTAACAATCTTCGGTTTAGACATATGCTTTCTTACTGGCTCCAAAATTTTAATCAATCTTTCTGCAACAGCATTTTTCAAATCAAGAGGATGCAATCCTTTTTTATACTCTTTCTCTAATTTATTATAATCTTTAAATTCAATATCACCCCCAAACTTTTCATCTCTTTCAATTTTAAGATTACCCTCTCGAGGAAAAATTATATATTTACAGATTTGTAAAATAGGATTGTCTTTAACTTGTTTTGCCGGACAAAAAGATTTTTTTATTTTTTTTCTAATAACTTCTGGTTCTTCATCAACCATAATTCTAGAACTTGGAATAGAAGAAGACATTTTTCCCCCAGTCAACCCAACCATATCATCATGGTGAATAGCTATAGGGGGTTTATAACCTAAACTTGGAAGATGCTCTCTCATCAGAACATGAATTTTTCTTTGAGGCATATCGCCAAAAGCAATATCTGAACTAAGATGTTTAACATCAACTGTCTGCATTAAAGCATAAAGCTCATTCGCAACAGCAGGATTTTTCTCCTCTCGAGCAATTACAGACATCGCCTTATTCGCCCTTTTAGAAGAAACTTTTAAAGACAACTGCAAAACATCTAAAAAATATTCATGGCCTAACTGAAAATCACTTCCTAAAATATAATCTGCTTTTTTCATATCCACTCCCAATGCTTTAAAACCTTCTTTATACAATTCAGCAATATGTTCTACCTTAGACAAACTTCCTTTCTTATTCAAAAACGCATGCAAATCTGCACAAAGCAATTTCAATTTCAATCCAGCTTTCTGAAAATCAAGATGCTTATTAATTGCAATCATGGTTCCTATATGCAACCCGCTCCCTGAAGGCTCAAATCCATGATATATTGTAACCTTTTTGCCCTCTTCCAGCATTTTCCTTAACTCATTCTCTCCAATAATCTCAGCTGTATTTCTCTTTATTAATTCTAATTTTTTTTCAACACTTAATACCATAAAAAAACAACATCTAAAGGATTATTAAATGTTTTGTATATATAAATAAACATAATATGATGATATTCCAATATCTTATAGCAATTTTAATTGGCGTTCTTGCAGGCACAATTTCTGGATTAATTCCAGGAATACATATAAATTTAATAGCTATTATTTTAGTATCTATATCTGGTTTTTTCCTTAATTTTACTTCTTCAATAATATTAGTTATTTTTATTATTAGTATGGCAATAACCCATACTTTTGTAGATTTTATACCAAGTATATTTTTAGGTGCGCCAGATTCAGATACTGCTCTTGCAGTATTGCCAGGACATAGATTATTATTAAAAAAACAAGCATATCATGCGATTATTTATACTTTATATGGTAGCATTATTGCAATTCCATTACTTTTATTGATAATTCCTATAATGTTTTTATTTTTACCTTTAATTAATAATTTTCTTCCAAAAATAATTCCTCTTTTATTAATATTAGCAACAGTTTTAACAATAAAAAAAGAACAAAATAAATTATTTGCAATAATTATTTTTCTATTATCTGGTATTTTAGGATATATAACCTTAAATTCTTCAGTTAATCAACCCTTGCTTCCATTATTAACTGGTTTGTTTGGTGGAAGCAATTTAATTATCAGTATGATTAGAAAAACAAAAATACCTAAACAACAATTTACAAAAATAAAAAATATTAAATTAACTCAAAAACAATTTTTACGTTCATCACTTATATCTGGTATTTTCTCTCCTATATGCAGTTTTCTTCCAGGGCTTGGTTCATCACATGCTGCGGTGCTTTCTTCGGCAGTTTTTAAGAAAAAACAACTAAAAGAGGAGGAGTTTCTTTTTATCGTCGGTATAATCAACACTTTAGTGATGAGCACAAGCTTTTTTACACTACATTTAATAGGTAAAACAAGAACAGGAGCAGCTGTTGCAATAAATAATATATTGCCAAATTTAAATTCAAAATATTTAATAATAATTTTCATAACAATAATTATTGCTAGTTTTTTAGCAACAATAATAACAATATATTTTGCAAAAATGTTTTCAAAAATAATCTCAGAAATTAATTATATCTTTCTTGCAATAACTACATTAATAATAATTTTCATAATAGTTTTAATAATATCAAAAATATTAGGGATTTTTATTTTTTTAACATCAAGTTTAATGGGTTTAACTGCTATTTTAACAAAAATTAAAAGAATAAATTTAATGGGTTGTCTAATAATACCTGTAATTATTTTTTATATTTTATAATTTATTCTACCCAACATTCTAAACATAATTTATCTCTAGAAATACCAATAGCTTTTTCTAACATACTAATATCTGCATAACCTAAACTATCTAACATCAATGTTTTTTGAATTTCTTCAATAGATAGTCTTTTTGCAATACAATCTTCATCTTTTTTAGTTGTTTTTCCATATTTGCAAGCAGACATTAAAGGAGGACAGGCAACTCTTGCATGAACTTTTCTAGCATTAAACTCATTTTTAAGTCTTTTAACCTGATTTAAAGTTTGAGTACCTCTAACAATACTATCGTCCACAATAATTATGTTTTTTCCATTAATAATAGAAGGCACAGGCACTAATTTTGTTCTTGCTTTTTCATCTCTATCTTTTTGTTGTTGTGGAGTATAACTTCTATCAGAATAATCAAATCTTACAAAAGCTTCTTCATAAGAAATTCCTGATTTTTTAGCATAACCTAAAGCATGCCATCTTCCAGAATTTGGAATAGAAGAAATAAAATCTGCGTTTTCAGGATATTTTTCAGCTAAAAGTTCTCCAATTTTCATTCTAACTTCTGCAACAGGTCTTTTATCTATAATTGAAGTAGGATAAGCAGTATAAACCCATTCAAATGTTCCATATTTAATAGTCGATAAATTTAATTTTTTAATACTATTAACACCATTAGAATCTACAAATACTATCTCTCCTGGTTCAACATCTCTAACAATATTAAATCCAGTATTTAAAAAAGAAGTGCTTTCAGAAGAAATAGCATAACTACCATTTTTTTCTCCAATAATAAGGGGTTTTCTGCCCCCTCCTCTTGCTCCATATAATCCTTCTTTTTTTAACCCAATAACTGAAAAATCCCCTTCCATCATATCTACTAAAGATTCTATTCCTTTTTCAAAATTTAATTCATTAGATATTATTTTAGAAATCAAAACACTATCTTTAACTTCTTCAGGATTATAATAACCAGAAAAAGTTGCTCCTCTTTTTAATAACTTATTTTTCATTTCAAGATAATTAATTAAATTACCGTCATATCCTATAATCAATCCTCCGGTTTTTGAAAATTCAGAAACAGGCTGCCTATTACCAGAAACACATCCAAGTCCAGAATAACAATTTATAGATAGTAATTTTTCTTTTGGAAAATGTTGTTTAATCAATCCTTTATGTGTTTCATTTTCTAATCTTTTTCCATCCCATGTAGCTAAACCGCAATAATCTTGTGCTCTATGTTGAAGATAATGTGTGCCTAAAGCTAAATCTTCTGCACAATTTTTTTTTGAAACAATTGCAAATATACCAGACATAGAATCTAAAGAAAAAATTGATTTTTAAATTATATTATAATTAAAGACATATTAATTATTCAAATCCACTTCTCCAAAGCTTCTTGTTGTTCTTTTTCTTTGCCAAAAACACTTTCAATATATCTTTTAGCTAAATCTAAACTCTGTTTGATATATTCAGGAACATCATATTTGTCTGCTAAATCTAATGCCGGTTTTAAATATTTAATAATTCCTCCTTCTGAAATTGTAAAAATAATATTTCCTCCACATTTTTCACATTTTCCACTTAAAGGAGGTCTTCTATATTTTTCATTACATTTAGAACATCTAAATTTTTGCATAGAAAATTTCCTTAAATTTCCTCTTATATCTCTTATAAAATGCCTTTCTATTACAAGCCGTGCAACATCTCCTGTTTTAACTGCTCTTAATTTTTCTACTAATTCCATCTGTCTTTGAACTTTTTCTTGCATAGTAGGTATTAATTTATAAGAAGAATTAACAACACCTAAATTAAAATTAGAACTATCGTGTGTAAATCCAAGTCCTTTAAAAGTATCTTTTCCTTGTTTTAATCTTGTTTTAATTGTCTCTATATTAATTTCAGAAGAATGTTCTTGATTTTCAGCTTTTTCATAAAGTTTCAAAGGATAATAACCAGTTTCATTTACTATCTCAAAGTCTAATATCTGATCATCTACTTCTCCAGCCCTTATTCTTGAATTTAAAACCAAAGGAGCATCTTGTGTGCCTCCTCTATGAGCAGGTAAAAAACTTCTTGAAAAATTTATTAAAACATCTAATAACATCATTACAGCTGCCTCATCCCCGTCACAGTTATGAACCAAAATATCATTAGCAAAAAAATTGTGTTCTTTTTTAACATTAAAGCAATAACTTTCCTCTTCTCCAGTTTCTACAATTTTCTTAATTTTAGGATAAGCATAACTTTCATCAAAATCAATTCTCATACTATATGGTTTTTTTTGGCAAATCTCTGTTAAAATTTTATTTTTGCTTTTTGAAATAAAGCCTATTTCTTTAAATTTCTTAACAAAATCAGACAAAATAAGAATTTTAGTACTTTTAAATTTAGGAGCCTGCCTCTTCTTCTTTAAATAAAATTCCCTAACTTTTGGTCCAGGTTCTTTTTTATACTCATAAAATTTAGCAAATATATCAAATCTAGAAAAAACAAAGCTTAAATCATGCTTTAATCCTTCGCTGATTGTATCACAAGTTACTCTTATATCAGATAAGCTAACACTTCCATCTCCTTCAAAATATCCTCTTAACAAAGCAGCCAATTTTTCTTTTCTTAAATTTAAAAAGATGCTAGGAATTCTTTTGTTTTTTGCTCTATCTCCAATTTTTAAATAATTTTTAAATAATTCATAAACTATTCTAGAAGAAAAAGTTATATGATCTAAATGGTCTTCACTTGGATTTAAATTGAAATGTGAGAAAAAAACCGATTTAATTAACTCTTTAATTTTTTTGTCAATAGAGGCAATAGATATTTGATAAAATCCTTTTCTAGATTCATTTTTTCTTAAAAATCCCTCTGCAATATATAATCCAATAATCTCCAATAATTCTTCATTAAGACTAATTCTAGTAGGAATAGAAACATTATCTCTCTTAACAGCTATTTTAGTTTCTGCAGGCAAATCTCTTAGGGTTTTATTGTATTTTTTCAACAATCCCTCAACAAATTTTATTGGAAAACTGTCTCTTTGATAGAAATTTTCGTGCTTATTTAAATTTTCAAATTTACTCAAATAATCCTTTATATTTCTAAGCATAATGTCTTCTCTATCTTTAAAAATTTCTGGTAAGAAAATTTCTTTAATATCTTTTTCTTTAATATTTTTCTTATAACTAACTATTAATTTATCTCCAGATTTAAGTTCACTAGCTCTTTTTTCTTTTTTACCCTTGATATAAACTTTATGGTTTTCTGTTAATTTAATATGTCTGCCATCTTCCAAATAAATTTTAAGCATTTTCCTTGGTTGATGTTTAGTTACTTCTATTATCTCATCTTTGATAGAATTTCCTAAAGTATAGACATTTGAGATTTCTTTTTTTAATGTTCCAAAATTATCTGCTTTTTCTTTTGGGTTTATATTATCCACAAATTTACCTATTTTAACAATATCCCACTCTCCATTTTTTTCAATTGGGGCGTAGCTGTTATAACTCAAACAGTCTCTTCTCATAGCAGCATGCATAAAGGGGGTTGCCATCAAACCCTGTGTTTTAGAAAACCCAACAATTCTTCCAATAACTCCTGCACAATTATGTGGAGACATACATACAACTAAATTTCCTATTAAATCTTCTGGTTTTTTTATGTTGTAAAAAGGTTTTAATCCATAAAATCTCACTAATAAAAAATCTATAAACTGGGCAACTTTAACAAATACATCGTCTGCTTTTTCATCTGGAGATTCTGGACAAGAAGGCAAAATTACATCATGAGGTTTTAATTCAAGAATTTGATTTTCATTTTTTAGTTCTTTTCCATGAATATCTTTAGTATATCCTATTTCTTTTAATTTTTCAATTGAAACATTTATTTCACAAGGTTTAAAATGAGTTATAGATAATTCAGTTGCATCATATCTAATTGTTCCGTCTTTATTTACTTGTAAATTAAACAAAGCTCTTAAAACTCCTTTTGATAAATTTTCCATACTATGATCTCCAGAACTTGTGCCTCTAACTCCTTTAATTAAACTTGGAATCTCTTCTTTTTCTAAACCTAATTTTTCAATAGCATCTTGTAAATAATATTTTGAATCAATTCTTTTATTCATATAACTTCTTGCTTTTCCGTGTTCAGGACAATTTTCAGAAAAAAGTTTTTGATGACATTTTGGACAATAATACATTCTTTTACACTCACTGCCGCATTTTTCACATAAATAGTAAATAGTTTCTTTTTTACATTTATCACAAAAATATATAGGAAAATCTGATTTAATTATTCCAACTTCTGCTGCTTCTTGAAAACTTCTCAGCCTGCCTCCTTCATTTCCTACTGGAAAAAGAACATTAGGACTGCCAGTTAATTTTCTTAATTTTGCTTTTTCTGGCCTTCCCATTCTTGAGCCAATAAAACTGCCTGCTTTATCCTTAATTTCAAACTTAGAAAGCTTATTTATTGTTTTTAGAACATTTTTAGACTCAGAACCATGTTTTTCATCGCTCTTATTTTTATTATTGCTTTTTTCAACATCAATATTAAAATCATCAAAACTACAATTTTTTTCATCAATTATATTATAATTTAACCCGAGATTAACAAATAAAGCCTTGCTGATTATATTAGACAAAACAACATTTTCAATACTAACTTCATGTTCAATACCTAATAATTCCATTGCTCTTTTTCCTTTTTGAAATCTTTCTTGTTCTACTTTATTATATGGAAAAATAATTTTTCCTTGATTTGTTCTTGCATGTAAAAACCAATCTATAAATCCCAAAAACAAATCACGTGTTATCTGAGTCCAGAAAAAAATATATTTTGGATTTAAAGGAATATTAAATTTTTCACTTATTTCAATAGCTCTATTAAAATCAATATTAAATTCATTTATTTTTTCTAAATTTTTATCAAAATCTTTATTTAAATTTGCAGAATTCTTATTTAATTTATTGATTAATTGTAATTTCCACCATTCTTCAACATAACCTGGTTTTAATAAATCATAATTTCTATTCATTACATCCCCTATAGGAAACAAAAAATCACCTAAATAAATAATTTCATCAATTTCTTTGTAAAGTTTTTTACCTTCCTCAAAATCTTGTATTTTTTTTACACTTCCATTTTTTAGTTTAACAATAGGTCCATCAATAGAATCACAAGAAGTAACAACACATCCTTTAGTAGGTTTTTCTATTTTTAATTGAGTTCCTGAAGACAAAAAATTATCAGTTACAGCCATTGTTGCAGGATGAATAGAAACTGAAGAAAAACCACAAACCCTGCTTCTTCCATATCTAAATCTAAAACCTCCTGATTCAGAAGGATGCCCATAAACAGGACGTCCAGCAACTAAATCCTTAATATAAGTTGCAACAACTTTTTCTGTTCCTTTTTCTCTTTTTTTATGTAATTCAATATAATCCTCTAAAAAATCCCATCCAGTTGATTTAAATCCTTTTTCTTTAACTCCTTTTAAAAGTCTTAAGCCTTTTTGAGCTTTTTGAGCAAGTCCTTCAGAAAAAATCAAACACATTCCGCCCCTAATATAATCTGTTTCAACTCTTGGTAAATCTTTGTAATTAGAAACTTCTCTGCTTTCAGTAGGTTCTCCAGAAATCTGTATTGGAATATTTTTTGCTAAAAATTCTATTTCTTCTTCTGTAGGAAGATATTGTAAATTAGTAACTCTTTCATGATAATCATAATTTTCTGTCACATACCTTTTAATTTCTTCTTCAGAAGCATCATATTTAGCAAATCCAAAATTCTCTCTTAAAAAATCAATTAACATTAAAGCCATACAACTTGCAGTGGTTCCTGCACTTCTTATTGGTCCTGAAAAATAAGCACAAAAATAATCTTTTCCTTCTTTAGTTTTTTTTAATTTAATTCCAGTATACCCTTCAATTGGACTTGAGACAACACCGAGAGTATTATAAGCAAAACCAACCCTAATAGCAGCATCAATAGCTTGTAATAAATTTTCAAATTTACAAAATTTTTGTTTTGCAATTTCTTCTGCTATTTTAAAACTAACTGCAACATCTAACTGCCCATATTTTTTTTCTAATTGAAGAATACGGTTTATTATTTTTTTATCGTTTAATTGAGGATAAATAGCAGAAATCAAACCAATAGCTTTTTCAGCCAAAGTCATAGCTAAGGGAATTTCAACTTTATTTTTAGGATCTAAACCTCTTGCCCTTGCAGCCTCTGCTATAGAATAACAAACTTTTACTTTATTCTGTAAATTCGAAAAATATTGGGGCATTTTATTATAATTATTCTAACAACAGCATAGCTGCTTCATATTTTTCTTTAATTAATGATTTTGATTTTTTAAGTGAAAGTTTATTCCATGAATTAATAATTTTATTTTTAACTGAAATTCTCCCTTGTTCTGCGTTTTTATTTTCTGAAATAAATGCAGCCATAAATAAACCACTTATTCTATCAAAATGATTCATTGCATCAGCCTCTGCAATTATTTGTTCTTCAATACTCTTTCTTTCATCATCAACTTTAACAGAACCTCTATGATTCAATATGCATTTTTTTACTAATTTTATTTTATTTTTATCATAGCCCCATTTTCTTAATTTTTTTTCAGCAATTTCAGCTCCAGTTATATGATGGTCTTTTCTTCCTTTTATAACCGAACCAATATCATGCAGCCAAGCAGCAATTTCAACTACTTCAACATTTGCATTTAATTCTTCAGCTAATTTTTTAGCATAATTGTGAACAGGGATAAAATGACAAGGATAAGGTTCATAACCATAAATACTTGAAGGTTTTTTACATTCTTCTTTAACAAATTGCCTTGCTTTTTCTATAATATCTTTTCTTTTTTTCATTTTTTTCCACTAAAATCCACAATTTTAATTTTCCTTGATTTTAAATTAAAAATAGGAACTTTGCAAGGATCAGGGTTATTTCCTACTTTTTCTTCAAAAGGAGTTATAGACTGCCAGCAAGAAGAAGTAATAATTAAAATATTATTATAATAAGAAACATCAGGCCTATGTAAATCACCAGTAGCTAAAATATCTGGTATTTCATCAATCATCAAAAAATCTTTTTTACAGGGAATATAGGGGTTTAAAGAATGACTTGGAGATAAATGCCTTTTTCTTAATAAATATTTAACAACTTTTGCAGGAGTATCATGTCCATTATTAATTCTTAATTCTTCAATTTCATTAATAACACCATGCATGCTTGCTCCATGATACATCAAAATTTTAAATTTAACATCTTTTCCAATCTCTAATAAACAAGGGCTGGTAACTAAGACAACATTTTTTAATTTATGTAAAGATTCTCCATAAACATCATCAATTATTGGCTGTGGATCAATAACCCTTACAGAATCATGTTGCCCAGGACAAATAATAATTCTTAAATCATCTCTCAATTGAGATAATAATTCAGCCAGTTTATCATACTGTTTTTTTAAATTTTTTATTTGTAATTGGTCTTCTTGTCCAGGATAAATACCCACCCCATCTACACCATCTCCTGTAAGAAACAAATATTTAATTTTCAAAGCTTCTTGTTTTTGTTGTTCATCTCCTATTTCTCCATTTAACCAAGCCAAAAAATTTTTGAAATTTTTTTCTAAAAATTTATCACTTCCTATGTGGGTATCAGAAGCAAAAGCAATAGATTCATCAATTTTAGATCTCTTTCTTTTTGGTAAAAAAGAATCTGGAAAAACAACATCATTAGCAAATAATATTTCTTTATTTCCAGAGCACTTTAATCCAACAACATCATCTAAAAGTGCTTCTTTTGCTTTTTCA
>CAZPQF010000022.1:0-11091 GCA_964588735.1 Candidatus Woesearchaeota archaeon
TTTTTCTAAATTTAAAATAATATCAAGAAAACCTTGAGTATCACCAATACTTAAAAGTATTGGTTTGTTTGGTTTTCTGGATGATCCAAAATTGAAATAAGTAAATTTAAAGAAACCACCTCTTAAAAGATGTGGTTTCAATTTATGGACATGATAAAAAACAAGAAAAAACAGCAATTATTTTTATTATTAATATTAATGTTTTTTTTAAGTTTAAATATATGGTTTTTAGATAAAGCACTTGAAAAACAGATATTAGAAAAAGGTTTTGTTGTAAGAGTAATAGATGGAGATACAATAGAATTAAAATCTGGGGAAAAAGTGCGTTTGCTTGGAATAAATACCCCAGAAAAATCAGAAAAATATTTTAAAGAATCAAAAGAATTGCTTGAAGAGTTTATATTAAATAAAAATATAACAATGGAAAAAGACGATGAAAATACTGATAGATATGGAAGGAAATTAAGATATATCTATGTAAGTAAAGAAAATAATCAGAATAAACAAATTTTTGTTAATTTAATGTTATTAGGAGAAGGATTAGCTCATACATATATGATTGAAAAATCAAGATTTAATAAAGAAATAAAATACAAAAATAAATTTTTAAATGCTGAAAAAAAAGCTATTGAAGAAGAAAAAGGAATTTGGAAATATTCAAATAAAAAATATGTTTTAGATAATTGTATTAAAATAAAGGAATTTCATAATATAGAAGAAAATAATATGCCTGTAAATGAATATATAATTTTTGAAAATACTTGTAATTATGATATTAATATGAATGACTGGACTATAAAAGATGAGGCAACACATATTTACAAATTTAAAGATTTTGTTTTAAAATATAATTCTTATTTTAAATTAATTACAGGAAAATGTGAAAATACAGGGCGCCAGTTATGCTGGAATCAAAAGAATACAGTTTGGAATGATGATATAGAAAGTGTTTTTTTAAGAAATAACTATGGAGAATTAGTGTTGTTTTTTACTATAAAACCTTGAATCCCTAAAATACTAATATCTGCTTCAACAGGTGATCTAACCATAAGTGCTCCTTGTTTTTCTAAAGAATTAATTATTTGAATAGTCTGGTATTTTAAAACAAGCATAATTAAAAAAGTCAAAACTATTACTGAAATAATAATCCAAAAAACTAATTTTTTAAAGTCAATTTCCATAAACTTAATTATTAAATATTGTTTATATATTTTGTGATATGAATAATAGTGTTCTCTTATTAATAATATTAATAAAGATTTTTAATAGTTTTTAAGTTAGAGCAATTTAATATAATGCTGTTGAATCTTACTTAAACAATATAGACAGCAATATTCATAGGTGCTTTAACCACAAGTGCTCCTTGTATATAATTATTAATAAAAATATAATAACTTTTTTATGTAGAAAAATATAAATTACCTGATTTCTTTAAATTTATATGACTAACAAAACAGGAATGTACTGGAAAAAATTATCTAAAGAAAGTAAAAAAATACAGTGTCAATTATGCCCTTGGTATTGTATTATTGAAAATGGAGAATTAGGAAATTGTGATGTGAGAATGAATCAGAACAAAGAACTAAAAAGTTTAGTTTATGGAAAACCATGTATTATTCATTTAGACCCGATTGAAAAAAAACCATTATATCATGTTCTTCCTGGACAAGAATCATTAAGTATTGCTACAATTGGGTGTAATTTGCATTGTAAACATTGCCAGAATGATGATATAAGCCAGCCTTCTGAAGCATTAATAGATAACTTAGATAATATAAAGAAAATTTCTCCAGAAAAAATAATAGAACAAGTTAAAGAAAATAATTCCTGTATGATTTCTTATACCTATACTGAACCTGCAATATTTTATGAATATATGTTAGATATTGCTAAATTAGCAAAAAAAGAGAGTATTAAAAATACAAGTGTTACTAACGGATATATTAATCAAGAACCATTAAAAGAATTGTGTAAATATTTGGATGCAAGTAATATAGATTTAAAATCTATAAATGATGATTTCTATAAAAATATTTGCGGGGTAAAAGCAGGTCTAAAGCCAGTTTTGAAAACAATAAAAACAATGCAAGAAAAAGGAGTTTGGATAGAAATAACAAATTTAATTATTCCTGGATTAAATGATTCTATGCAGGATATTATAAGATTGATTTCATGGATTAGAAATAATTTGGGGGTGGATGTTCCTTTACATTTCTCTGCATTTTCTCCTTGTTATAAATTATCTAATCTTCCCCATACACAACCTGAAATTTTAAAAAAAGCAAGAAAAACTGCTATAAATGCAGGTTTAAATTATGTTTATACGGGTAATATAAATGATGATAAAGGAAATAGCACATATTGCCCTAATTGTAAAAAACCTGTAATAAAAAGAAAAGGATATTATATTGCAGAAAATAAAATAAAAGAGGGAAAATGTCCTTGTGGAGAGAAAATTCCTGGTGTCTGGCAATAATTTTTATGATATTTTTACTTAACATAGAAATTATTAATGCTGATTTTTTAGAAATAGAGTATCCTAATGAAATTAATTTTGGAGAGAAATTTTCTGTAATAATAACTTTAATAGATTTTCAAGAAGATGTTTATGATATAAAAATTGATATATTAACAAATGAGGATGACGAGAGGATTTCTAGAATCTGGAATTATAATATATGGAAATCCACCCATTTTTATATTAATGATATTCTTGAAATTCCTGAAAAAAATAGTGATTCTTTTCATTTAAATATTACAAAAAAATACCAGGGAAATGCGACTATGTATATAAAAATTAGAAATTCAGAAGAAAATATAATAAATATAACTGAATATGATGTTTATATAAATATGCCAGAATCTAGTGAAGAATCAGAAGATTCTGAAAACAATGAAGAAGAAAATCAAGAAACAAATGAAGATTTAGAAGAAAGTGATGATGAAAAGGAAGAAAAAAATAATGAAAGTAATAAGAACCAAACTATGGAAATTGAATCTAACTCAAAAGCTAGAAAGAATAATGAGTTATCAATAGAAAAAACAATAACAACAAAAACTATCAGTCTAAGCAAAAAAGAAGAACAAAAAGATATAAAAACAGAGGATTATATCTCAAAACCAGGAGAAAATAAATATTTGATTTACTCTGTTATATTGACAGCAGTTTTAATCATGATTTTTTTTATTTTGAGGAAAATAGAATATGGATGAAAAAATATATGCAGAAATTGTACTTGAAATAATAGGAAGGCCTCCAGAATATATAAAAGAAGCTTTGGCACAGATAATAACTCAATTAGAAAAAGAGGAAAAAATTAATGTAATCACAAAGCAAATTCATGAATCAAAGAAAATTGAAAATTCTAAAGATCTTTACAGTAGTTTTGCAGTTATAGAGTTGGAAGCAGATGATATTAAAACATTTAGTATGATTCTTTTTAGATATATGCCTTCAAATGTTGAAATAATAAAACCAGAAAAAATAATTCAAACTAATTTTGATATTAATGCTTTTTTTAATGAATTAACAAGAAAATTACATAAATATGATGAAATTGCAAAAAGAGCTATGATGGAGAAAAATATTCTGCAGGCACAATTAAAAGATTTGGTTGAAAAAGGAAGGATAAAAGGACCATTAGGTGTGCCAAAACCAAGAAAAAATGTTCAAAAAAATCAACTGTCTCAAAAGAAACCTGAAAAAAAAGAAACTAAAAAGAAGACAAAATCTAAATCAAGGAAAAAATCCGGTTCAAAAAAATCTAAAAAAGAAAAAAAGAAAAAATAATCTGTGTCGATATTGATATTAATTTTGCCTGTATTTTTTCTCAGATTTTTTAAAAATATCTTTTATAGAACTTCCTTTGGTTTTTTTAAATTTAGAAAAATAAAACCATATTAATAAAATAACAATAATTATGATAATTATCCAGCCTAATATTTTCCAGAAAGCAGGAGTGGATTTTTGTTCTACACAAGTTCCAATACAACATTCTTCATCATCTATTAAAAGGATATTTCCTTTGCATTCTTGAGAAGGAGAACATATTGCTCCATCTTGTTGTTCACAGTTTTTTCCTTCATCAACAACCTGCCCGTCCTGTGTTATATTTTCTAAATTTTGTGAAGATTTTAAAAAATTAAGCTTTAATATTAATTTTATTGAAATATTGTTTATATCTGATTCTGCTTTTAAATAACTTTCAAAAATATTTTCTTTATCAGAAAAAAAGGTTAAATTTATTTCTGTTTTTTTATTTGGTTTTAATTCATCTATAGAAATTGGCTCTAAATTAAAGATATCATTAAGATTATTTGGGTAAGAAAGAACAATATTTTTAATTGTTTTTTCACCTTTATTATATAAAAATACAGAGTCTATAATTTCATGGTTGATAAAAATATTTTTAGTTAATTCTGCTGGAATAAATCTTAAATCAGAATATTCTAATGAATCATTTGTTATATTTTCTGTATCTGTATCTGTATCTATATCCTTAATAATAAATGCAGGAATTTCATAATTTTGTGATTGAGAAGATAATTTAATATATTTTAAACCAGTTTCTTTAATATTGGAAACATCAAAAAAAAGTGTTTTTATTTCTCCAGAATTTAAACTTAAATTTTCTGTTTTTGAATTAAATTCATTATTAATACTAATTGGATTTGGAAGTAAATTCTGAGTAGTAATTTCAAAGTTTTCTTTTGTTTTTATAAATCCTAGGTTTACAGAAAAATCTGCTTTTTCTTCTGAAACATTAAAATTTTTAATTATAGTGTCTTCTATTATTTGACTTCCTGAATAATATCTTATATTTTCTATTCTCAAAGAATAATTTTGTTTTTTTTCAGGTAATAAGGCGTAGAGATAATAATTTTGTTCAAGTTTAGCAATATCAAATAAAATTGGAACTTCAACATGTTTTCTATAAAAATGAATGTTTTTATAAGATATAGGTTCTATAAAATTGCCTGAAATTTTAGCAATTAAAGTTTCTCCCTGTTTATAATTATTTTTCATAGATATTTCTACAGCAGAAATAAACGAAGTTAATAATATTATAGATAACGTGCTTATTATAATCATTATAATCAAATCTTTTTTCATAAAAATAATAGAAAAACATAGTTAATAAAATTTGTTAATAATTGAATTACAAGTTAAATTAATATATTATTTAATTTATGTTGATGACATATGCTTTATTATGTTTTAGGAATTAGAGATTATTATTTTAAGTAGATATTTATAAATTTGTAGATAATTAAATTATTAATTAAAAAAGAGATTTATCCTAAATAGATATTGGGAAATTATTAGGAGTTTGAGTTCTAATTTATAAATTTGTAGATAATTAAATTATTAATTAAAAAAGAGATATTGGTAGTAGATAAATTATAAGAGGATTGAATATAAATTAAAAAGTCAGAAAAAGAAGTATTATTAATTAGTATTTGAGTATATTATAAGTTAAGCAGGATATTAAAATTTAAAATAAGAATTAATTAATATAAATCTTCTTATTTTCCCATTTCTTTTAATTTGTCTAAAACACTTTTTAGTTCATCTGGTTGTTTTCTGTTTATTCTAGATCTAGGTCTTCCAGGAGTTTTTCTTCTGGGTGTTAAATGTCTTTGAGGAGGTCTTATTGGAAATCCTCTTGGAGGTTGTCTTTGCCCAGGTCTGTTGGGTCTAGAAGGACCAAAGCTAGTTCCTGGAAATCCTGGAGGTCTTGGTGATTGTGGAGAAGACGGTCCAGGGCCTTTTTTAAATCTACTTTTAAATTTAAATAAAAGAATTTTTAATTTTTTTCTAAAAATAATTCCTATGATAACTAAAATTATTAAAATAGCCAGCAAGACAATTAACCATGGAAATGGTTTTTCTTTTTTCTCAACACAGCATTTATATACAGAACTATCACAAGAATAATTTTTTTCTTCTTCATTATCTCCACATTCAGTTCTACAATAACCATTATTTTGCTCACATTCAGTTAAATCAGGAGTTGTTGGTTTATCTTTACAACCAGATTCACAACAAATTTCTCCAAATGATAAACTAGAATCATATAATTCATTGCCCATACATTCTTCTGAATCACTATTACAAACCACTCCCCCTTGTTCTGAACAATTTTTTGTAGTTATTGGCTTGCTGCAACAAATTTCATCTGCACCATAACAAGGATAATCTAATTCATCTCCGCTTTCATCAATACATTCATTTAAACCCATACAATAACCTCCTGCATCATCACAATCAGTAATTTCTATTCCATTTCCAGTAGATTGTTTGGGCCATGCAGAATATAATATATAAGCAGTATCTCTTAAATTATTATTATTCCAACAACCTGTATCACTATCTTGAGATTCTAAAAGCCATTTTTTAGCATTATCTTCTTCAGGATAACCTAAATTATTTACAGATAACAAAGCAGTCGAAGTATCATAAAATTTATTATTACCTATCTGCCAGTAACCAGCAGGATATTGTTTAGCAGCAATTTCTAAATAATAATCTTCATCTTCTGTAATAAAAAATAAAAAGGAGTCAGGAAAATATCTTTTGTTTTCATTTGACAATGCAGATAAATAAGGAGTAAACATAGAATTATAATCTCCTGGATTCAAATATTCTAATACAAATACTGCCCACAAAGTTCCTTCATAATCACATACTGCTCCTTTTTTAAAACAAAAAGAAGATACTTTTTCTTTTGTTTCTGCTCCTGAAGAAGCTGAATGAGTTGCGCTTGAAACAAATATTTCTCCGCCTCCTTTTTTTTCATAAAGAAGATTAGAAATAAAATGATTTCCATCTTGTGTTGTACATCTTATTTTAAATTCCTCCTCTAAACAAGAAGGAGCAATTTTTAACCAATAATCTTCATGTGCTCTTTGCAAACACGGACCTGCATTAGATGTGAATTTTTTTTCATTATCTATATTTGTAGTGTGAGTGCTTCCAGAATATGTTATCTCACAAGTTAAAGTAGTTTTTGCATCGATTTGTAAATACCAATTTAAATCTTTTGAAGTCATATTTTGACTAATCAACCATTCTTCAGCATTATCTATATTTTTTCCTGCTCTATCTAAAGCTAAAATTGCCTGAGCAGTTTCTTTAATACTGCAGCCAGAATCAGGCCAACAAATTTCTTCTTGATTATAAGAATTATCTAAAATTGCTGATTTACATTCAGATTTTATTCCTGAATCATAAGATAAAGCTAATAATGAAAATATTTGCTCTTCTAAACTTAAATCTTCACATTTATCTTCTACTTTTTCTTTAAGGCATTCATAACCTAAATCTATTTGCTGTTGTTCAGAATTAACAGATGATTGAGTTGTAGAATCTGAAGAATCTGTTGAATTGTCATCTGATAAAATAAGGGGAAAAGATATTATTAATAATAAAAATACTACAATTATTATAAAAAATACACTCTTTTTATCCATATGATTTATAAGAAAGAGTTATTTAAAAATTCTTCTAAAGTTATTGAGATTTTTTAATAATCAGAGGTTGATATTTTAAAAATGAAAAACTCCACCCTAAGGGGCGAGGTATTGATAATAAAATGTTAAAACCAACAAATTCAAGGTTGAGAAAAGTTTTTGATATTAACAATCTTAAATAAATACAAGGAGTGATAGCTACGAGCAATTTTGATATTCAAAAAAAATATTAAATTTTGAGGACAGCAATTTCTCTCTAAACTTAAAAGTTAGGAATAAATTATTGATATTAATTATATTTTATTTATTCTTATTTGTTTTTTTGTAAGATTTTGATTTTCTAACTGTATAATTTACAGGATTTTTTATTAATCTGCAGAAATTATCTTTTATTTCATTACTGCAAACTCCAATATCTCTATAATGGGGTTTATCACAGTTCGGAGGAAGCAAAATTTTCTGTCTAAAAGTCCAGTCAAATTGGGATTTTATATAACCCTGTTTAAGTGGTTTTTCATTTTTTTTATTCCAATCTTCTATTATTTCTTCTATTGTATTTCTATCTTGTCCAAGTGCTCTAAAAAAATTAATTAAAATAAACAGAGCTCTTTTTCTTCCATCTTTTACACCCAATAAGATTTTATTAATACAGGGAGGGTAATTTTTTGGAGAAAGATTTTTGATTTTAATTTGTTGAAAATTTCTTTTTATATTTGATTGCATTTTCTCATCTTTTTTATTTTCTTTATACCAATCTAATGCCTGTGTTAAAAGTTCTTTAGCTTCATTTTCTTCAGAATCAGGCATAAAATTTTTAACTTTAACTTTTAAAGGATTTGCATCAGAAGGTTGGAAATTTGCCAGTTGTTCTTGGAATAAAACTGCAGAGGAGAGTGCAGTTTTCTCATGTAAAGAATAAGGCATTCTAAATAAATGTCTTGGAGAGACTAAAATAATATCTGGCATTACTTTTTTTGGAACTTCGAAATCTTTTATATAATGGCTCTTACCTTTGTGAGTTAATTCTGTTATTCTATCTATTAATTTAGGTTTAATTAATTCAGTTAAATATTCACAAATAATTCTTGGATATTTTGGAAACATATTTTTTACTTTTACACCAGCAACTTCCTTAGGAAAGGCTTTCCATGGAACAATAATATGAAAACCCTTGCTTCCTGAATTATGCAGTAGTATTGGATAGTAATTTCCAAAAAAAGATTCTGTTTCTTCTACAGAAATATCATAAACAAAAGATTCTTTTTCTTTTTTTATAATTTTTTTAATTTCAACCACACCAATATCTGAATTAAATAATAAATTATAATTCGATAATATTTTTTTTGATTCTGTATTTGCTTTTATTGAGCCAAATTTTGAGAACCAATTTAAAACTTTTTTAATTCTATTAAGATTAGCGCATTTTTTCTTTAAAGTCATCTGTTCACACCTATGATAATTAAACATTTTTGGTTTAATTTGATAATAAATTTGTTTAAGTCCATCTATTGGAAATGTTTTATCTCTAGGAAATGGAGAAAATTTATTGCGAGGTCTGTTAAATTCAAAAAAAGATATTTCTGATTTAGGAATTTTAATTATATACACTAAATTTCCTTTAAATTCTGTTCCTTGAGGCATTAGACGGGATTTATTTTTCTCCTTAGATAAAGAACAAGATATTCCATATAAATTACACAACCAAACTAATTCTGTAATTAATTTTTGTGAAACAGATTTTATAATAATAGCATATTTTCCTATTTTGTATCCATCCCCTCTTATATACCCTTTAAGCATTTCTAAAAATAATTCTTTTGGAAGAGTCCATGAAAAATTTGGAAGGTGTTTATCTTTTTTCTTTCCACAAAAATTATCAAAAAAAGTTGCCCATTCTTTTGAATGAATTAAAATTTGTGTTGAATTTGGATTTGGGTGTCTTATAGATATTCGCCTTTTTGTTATTGAAGATAAAAGATTCTTAACATCAGATATATATTCTTCTTCATTTTTATTAAAACTAAATCCAACTTGATTAATTATATTTGTAACATGCCCCTCTGCTAGAAAATACCCTATTAAACGCATTAAATCTGAAGTGAGTTTGATCTTTCTATTAATAATCTTTTTAGAATACTTATTTCTTCCTAATTGAAATTTATTAATTATCTCTAAATTTTTAGATTCAAAAGGGTTATTATTTAAATTAAAAGTTATTAAAAAATTTCCCTCTTTTATATCTTTTACTTTTTTCTTAATAATTGCTCCTTTATCCCAAATAAAAACTGAGTGGTGCCCTGTGGTTTTTATAGGAATTTTACTTTGGGTATGATAAATTTCATATAATTTATCTTTATGCTTTAAATAATCATAAATCTTTGAAAATTTAAGTTTTTTATTTTTATCTAAAGATAATACTTCTATTTTTTTATCTTTTTTAAATAAATCAATTACTTTAGAGATTGATAATAATTTAATTTTATTATCTCTTCTTATAAGAATTGGGGTATTTCCTACAACACTAAATTTTAATCCTATATTTTTAATTCCATTAAATTTCAATGCTTCAATAATTAATTCTGTAGCAATTTTGCTATAGTCAAGATATTTGCTGTCTATATCTATTAATAAATCCCATCCTTTTCTTAATTCATTAAATTGTTCTTTTGTTAGGTTTGTGGAAATTTCTCTGGGATTTTCCCATAATTCCTGAGAACAATGAAAACTTGTTGCTCCTTTTTTTGCTAATTCAAAAATATCTGATTCATATTCTAAAACATCTGGACGTTTTCCAAAACCTTCAAAATACCTTGGAATTGTTTCTCTATCTTGAGAAAATTCAAATATTGCTTTTTTAATATCTTCTCTCGAATAATAAGATATAGTTATTGTTCTTATTCTTTTTTCTTTAAAATTAGTTTCAGACATATTTTACTTATGAGTTAGATATTTATAAGATTTTATGGTGTGAAATAAAATCTTATGATTTTCCAAATTTATGATTTTTTAAATAGTTTAAATAATTAGTTGTAAAACTAGATATAATGAGTTTAGATAATAAAAGTTTAAAAAAGTTTAATTATCAATATTTCAGCAGATTTTTAAGTTATGTTTAATCAAATATCTAAATATTAATATAAATTATCTTAAAATAAGCTAGGAAGACTAATTTATAAAAAGACAATAATAAAGAAGCGAGCGAAGCGAGCTTAAATCTATATCTCAACCACAACAAACCTTAAAAATAAGACTGTTGTTTTATCTATAATCAAAATGCTGGCAAAATTAGATAATCCTCAGATACTTTCAGATGTAGTAAGTATTATTTCTGAATTAGTAACAGAAGTTAAAATAAAAGCAAATACAGATGGTATGAGTATTACTGCTATAGATCCTGCAAATGTGGCTTTGGTTAATTTTAAACTACCTTCTACAGGATTTAGCCAATATGAAAGTAAAGGGGAAGTATTAGGAATTAATCTAGATAATTTAAAATCTGTATTAAGAAGAGCAAAAGCAGGAAGTTCTTTAATATTGCAGACACAAGATAATTTATTAAATATAGAAATACATGATAAAGTTAAAAGAAATTTTTCACTTGCTTTAATAGATGTAGAT
>CAZPQF010000023.1:0-10958 GCA_964588735.1 Candidatus Woesearchaeota archaeon
GTCTGGAAGTGGAAAAAGAGCAGACCATAAAAAAAGTCTTGTGATTAAATTATACGGAAACAATTATTTTGGAAGAAAGGGTGTAACCAGCAGAAAAACAGCAAAAAAGAAAAATAATGTTTTAAATGTCAGGGATATTGACAGATTATTAGAAAAAAATGAAAATAAAAAGCAATTAAATTTAGAAAATTTTAAAATTTTGGGTGAAGGAAATATTGAAAAAAATATTAAAAATTTAATTATTAAAGTTAAATCTGCTTCTAAAACTGCAAAAGAAAAAATTGAAAAAGCAGGGGGTAAATTAGAATTGACTAATGAAAAAAAAGAAAAGAAAAATATTAAAAAGTCTGAAGAAGATAAAAAAAATATAAAAGAGGAGTCTTAATATGGACTTGAGAGCAATATTACATAATTTACCTGAAGTTACACCGCCTGTAGAAAAAAAATTAGATTTTAATACAAAATTAAAATGGACATTAATTATTTTAGTTTCATTTTTTATTCTTGCGAATATTTCATTATATGGACTAGCAAATAATGCTTTAGAAAGATTTGAATATTTAGCAGTTATATTAGGAACAAATTTTGGTTCTATTATATCATTAGGTATTGGTCCTATTGTAATGGCTTCTATTATTTTGCAATTATTGGTAGGAAGCAAAATTTTAGACATTGATACTTCAACACCTGAAGGAAAAAAGTTTTTTCAGGGTTTGCAAAAACTAATGGTTTTCTTTTTTGTGATATTTGAAGCATGTATTTATGTGTTAATGAAAGGACTTCAAGCAGCACCTGGATTTACCTTTATGGTTATACTCCAATTAATATTAGGTGGATTAGCAATAGTATTTATGGATGAGGTAACACAAAAATGGGGTTTTGGTTCTGGTGTTTCATTATTTATTGCAGCAGGAGTTAGCTGGAGTTTATTTACAAGAGCATTTCAGTTTATTGGTAAAGAAGGAACAATAGAATATAGTGGCAGGGTTCTAGTTTTAATTAATTCATTAATAACAGGAAATACTATAGGATTTTATGATGCTTTTGCAGCTATTGCAGTTACTGTATTAATATTTTTAATAGTGGTTTGGGCTCAATCATTAAAAGTAGAAGTCCCATTAAGTTTTGATAGATTAAGAGGTTATGGAATTAGATGGCCTTTATCATTTTTCTATGCAAGTGTTATTCCTGTTATATTAACAGCTGCCCTAATAGCTAATATGCAGTTATTTGGGGGATTATTACAAAATTGGTTGGGACGCCCTACAATTTTAGGAGGATTTGTAGAAGGACAACCTGTTTCTGGATTAGCATTTTGGGTTTCTTCAAGTAATTTAATAGGATTAGCAATTCACCAAGCATTAACATTTAAACATATCTTGCAGGGAATATCTCATATATTTTTCTTTATGTTATTTGCCACAATATTTGCAGTATTTTGGGTAAAAACAAGTGGTATGGATGCATCAAGTCAAGCACATAATATTTTATCTTCTGGATTACAAATTCCCGGATTTAGAAAAGATGAAAGAGTTTTAGAAAGCATATTAAATAGATATATATTGCCTTTAACAATAATGGGTGGTGCAGCTATTGGATTTTTAGCAGCTTTTGCTGATTTAACAGGAGCTTTAGTAAGTGGAACTGCTGTATTATTAGTGATTATGATTATGTATCAATTTTATCAAAATATAGTTCAACAACACCAAGTTGATATGAACCCAATGATGCGGAAATTTATGAGTTAAGTTGGCTAGATTTCTGGATAATTAAAATTTTAATAATTCTGATAAGTTTACATTATAAAATAAATAATAACTTTAGAAAAAATTTCATGTATTATTAATATTCTTACTATAATTTTAATTGATAAATAGTATATAGTTATATGAAATATAAATCTTGCTCTATTATGGCATCTACAGAAGAAAATAAACTACTAAAGATTAATTTTATTATTATTATTAATTTTAGGAAGCTTTAAAAACAAAATATTCTACTTAATAAAATGTTAGAAATATTAAAAGAGTGGGTAATAGCAAATCCTGTTTTAAGTGTTATAATTATTTCTGCAGCGATAACTTTGATAATGACTCTTGTTACAAAATATGTTACAGACCAAAATAGAATGAAAGAATTAAAAGAAATACAAAAAGCATGCAATATTAGAGTAAAAGAAAATAAAAATAATCCAGAAGAGTTATCTAAAGTAAATAAAGAAATAATGGAATGTAGTATGGAATTAATGAAACATTCTATGAAACCTATGCTTTATACTTTTCTTCCTTTAATTTTAATCTTTTTTTGGATAAGAGGAACATATGCTGAATCAAGTATTGCTGGAAGCTGGTTATGGTATTATATTGGGACAAGTATTGTCTCAAGTATTATCTTTAGAAAGATTTTTAAGGTTATTTAATTGCTTTTTCTTATGACAGAACAAAATAATCAGGAATATTTAATACAATTAAGTGTTTTGCAACAGCAAGCAGAACAAATACAGCAGCAAATAACTGCTATAGACCGGCAAATAAGTGAAATGAGAGTATTTGAAACTGAGTTAAATGAATTAAAAAGTGGCAGGGGAAAAGAAATATTAGCACAAGTAGCAAAAGGAATTTTTATTAAATCAGAAATAAAAGAAGATAATTTGTTTGTCAATGTGGGGGAAAAAAATTTTGTGAAGAAAAACATAGAAGATACAAAAAAATTAATTTTCCAGCAAAGTCAAAGATTAAATGAAGTTAAAAAATCATTGTTAGAAGATTTGGATAAAATTAACAAAGATTTAGAGAAAATACTTGGAACAATCCAATCACAACAGCAATCATAATTTAAATTTTTTAATTTTTCTTAAAAATTCTTTATAAGAAGTTATGCCAAATTCTGAGATAATAGCTTTGATATATTTTTTATTAGTAAAATCAAATGCAGGATTTAAAACAACAATCTTTTTAATTCTCTCTAACCAAACTTCTTTTCCAGGACGGAATTCTATTTTTGGCTTTTTTTTAGAGAATTTTAAAACAGAAGCTGCACAATAACATTTTGTTTTATGCAAACTAGCAACTTTTGAATACATAGAAGTTCCTATTTTATTATAAATCCCTTTTTTAGTTAAAGCATCTGCTCCAAATAAAAAAATATCTGATTTAGTTAAAGAATATTCTACTGCAGTATCTGGAACATGAATAACAGTTATTCCCTGCTTTGCAAGTTCTCTTGCTGTTTTTCTACCCTGTAAAAGAGGGTCTGTTTCAGTTGTAAAAACAGTAAATTTCTTTTTTCTTTTTTTTGCTTCTTTTAAAATAGCAAGAACAGTAGTAGAATGACAATGAACAAATATTGTCATGTTATTCTTTATTAATCTTGCTCCTTTTTTTGCAATTTTCTTTTTTGATTTTTCTAAAAATTTCAAAATTTTTTTTGCTTCTTTTTTTGGTTTTTTTGATTTTAATAATCTTTTAATTGCAAACTGCAGCATTGGTTCTGTAGGCCTAACAGAAAGAATTTTCTTTGCAGATTTTTTATCTGGTTGTAATAAAAAAGCTTTTATTCCTGCTTTAGTAACTGTGTCTGCTCCTTGAACTTTTATTTCTTTTATATCATTAATAATTTTATCAAATCTCTTTTTTGCCATGTTAAAAAGAATAATTAAACAGAATATAAAAATGTGTTGATGTTAATAATTTGTTAATAATGTTAATAATAAATATCTTAAGACTTTTATTGTAATATTCAACTTTTCACATCTCTATAATCCCGCTTTAAAACTTAAAAAATATTATCAACGATAATACACTGCACTTTATTCTTTAAAAGAATATTTAAATATACCCCTCTCTTAAATTAATTATGTTAGAAAGTATTGTAAATCCAAAAAAAGCAGAGAGACGGCCTTGGGAGATGTTTTTTATAGGATTAATTTATGCATCTCTTGCAGTTTTATTAGTAGAATGGATTTTTGCAGGAGATCCGGTTTTGGTTAAATATTCTGGAATGATATTGGTCACATTTACAGTTATGTTTTCTCTTCCTTTTATGTATTTTGTAATCAAATTAGAACAAGAAGAAGATGAAACAATACTTGGTTATTGGAATGTTATGAAGGCTCATTCAGATGCATTAGCTGCATTTATGTGGCTTTTTCTTGGTTTTATTATTGCATTTTCATTTTGGTATATTATGATGCCTTCTACTCATTTATTTGAAGCACAAGTATCCACTTATTGTATGATTAATTCTCCTGGAAGTTTAGAAGATTGTGTTGCACAATATAATTTAGAAAAAGCTTCAAAAACAACTGGTGCTGCTACAAATTTCTCAAAGACTATTTTAATTCTAGAAAATAATGTATATGTATTAATGTTCACCCTTATATTTTCATTAATATTTGGGGCCGGAGCCATATTTATATTAGCTTGGAATGCAAGTGTTATTGCAAGTGCTATTGGAATTTTTACAAGATTTGAAATAACAAAAATTCCACTTGGAATAGCCAGATATATGATTCATGGATTTCCTGAAATAGCAGCTTATTTTATAGGTGCTTTAGCTGGAGGAATGATTAGTATAGGAGTAATTAAATATAAATTTCAAGGAGAAAAATTTTGGAGAATATTGCAAAATTCAATAATATTATTGGTGTTTTCATTGTTTGTTTTAATATTTGCAGCACTTATTGAAGTATATGTAACACCTTATTTATTTTAAATGGAAAATATAAATTTTTAAAAACATAGAGATATAGTAAATTTAAAATGGTAAAGCTTTATTGCAAAAATTGTGGTTATAAATTTGAAAGTAAAATGATTCCAATAAAATGTCCTTATTGTTCTAGAAATAAAACAATAATAGAACAACAAAATGCAGATGAATTATTAGAAGAATTAGGAGAAATTGATAGAAGCCAGCAAGAATCACAATAAATAAAATTGAAAAAATAAATGGAAATTGAAAAAAAAGATATAGATTATTCTGTTGAACAGGATATAATTGAAAAAAGAAAAGAAAAAGTTAAAACTTTGTTTAAAGGTAATCTTATTTATTATATCATACTTGCAGTAATAACTTTTTTAGGATTTTACATAAGAACAAGAAACATAGATAAATTAAAAGATATAACAACAAATTCATGGACATTAGGCCCTGATTTAGATCCTTTTTTATTCTTAAGATGGGCAAAATATATTGTTAAGCATGGTTCTTTAATGACTATTGATATGATGAGGAATGTTCCCTTAGGATTTAATACTGCTGGAGAAATGAAATTACTTGCATATATGATTACTTGGTTTTATTATTTTTTGAATATTTTTAAGGACATAACTGTTACATATGCTGCTATATTATTTCCTACAATAATGTTTGCTTTTACAACTATTGCTTTTTTTCTATTTACAAGAAAAATATTTTATAAAGAAAATAAAAGAACAAAAAATATTATTGCTCTTATTGCAAGTGCTTTTTTTATTGTAATGCCTTCTCTATTATCAAGGACAATTGCAGGAATTCCAGAAAAAGAATCTGCTGGATTTTTCTTTATGTTCATAGCATTTTATTTTTTCCTTTCAGCACTTGAATCTAAAACAATAAAAAAATCATATTTATTTGCACTATTAACAGGTATTGCAACAGCATGTATGGGTTTAATATGGGGAGGAGTTATGTTTATTTTTATTACACTTTCTATCTCTATGTTAATGGCTTTTATTTTAGGGAAGGTCAAAAAAAGAGAATTTACAATATACACTATTTGGCTAATATCATCATTTTTGATAATGCGTCCTTTTTCTACAAGATACACAATAGTTAATTTATTATCTTCTACAACTACTGGATTAGCATTTGCTGTTCTTGGTATTTTTATTATTGATTTATTATTATTTAAAATAGAACCAATAAAAGAAAAAATAACTATTAAATTAAAAAGAAAAACAAAACTTCCAAATAGAATTCTTTCATTAGTGGTTTCAGGTGTAATCTTAATTATATTAGCATCATTAATATTTGGTCCTGGTTTTTTATTTAGCCAGATAAATGAAGTATCTAATGCATTAATAGAACCTTCTGAAACAAGGTTTAGTTTTACTGTTGCAGAAAATGCGCAACCTTATTTTGAAGGATGGGCAAATAATTTTGGTCCAGTTATAAAAGGAATTCCATTATATTTTTGGATTTTCTTCATAGGAACAATATTTTTATTTAATTTATTAATTAAAAAAATGAGAAAAAAAGAGAGGGTTATTTTAACAAGCGCTTATACAATATTTTTAATTTCAATTATATTTAGTAGATATTCTGGAAGTAAAAGATTAATGGGAATTTTATTTAATGGAACAAATACTATGAGTGTATTATTTTACTTTTTTGGAGTTTTTGTGTTTGTGTTTAGTTTTGCTTATTTTTACTGGAAAAGATATAAACAAAAAGAATTATCTGTTTTAAAAGAATTTAATATAGGATATATACTTTATTTTATTGTCTTAACATTAGGAATAATTGGTGCAAGAGGTGCTGTAAGATTAATCATGTTTTTAGCTGCTGTTTCTCCAGTAGCAGTAGCTTGTTTTTCTGTTAAACTTTATGACATTTCAAAAAAAGAAAAAGATGATTTAATGAGAATAATTAAATGGGTAATTTTAATTGTTGTAGTTATTTCTTTATTATATACTTTTAATTTTTATTATAAAGGAATAAAAGCAAGTGCAGAAAATTTTGCTCCTGGGACTTATCAATGGCAATGGCAAAAAGCTATGCAATGGGTTAGAGAAAATACCCCCCCAACACTTATAGAAAATGAAGAATTTAAAGGAGGGACTGTTTTTGCTCATTGGTGGGATTATGGTTATTGGCTGCAGAGTATTGGTAATAGAGCAACTGTTTTAGATGGGGGAAATGCTATTGTTTATTGGAATCATTTATTAGGAAGACATGTATTAACTGGAAAAAGTGAAACAGAAGCTTTGGGATTTTTATATACTCATAATGCAACTCATTTATTAATTGATTCTACTGATATTGGAAAATATCCTGCATTTTCAAGTATTGGAGCAGACGAAAATTATGATAGATATTCTTGGATATCAACATTTTTATTAGATCAAAGCCAAACACAAGAAACAAATAATCAAACAACTGTAGTATATCAAGGAGGAACTCCTTTAGATGAAGATATAATCTATGAATTTGAAGGAGAAACAGGAAAAGTATTTTTACCTGCAAAAAAAGCAATATGTGGAGCAGTATTATTAAAAAAATCTCCTGAAGGAAAGATATTGCAGGCAGAAGGAATTTATTTTTATAATAATCAGCAGTATAGAATTCCTTTAAAATATGTTTATGCTAACAACAAATTATATGAATTTTCAGATGGAATAAAAGCAGGTATTTTTATATATCCTTCATTAGATCAAACTCAAGGATTTAGGATTAATGAACAAGGAGCAGCACTATATTTAAGCCCTAGAACAATTGATAGTAATTTAGCAAGATTATATTTATTTAATCAAGGAACTTATTTTAAATTAGCACATACACAAAGTTCTGAATTTGTATCAAATTTAAGAGAGCAGGGAATAGAAGTTGGAGAATTCTTACATTATAATGGATTTCAAGGTCCAATAAAAATCTGGAATATAAATTATCCATCTAATATTCAAATAATTCCTCAATATTTAGAAAAAAAATATCCTTCTGAAGAACTAGAACAAGCAAAACCTGGAATTTATTAATAGAGCATACAAATAGTTAAAAATAGCTCTTTTTTGAAAAATATAAGGTAAGTATAAATTAAGTAAAATGAGATTAATATTGATTTTATCTATTACAATAAGCATGTTTGTAACCTTAGTAAGTCTGCCGTGGTGGATAAAAAAAATGAAGAAAATAGGGTTTTTATGGAAAGATATGAATAAAATTTATGTTAAAAGAAAAAGCAAAAAAATACCTGCATCTGGAGGAGTGTGTGTTATGGCGGGTTTTGTTATCGGGGTTTTAAGTTATATTGCTATTAAAACTTTTTATCTTAATGATTTAGCAAAAATAATTGAAATTTTTGCATTATTAACTTCTATTTTAATTTTAACACTTATGGGTATTGTAGATGATTTTTTAGGTTGGAGACATGGGGGTATGAATAAATGGTCAAGATTATTACTTGCTTTTTTTGCTTCTATTCCTTTAATTGTAATAAATGCAGGACAATCAGAAATTACTCTTCCTCTGTTAAATGGTATTGATATTGGTTTATTATATCCTTTATTAGCAATTCCTATAGGAATAATTGGCACTTCAATTACATATAATTTTTTAGCAGGATTTAATGGATTAGAAGCAAGTCAAGGTATTATTATTTTAACAGGAATAGGATTTGTAACTTTTTTTATTGGACATACATGGCTCTCATTAATTTGTTTATGCATGATAGCAAGTTTGATTATTTTTTATATATTTAATAAATATCCTGCAAAAGTTTTTCCAGGCAATTCTATGACTTATAGTATTGGAGCATTAATAGCAATTATGGCAATATTAGGGGATATGGAAAGAATTGCTGTTTTCTTTTTTATTCCTTATATTCTGGAAACTTTCTTAAAATTAAGAGGGGGTTTAAAAAAACAATCTTTTGGCAAACCAAATAAAGATGGTAGTTTAGATTTAAATTATAATAAAATATATGGATTAGAACATTTGTCTATATTTTTATTAAAAAAAATTAAACCAAGTAAAAAAGTTTATGAGAAAGATGTTGTTTTATTAATAAATATTTTTCAAATATTAATAATTGTTTTAGGGATTTTAATATTTAGAGAACATATATTTTTAATGTAAACTAAGGGAAAATGAAAAACAAGATATTAAAAAAAATATTTTTAGATGAATTGTTTAAAGGAAGTTTTATTTTATTGATGATGATGGGAATTTTTAATTTTTTAAATTGGATTTTTCATTTTTCTATGGCAAGATTATTAGGACCAAGCGGGTATGGTTCTATGGCAGCATTAATTTCTTTAACATATATTTATGGAATTCCAAAAGAAACAATTGTATTTTTTATATCAAAATATGTTCCTATTTATAATATAAGAAGAGAAAAAAAGAAAATAAAAACACTTGCTATTAAAAGTTTAAAATTAGGATTTAAGGTTTCATTAATCTTGTTTTTAATAATGATGCCGATATCTTTCTTTTTATCAGATTTTCTTAAAATAAATCTTGGATTAATTATTATGACGAATTTAGCTATTTTTCTTGCTATATCCCTGCCAATATTAAGGGGAGTTTTACAAGGAAGAAAAAAATTCAAATATTTGGGGGCAACATATATCACAGAATCTTTAACTAAGATAATTGTAGGGGTTAGTTTAGTGGTATTGGGATTAAAAGTTTATGGAGCTATGATTGGTTTTTTAATGGGTTTTATTTATGCTTTGATAATTGCTTTTTATTATAATAAAGATATATTAGATTTAAAAAATAAAAAACAGATAAAAATAGATGTTTCTAAAAAAAGATTTATTAAATTTTTATATTCCATGGTAATAGTGGTTTTAGTTTTAAGTTTAGATGTTTTATTAGCAAAAGGATTTTTTACAGATGAATTAGCTGGAAAATACTCTGTATTGTCTATGTTAGGTAAAATAGTTTTTTTTGGGACCGTAGCAATAGGAAGAGTTATGTTTCCTCTAACTACTGAAGGTTTTGAAAAAAAAGAAAAAACCACTTATTTATTGAAAAAAGCTGGTTTAATAATGGGGGTTCTATGTTTAGCTGCAGTTATAGTATTTTATTTTTTACCAGAATTAGTTATAAGAATATTATTTGGTGCTGATTATATCAGTGTTGCTAATTCTCTAGTCTGGGTAGGAATTGCATTTTCTATGTTATCTTTTAGTAATTTAATTATTTTATATGGACTCTCAACAAATAAATTAAATAATTATTACCTCTTGACAATATTCTTTATTGTTCAAATAAGCTTATTAAGTATTTTTAATTCCAGTATTCTTGAGTTTTCAAAAGCACTTATGTTATCTAACACAATAATGTTTTTAGGTAGCTTAATTCTTGTAAAGTTTAGTAAAAATGGAAAAAATTAGTATAATCATCCCTGCTTATAATGAAGAAATTAGAATTAGTAATACTATTGAGAGTTATTATAATTTTTTTAAAAAACTGAAAAAAAAGAAAAAATTAGATTTTGAAATATTAATAATTTTAAATGCATGTACTGATACAACTCCTGAAATAGTTAAAAAATATAGTAAAAAATACAAGGAAGTTAGACATTTAGAATTTGAACAAGGGGGAAAAGGTTTTGCAGTTATTGAAGGATTTAAAGATAGTTTAAAAAATGAAAAAAATAGTTTAATTGGATTTATAGATGCAGATATGGCTACTATTCCTAAAGCTTTTTTTAATTTAATTGAAAATATTAATGATTATGATGGAATAATTGCAAATAGGTGGAAAAAAAATTCTGAAGTAAAAATAAAACAAAGTATTTTAAGAAGAATATTGAGCAGGGGTTTTAATTTTTTAGTGAGAAGTATATTTATGATTCCTTATACAGATACACAGTGTGGTGCTAAATTATTTAAGGCAAAAAGTATGAAAAAAATAGCTCCAGAGATTAATATAACTAACTGGGCCTTTGATGTGGAAATACTTTATAGTTTTTGGAAAAAAGGATTTAAAATTAAAGAACACCCTACTATTTGGGAAGATAGGGTTGGCTCTAAAATAAACGTAGTAATAGTTCCATTAAAAATGTTTATTGGTATCTCAAGATTAAGACTTCTCTATTCTCCATTTAACTTTATAGTCAGAGCATATGATAAATTTCCAGAATCAATTAAATTACACCATAAATTATAAATAATTTAAAAAAAATGAAAAACTCCGCCCTAAAGGGCGAGGTATCTAATAATAAAATGTTAAAACCAACAAATCCAAAG
>CAZPQF010000024.1:0-10832 GCA_964588735.1 Candidatus Woesearchaeota archaeon
GTGATTCAAACCTTACAGGTTCGAAATAAAATAAGAATTAAAATGCGGGAAAAAGGATTCGAACCTTTGTAGGCACTAAGCCAACAGATTTTGAGTCTGTTCCGTTTGACCACTCCGGCATTCCCGCTTTTTAAGACAACCAAGGTTTTCTTAGTCACTTCCCTTTAAGTTAGGTTCATGACTGATAAATTTGTCAATAATTAATAGTTTAAAAACATTTATAAACCTTTGATAACTCGCATTTTTAACTGCGAGTTGAGATACTCAGCGTTAGCAGGAAGTCAACATACTTCTTGCGAAATTAAAATAAGATTTAATAATTAAAAAATAAAATGAAAATTAAAAATTTTCAAGCCTTCATTTTTCTAAGAGGGATAAAATAAAAATGAAAACAAAGACAAAGATAGGTAAACAATTAAAAAGAAAAACAAATAATAGATTAGTGGAAACTATAGTTGCTAGTAAAAAAAATAGTAAATGGTTGGAAATTGCAAATATTTTATCTCAACCTACAAGAAAAAGAATTATAGTTAATTTAGATAAAATTGAACAAGAAACAAAAGAAGGAGACACTGTGCTTGTTCCTGGAAAAGTTTTGGGTGTTGGAAATGTCAGTAAAAAAATAAGAGTTGTTGCATTAGGTTTTTCTGAATCAGCAAAAGAAAAATTAAAAAAATTTAAAGGAGAAATTGTTACAATATTAGAAGAATTAAATAAAAATCCTGGTTTTCAGGGTATAAAAATAATAAAATGAAATCAACATTTAAAGTAAAGAGAGAAGATTTAGAGAAAATCTCAGAAAATAAAAATGCAAATCCAATTTTTAGAGAAATATTAAGTGAAAATAAAGGCCAAAAAATCAAAATTCACAGTTCATTAAAAGAGATATATAATTCATTAGTTCAAAAATATAATGGATTTGTAGATTATTTATTTTGGGATGATTGTGAAGATAGAATTAAAAAAATTCCTTTAGTAAAATGAAACAAAAATTTAAAGCAGATATAATAATAGATGGAGAAAAAGCAATACTTGGAAGATTAGCTAGTTATGTTGCTAAACAAATATTAAAAGGAAAGAAAATTGCTATTGTAAATTCTGATAAAGTTATTGTAACAGGTAAGAAAAGAAAAATACAAGAAAATTATTATGCAAAAAGAAGAAAAGTTGGAGACAGTCAAAAAGGACCAAAATTTTCAAAAAATCCAGAAAAAATATTAAAAAGAACAATAAGGGGGATGATTCCAGAGCATAGAAAAGGAAGGGGAAAACAAGCATTAAAAAGAGTTAGATGCTATAATAAGATACCTATAGAATTTGAAAAAGAGAAAAAAATTAAAGCAGGTAAAGAAAAAAATACTTCATATATAACATTAAAACAAATCTATAATTAAAATGATAGAAAAAACAAATAAAATTGTTGTTTCAGGAAAGAGAAAAAGAGCAATAGCAAAAGCAATGATTATGCCTGGAAATGGAAAAATTATATTTAATAATAGAAATATTGAACATCTTTCTATGTTAAGAAAATTAAGATTACAAGAACCATTAATAATTGCAAAACAAGTTTTAGACACAGATAAATTAAATTTTGATATTAAAATTAATGTAAAAGGTGGGGGAAATGAAGGACAAATAGAAGCTGGTAGATTAGCAATAAGTAAAGCAATTGTTAAATTTACTAAAAATCAAAATCTAAGAAAAGCATATTTAAATTATGACAGACATTTATTAATTGCAGATACAAGAAGAAAAGAACAATATAAACCTGGTGATAGTAAGGCGAGGCGAAAACGTGCCAAATCTTACCGATAATTTTTTTATATTTTAATTAATTAGTGATTATAAAAAAGGTTAAAATAATTAAAAGAAAAAAGAGAAGAAAATGGTAATCCAATATAAACCTAAATCTGGAAAAAATCCTAGATGGAAAGATTATAAAGGAAAGAAAAATTTTAAAGGCTCTGTTAGAAATTATAAATGGAGATTATTAAATCATGATAAGAAAAAAATTCTTGTTAAACCTACAAATTACAGCAAAGTTATGAAAAGATTTAAACAAATAGAATATTTTAAACATAAAAAATAGATTTATTTTTGATGATGAAGCAAAAATTATTATTTGTTTGTACAGCTAATTTACAGAGAAGCCCTACTGCTGAAAATTTAGTTAAAAATTCTGATAAATATAAAGCAAAATCTGCAGGAACAAATATATTATCAGAAAAGCCTATTAATTCTCAATCTATAAAATGGGCTGATAAGATTATAGTAATGGAAAGAAATCATAAAAAAATTATCTTAAAAATATATCCAGAAGCTAAAAATAAAGAAATTATGGTTCTAGATATTCCAGATATTTATATAAAAAATGACCCTAAATTAATCAGAATATTAAAAAATAAGTTAAAAGAAAAAGGAATAGAAATTTAATATGTTGTAGCAAAACACTTAAAAACCCTCTTTTATTGAGCTAATTATCAAGAATAGGTAGAATTCATATTAGCTTATTCTAATTAAATTTCGCATTGTGTAAAATGGCTGAAAAGAAAATAAAACAAAGATCAAAGATAAAAATAGAATATGAAGGAAAGTTAGAAGACGGAAGAATATTTGACACTACTAATAGAGATGGTGAACAAAAACCATTAGAAATGGAAATTGGGGCAGGCAAAGTATTGCCTAGTTTTGAGAAAAATGTAGAAGGAATGAAAAAAGGCGAAGAAAAAGAATTTACTATAAAATCAAAAGATGCATATGGTGAGCCTAAAAAAGAACTGCAAAAACAAATTCCAAGAAAATCACTTCCACAAGACAAAGAGCCTAAAGAAGGAATGATTTTAATGTTAGGAACACCTGATGGAAGACAATTTCCAGCAAAAATTGTTAAAGTAGGAAAAGAAGAAGTAACAATTGATTTAAATCATCCTTTAGCAGGACATGATTTAAAATTCAAAGTCAAAATAGTGGATGTTAAGTAAAGATAAATTTATATATTCTAATTTTTTATTTTATTTATGATAAAACAAAAGTTTCCTATATTCTGGACAATTATATTCTTATTTGGGATTGCAGCATTATTAGATGAGTTAGGATATTTAGTAATAAATATTCCTTGGATTCCTGTGATAATTATAGTAATTGCAATTGGAGGGATTTTTAATAGGTTTCAGTAAGAGGAATAAAAAGTAAAATGAGTTTAATTGATAAATGGTATGATAAAAGACAGAAAAATCTAGAGAAAATAAAAAGAGGGGAAATAGAACCTGCTAAAGAAAAAACATTTGTAAATGAAAAGGGGCAGAGAATAACAATTAATTATTTACCTGTTTCTTTATTTTTGAGTTATAAAAAACAATTAGAAATTCATGAACAATTAAAAGAGTTGGATTAAAATAATTCTCCCAAACAAAAAATAAGGAAAAAACAGATAATATTTCCATCCAATTAATATTACCAACCACTTATGCACCAAAGAAAACAAAGGAATAACTTTAAATACCTTTCTTAATTCAATTTTTTAATCTGTTAGGATAGTTTGTTGTTTGATAGAACAGAACTTATTCTTCAGAAAATAAATATAAGGAGTTAGAAATCGAATGGGTAATAAAATATATGTTGGTAATTTACCTTTTAGTATGACTCTTGAGGATCTTAAGAAAGAATTTGAAAAGTTTGGTGAAATTGAAGAAGCTATTGTTATAGCAAATAAATTCACTGGAAGATCTAAAGGATTTGGCTTTGTAACTTTTAAAGATGAAGCTTCTGCTGAAAAAGCAATCAAAGAAATGGATGGAAAAGAAGTTGGCGGAAGACAATTGAAAGTAAATGAAGCAAGACCAATGAGAGATGTGGGTACACAATCTGAAACAGAAGCACCTAAATCTGAAGAAACAGATGAAGAGTCAGAAGAAAAGAAAGAAGAATAAATGTAAAAACAAAAAGTCAAAATGGAAAATAAGTTAGTTAGTTTTTTTTCTTTTTTTATTATTCTAAAAAATATTTAAATAACCTATAAGAAGATTTAAATACCCTTCTTAATTCAATTTTTTAATCTGTTAGGATAGTTTGTTGTTTGATAGAACAGAACTTATTCTTCAGAAAATAAATATAAGGAGTTAGAAATCGAATGGGTAATAAGATATATGTTGGGAATTTATCGTTCAATATGACTGTAGAAGACCTTAAGAAAGAATTTTCTAAGTTTGGAGAAATTGAAGAAGCAGTTATTATATCAGATAAGTTTTCTGGAAGATCTAAAGGATTTGGCTTTGTAACTTTTAAAGATGAAGCTGACGCGCAAAAAGCTGTTAAGGAAATGGATGGTAAAGAAGTAGAAGGTAGAGAATTGAAGGTTAATGAAGCTAGACCAATGGAAGATAGAGAAAATAGACCAAAAAGGAATTTTAATAAAAGAAGATTTTAGTTTGAATAATTAGTTCTAAATAAGGTTTAAATAAGCTTAAGAATTTTTTTTCTTTTTATTTTTTTATTATGTTTTTGTTAACTTATTTTTAAAACCTTATCAATTTTCTAGTTAATAGAGAAAGTAAAAGTAGGGTATTAAAAGTATTCATTAAATCTCTTTTTTATTTTTTTAAATGATTGTTTTTGAAAATCAAACTGTAAATTTTTTTCATTATTAAGGGAATTTAAAAAATCCATAAATTCTTCTTCATCAATCACTTTTAGATTTAATTCTTTTATTGCATTTAATATTTTTTTCTTAGATTCTTCAATTTTTCCTTTTTTGTTTATAAGTATTTCTGCCTCAAAATAATCATAAATCTTATTTTTTACTAAAGAAAATTCAATTCCTTTATAATCAAAAACAAAAGTATCTGATAAAGTTATCACTCCAGTATGCCATCCTAAATATTTAAGAAAATTTATAGAATCTTCAAAATTCTCTAATTTTATTGGAATAACAATTTCCTGTCTGTTTTCTTCAGTCCCCCATTGACCATATTTTAAAACAAGTTCTGCTTGTTTATTAGTAATTCTTGCTCTTAGATCAACAGGATCATCTCTTATTTCTCTTACATCTCTATTGACCTGGCCTCTAAAATAAACAAAAGATATTCTCTTTTTTTCTTTAATAAATTTAGCTTTTTTTCTAAATTTTTTTATTGTATTGTCAAAATTTTCAATTTTTCCTCTGATTTCAACTTCTATCATATTATAATAAATAGTTGGAGTTTTTAAGGTTTAAGAAAGAGGATTATAATCAAAAAATTAAATGAGAGGCTTAAAAACCTTATAGATAATATTGAAAAAAAAGAAACATTAAAAATTTTAAATATATGGAAGGAAAATGAAGATAATAAAGAATATTTATCTAAGTTAATATCTAAAGAAAGAAATGCAAAGAAAGTAGAATTATATTTTTTATTATATAATGCAAATAGAACTATTGAAAATATTGTTTATTCTTATTTAAATAATAGATAAATTTTTAATATATTAGAGGAAATTATATTCTATTATTAACATAATCCTTTTAATATTTGCTAAGTTTAATAATATGTTTTCTTTTTCGCCCCCTGTATTCAATTTAAGATGACTGAATGTTAGGCTTTTTGCTTTTTTCATCACCAGATTAACCTTAATTACTAGAGATTTTCTCTTCTTTTGTTGAGGATCGTAATCCACATATTTTAATGTGTAGGCGGGGGAGCCACCCAAGATAAATCTTAATAATCTATAGAATTAGTTATTTAAAACATTGCTTAATTTTTAAGAGGGGGAAAGATTAAAAACAACATATCTCTTAAAAAATTATGAAAAAAAGAGTAATTAACTGGAAGATTTTAATTATATGTTTAATAATTGTATTTGGAACTGCATTTATTGGAAGTTTGTTTACATCTCCTGTAACAAATTCTGAATGGTATGTTCAAAATCGTCCTGCAATTACTCCTCCAAATTATGTTTTTCCTATTGTATGGAATATTTTGTTTTTTCTTATAGCCCTGTCTTTATATTTTGCTTGGACAAATGCAAATAAAAATCAAAAAAAGATAGTGGCTTTTGTATTTGGACTTAATTTAATATTAAATGCTCTTTGGAGTTATTTGTTTTTTGGACTTCAAAATCCTTTATTAGCATTTACAGAATTAATTATGTTAGGGGGTTCTATTATTTTAATAATGGCTCACGTCTATGAGATTAACAAAACATCTACCTGGCTTTTATTGCCTTATTTATTATGGGTTGGTTTTGCTGGAGTTTTGAATTGGTTGTGGATAGTATAAATGAATAAAGGGAAAACCCTAAAAACTATTATTTCTATAAGAAATAATCAATAAAAATGAATATCTTTGTTCTTAATAAAAATCCGCGAAAGGCAGCACGCATGTTATGTGACAAGCATGTTGTGAAAATGATACTTGAAAGTGCGCAAATGCTTTGTACTGCTCATTTAATGACTGGAACTCAACCTAAAAAAATACCATATAAAGCAACTCATAAAAATCATCCCTGCACTAAATGGACAAGAGAGAGTTTAGGAAATTACAAGTGGCTAGTTAAACATGCTTTAGAATTATGTAAAGAATATAAACGCAGATACAAAAAGATACATAAATGCCAAGAAATAATCAAATGGTGTGCAAAAAACATGCCAAATATAAAAAAGAAAAAGCAAACAGAATTTGTTCAGGCTATGCCTAATAAATATAAAGTCAAAGGCAATGCAGTAAAAGCATATCAAGCTTATTATGTGGGTGAAAAGTTAAGGTTTTGTAAGTGGAAGATTGAGAAAAGAGGAGAGTGGATAGAAAATTATTAAAGCTATAGCCTCTAAAAAACATTATGGCTTATGCAGTTTATACAACTGAAAGCTTTGAAAAAGAGGCAGAAAAACTTTCGGTTTCTGATAGAGAGATTATTAAAAAAATATTTCTGCAATTTAAAGAAAATCCTTATGTTGGAGATCAAATAAAATATAGGTTCTTTCGTGAAAAAAGATTAAGAGAAAAGAGAATTTATTATTTGGTTTATGATGATTTAAAGAGCGTATTAGTTGTTGCTCTTGGGGGTAAAAAAGCTCAACAAGAGACAATAGATAAAGTTATAAAATATCTGCCAGAATTTAAAAGATATTTAGAAAAAATTATTAAAAAAGTGAATTAAGCAACTCTATTTATTCTTCCTGTCTTTAAATCTTCAAGACTCTTTTTAAATTGCTTGATTAAATCTACATCTATTTTTTTTAATACTATTACATCTTTCATTTTTTCTATAGCTATTACAGATCCTTTGTTTATTTCTAATTCCTTTCTAATTTTGAGAGGAATTACAATCTGTCCTTTTGAGCTTATTTTTATTAATTCCATTTTATTAGACTTGCTTGTTTAATATGTAAGAACGTAAGATTTTCTTATTTTTAAATATTTCGGTGAGAGGGTTTTGCAGGTGGAAGATTAAGAAAAGAGGAGAGTGGATGAAAGAAAGAAAAATATAAGGTATTTTATCACAATAAAGTTTATAAATAGTATACTTTTAGTATACTTATGAAAAAAGGATTTAGTTCTAAAAGAAAAGATAGGAGGTATAAGAAAAATAAGAGAAGACGAGATGATAAAAAAGATTCTCTTGTTAAGATTGGAACAGAGATTCATAATGAAGTAAAAGATTTAGTAAAAGAGTCTGTTGAATTTCCTTCTGTAAAAAATTTTGTTGAAAGAGCAGTTAGAATTCAATTGAGTAATATAATGTTTGATATTCCTGGCAATACACGCCATCTTTTTATTGAAAAATATCCTGAAAACCAGATAAATAAAATAATGTTTGATCTCCCGCAGGGTATGAAAAAAATTCTTAGAAAAAATAAAGCAGAAACATTTAAATCTGACAAACATTTTACTAATTGTCTTGTATGTGATAAAGTTTTTCTTGCTAAAATAAATGAAAAAGAAGGAAGCAGAATTTGTCCTAGATGCAAGGAGGTAATAAAATATTTTTCTGATAAACTGGATTAAATAAAATGGATGAAAAAATACAAACTCAAATTAAACACATGAATAAGATTGAAGTAGCTGATTTTGTAGTAATGAGTTCTACAGAAAGTTTAGAAAAACTTGAAAAAACAATGGATAATTTAATTAAAAAACACAGGGATTTTTCTGAAATAAGAAAAAAGAAACTCATCTTAGAACATAACATGTGTGGATGAGAATGCTAAACAAGTTTGCACAAAAATATTGGGATTTTTGTAAAAGGATTTTAATTCCTTTTTTATTATTTTTAATAATTTATGTAATTATTCATGAATATATTCATTATTTTACTTTATTGTTTTATGGAATTAATGCAACTATTAATTGGATTAGTTTAATTCCAACTACGAATTTTGCTCCAAATATTTCAATATATATTAAATTAATAACTTCTATAGCCCCTTATTTTTTTAGTTTAATATTAATTATAAGTTTATTTTTATTTAGAAAAAATATATATGTAAAAATATTATCTACAGTTGCTTTTGTTGATATTAGTTATAATTTGTTGATGTTGCCTATAGCATTATATATAAGCAGAGCAAATGATTTTATAATTATTTATTATTTAGGGGGATTATGGCTTGTTATTATATTTTGGATAATTGCTTTGATATTTTGGATTTTAACTGTTTTTGAAGAAAAAATAAAGATTTAAAAACACATATAGGATTGGAAAAATATGATAAATAAAGAAAAACAAGAAGTAAAAGAACTGAGAAAAGAAAAAGCAATAAAAGAAGAAATAAATAGATTAAAAACTGAAATTTCTGAGCTTAAATATAGTAAAATTAAGAGATTTATCAGAAGATTTTTTACTGGGTTTGAGAAATTTAGTAAAAATTTAGGGCAAGAATTAACAAATACAGGGAAAAACGCGCAAAAAAACAGCTCAACAATAGACAAGCCAGATAAAGATTTGCAGCCAAAAAAAATGAATATTGGTTTATCAAGCAAAGAATTAGAGATAAGTGATGAATTTAAAACTAATAATTAAATAGTTACGATGAAGCATACAAAAGTATTTAAACACCTTTTTCTTGTTAAAGTAACATAAAATGAGAATAGAAATAGATGATAATATTAAAGAAATTATGACAAATGAAATAGATTTAGAAATTTTAAGAGCTTTGTTATCTAAAGACTTTTATTTAAAAGAACTTGCTCAGGGAATAGGAATTGCTTATAAAAATTTATTCCCGCACATAAGAAAATTAGAAAAAGCAGGATTAATAGAAACTGAAAAAAAGAAAAATACAAGAGGGCAAAAAGTAATTGTTACTTCTAAAAGATATGATGCAACAGGCAAAGGAACAATACATCAAGACATTAGAGATTTATTTAAAGGAAAAATGGGAAAAAAAGGAGACAGAATTTTATTAGAAGTAATAAAACAATTAGAAAATAAAGGAACTATAGAATCTATTGTTTATTTATCAGATATGTCTATTATACCTGCATGGAGAAAAATAACTGGTTTAATAGAAGAAGGATATGTTAGGGCTAAATTAGAGATAACTTCTGAAGGAGAAAAACATTTAGAAAAATTAAAGAAAAATGGAAAATAAAACTAAATATTATATTTTATCAGAAATAATCTCAATTATGGTAATTGTTAATATCTTTTTATTATTACATATATTTGGATCAACAATGAATCTTTTTGGAATAATATTTATTGTAATATCATTTCTTATTATTTTAATCTTATCTATTTATTCAATACATATTATTTTTATAAAAAAAGAAAAAAATAAAACACAAAGATTATTGTATAGTATAACCATAAGTATTTTAATTATTTTTCTGATTTTTTTAGCTGGATTTGAAATTAATAGAATAATAAATCAAAAAGAAATTGTTCATAGTGGAATGCCTATTGAATATATTTCTCCTGTATTAAATGGATATTATAATTGCACTTATTTTGGAAATGACACTTATTATTGTGAAAATTATTTGGAAGAATGTGCATGTTTAAACACAAGTTGTACTTGTGAAACTAGACCAGGAGCTTATGATTAAAATGAAGATTTAAAATACATGTAGGGTTGGAAAAATATGGTAATAAAAGATATAAAAATTGATAAAAGTAGTAAATGGCTATGGAAAGCAGCTTTTAATAGTGTAACAAAAAATATTGAGAAAGAGACAAATATATTAAAAAGAGGATCAGCCCTTTTTTTTGAAATAAATAATAAAAAAATTCCTATATATCATTCTATAAATAAATTTAACCCTGATAAAGATAATGTGTTGATGGCAATTCCTCCTAATAAAAACTGGACAATTTCAGAAAAAGATAGGCAGAAAGTTAAAGAAAAGATATTGGAATTAGCAATCCAATATTTATTAAAAAAAGTAAGAATTGCAAAAAAAATTGGTAAACTAATCATAAAATGTGAATTAAAGGAAAAGGCTCTTAAAAGAAAAATAGATAGTAATTCGAGAAAAACGCATCAGTTAAAAACAAAGAGATATTTGAATAAAAGAACAAAAACAAGAGCAGATAAAATATTAAAAAAATTAAATATAGAAAATCAAAGATTAAAGAAAAAAATTAATGAATTTAGAGCATATAACAAAAAATTAATATCATTTGAACAAGGGGATTTAAAAGATTTAATAAAATTAATGGATGAAATAGAAAGACTAAGATGACAGAAAAACAAACATTTAGACTATCACCAAGTGCTTTAAATTTAATGAAAGAATGTCCTAGATATAAGGAGGTAATAAAATATTTTACTGATGAATTAGATTAAAGAGTTATGTGGATTAAAAACTCCATAAAATTTAAATAAGAGCCAGGTCTCTATAATCTTAGGCCTT
>CAZPQF010000025.1:0-10763 GCA_964588735.1 Candidatus Woesearchaeota archaeon
CATAACTCAACAGCAAGTTGATGAGATTAAATCTTATTTTGATGAAAATTATAAAATAGATGGTTTAGAATCTGAAGTTGAAAAAAATAATAAATTACAAGGAATTAAATTTGAAAATCCATTTGAAGGAGGAGAAGAAAAATGAAAGAGAAAGTTTCAGGTTATCAAGTTGCGAAGGAAGCTGGAAAAAATTTTGCTGATGGATTTAAGAATATATCTGAAAAAACAGCTAAATATATAGCTGAAAGAGCTGTTCAAACAGCTGCATTTTTATATATTGCTCCTACTTGGCAGAGAAAGATTATTGGGTATGATTATCATTATCTTGGAGGAGATGAAATTATTCTTCTAACAACTGTTGGTTCTGTTCTCGGCAGTTTAACTACATGGGGCGTGCCTACAATATATAATATTATTAAGACTTTTGGTGAAGGAGAAGTTGCTGATTGGAAATATATAACAGTTCCAATTGTTACAAATATAGGCTCTGGAATTTATGAATATTTTAAATTGACAAAAGAAAAATTAGAAATACAAAAAAGAAAAGAAGAAGACCCTCAAGAGTTTAAATTAATTCAAAAAAATAAAAATCATAGAACTTTAGATGAGAAAGTTTCAGGAGAAAATCCTCAAGAGAAAATATTTAAAAACCCTTTTGATAATAAAAATAATAAGACTAAGGAAAATGACTAAGAAAAAGCAAGATACTGGAAATACTGCAAGTAAAGCTCAATCAAAAAAACAAGAAATTGTTTCTCCGCCTACTTATATGGCTATTGATTTAAATGAAGGAGATATTAGAAATGATTTCTCTAAAATTGCTGATAGTATGAGAGCAATTAGAGCCCAACATATTATTGACGGCAATGTAGGTGATGAAACAAAAAATGAATATTTGCATTTAACTAATAGACTTGCTTCAACTGTTGAAGGATTAGCAGATAAAACTATTTCAAAAAATATGGGGAATATGATAGAGCATATGAATAAAAATCCAAATATTATAAATTATGATTATTTTTGCGAGTCTGTTAATGAAAATTTTTTAAAATCTTTAGATAATATTTTAATAGATATTAAAGGGGATAATTTTTCTAATCTTTCTGACAGACATCATTTGTTTAATGCTTTAAAATTTCTTGCTGTTAGAAATGCTTCATTAGAACAAAAATTACCTATTTATGATACTATTTTACCTTTTAATAGTCCAAAAATTTTGTCTGAGATTCTAGCAAATAAAGGTATAGAAGCCACAATTAAAGATGGTGCTGTGAATGTTAGTTATCTTTCTATGAATGAAAATCTCTTTTTTTCACAAATCCCTTCTTTAGGAATGCCAAAAATAAGAACAATGTTACCTGTTCAAGTTTATGAAGAACTAGAAAATCTCAAAAAACAAAAAGGGAGAATTCATAGATTTTCTGATATGATTCCTTTAAGTAAAATTAAAGATGATTTAATTGAAGTAGAATTTCAAATACCTATTTATTCTGAAAATGAAAAACATAATCATATACTATTATTAGAGGATCTAGCACAAGTTGAAATACCAAATAAAATAAAGGAAAATCTTATTTGGACTCAAGAAAATCACTTTACTCAGGGAAAATATTTTCAAAAAGCATTGACTGATGATGAGAATATTAATCTTAATAAATTTCAAAATCAATTATATTTAGGAAGAGAAATAGGAGCATTGGTTTTATATGATGTCCTTGAGAAATCAATAGAACCTTATATAAAAGTTTCTGGGATAACCTGTTTCAAAAATGAGAGATATCCTATGATTTATATTCTTGATAATACACAAAGAGAGAAGAACAATAATTTAGAAAGCAGAAAAACTGAATTTGATAAGATATTAGGAGCATTAAATTCTAATGAAAAAATTGAAGATAAATTATCAAAGTGTTTTGGTGATATTAAAGGTATGAAATATTTTCATCTCCAGAGATATGGTAACAAAGGTGAGAAAATTTTTGATTCTATAGCTACTCCTGATTAGTTTTTGGATTTGTTAAAAAAATCATCATTTGTGACTTCTATTATTCCTGACTTTATTAACATGGAAAAATTTTAGTATAGATTAATATCATAATTCCTATAACAGTCAAGTAGATTTATTATTGAAGAGTATATATGTTGTATTGTTTTTAATATTTTTTATAAAAAATTATTATCAGCAAAATCCAGGTTAATGAAGTATAAAAGCAAGGTTTAAATCAAAGTATGTTTGAATACAATTTAACTTCTAATATGGTGGGGAATTTTATTACTTAGAATATTTTTGATATTATTAATATGCTCAATATTATTATTTTATTTATTCTCTATAGAATTTTCTTATTTGCCACCGGTTTGTGATTGATGGTTTTTGACAAAGGAAGAATTTATATAATTCTCTTTTTCATTATTTATAATAAAAAGAGGAAAATGGATAAAAAATTTTGGGCAGCTGTTTTTACTTTAAGCGGTACAGTAGTTGGGGCGGGAATTTTAGGACTCCCATATATTTTCTCTAAATCTGGTTTTTTAATTGGATTGTTTTGGCTGATTATTTTATCCTTAATTATCCTTTTTGTAAATCTTTGGATAGGAGAGGTGACCTTAAGAACAAAGGGAACACATCAATTAACCGGCTATGCTGAAAAGTATCTTGGAAAGACTGGAAAAAGAATAATGATTTTTGTTCTTGTTTTTGAAGTTTATTCTGCATTAATTGCATATCTTATTGGAGAAGGGCAAAGTCTTTCAGTTTTATTTACAGGAACAGCACAATATTCTCTTTTATTTGCTTTTTTATTTTGGATTTCAATGACATTTTTATTAACAGAAGGGCTTCGAGGATTAAAAAAAATAGAAACCTGGGGGGTAATGGCAATTATTTTAATTATAGTGTCGACATTTATATTTTACACCCCGCAAATAAATTTAACAAATTTTACTTTATTTAATCTAAAATATTTTTCCCTGCCAATAGGGGTTATTCTTTTCGCATTATTAGGATTTGTTTGCATACCTGAATTAAAGATGATAGTAGAAAATTCTGAAAAAAAGTTAAAAAAAGCAATTATACTAGGAAGCATGATTCCAGTAGTCCTTTATGTTTTATTTACTTTCACGTTTGTGGGGTTTTTGGGCGATAAAGTTCCACAAGTAGCCACAATTTCTTTGGGAAAAACAATGAATATTTTGGGAATTTTTACAATGTTAACAAGTTATTTTTCACTTTCTTTTGTATTAAAAGACATGTTAAAATTTGATTTAAAATTTTCAAATAAAAAATCATTCTTGGTTGTTTCATTAACTCCTTTATTGCTCTATCTCTGTTTAATTTTGTTTAATGCAGCAAATTTTATTCTAGTTTTAGGTATAGGAGGGGTAATTTCAGGAGGAGTAATAGGAATTTTAGCAATTGCAATGAATATTAAAGCAAAGAAAAAAGGAAATAGGAAACCAGAATATTCAATACCAGCAGGATGGAAAATAGGTTTTATCATTGCTTTAATTTTTGTTTTAGGAATTATCTCAGAAATAAAAATAGCACTTACAAATTCTTAAGAGATAATCTTGTATTAAGGTATTGTAATTGCTGCCATTATTCTTCTTTGTGTTTTATATGTAAATATTGTCTGATTAAAATATCTGATGCTTCATGATATTTTTTTGCTATTTTTAATGCTTGTTGTTTTTTATTCATTAATTACCAAGAAAAAAGTATTTTAAAGTTTTCTAATTTTAATTTAATATTCATCAGGTATTGCATTAGAAGGCATGGGCTGTCCAATATTGCTTGACATTCTTTTACCACCTATTCCTCCTCCAGAAGAAGCTATAACATCATCTATTCTTAAAATCATAATTGAAACTTCTGATGCAGAATCAATTGCCTGTGTTTTTATTTTCAATGGTTCAATAATCCCTGCTTGAATACAGTCTTCTATTTTGCCCGTAAATAAGTTTAAACCAGTATTTCTTTCCCCAGAAGAGTGTTTAGACTTTAGTTCTGTTAAAATATTAATAGGATCTAATCCTGCATTTTCTGCAAGTGTTCTTGGCATAAATTCTAATGCATTTGCAAATTCCTCTACTGCCAATCTTTCTCTTCCGCCAAGAGTTTGTGAAAATTCTTTTAATTTTTTAGATAATTCTATTTCTATTGCTCCGCCTCCAGCAACTATTTTGTTTTCTTTTATTGAAGCAGCTACATCTCCTAAACCATCTTTAATTGCTCTTTCTATTTCTTCTACTACATGCTCTGTTCCACCATGTATTAATATTGTTAAGGCTTTAGGATTTTTACATCCAGTTATATAAGTCATTGCTTCTTCTCCATGTTTTATTTCTTCTACTTTATTTGCATATCCTAAATCATTTTCACTTAACTCATTAATATTACTTACAACTTTTCCTCCTGTTGCTTTAGATAATTTTTCCATATCAGACTTAGCAACACGTCTGCAGGCATAAATTCCAGATTTAGCAAGATAATATTGGGCTACATCATCTATTCCTTTTTGACAAAATATAACTTTTGCATTTGAAGATTTTATTTTTTCTGTCATATCTTTTAAGAATTTTTCTTCTTGATTAATAAAATTTTGCAATTGATCTGGACTTGTTATAGATACTTTTGTCTCTATTTCTAAGTTTTTTATTTCTAATGGAAAATCTATTAATGCTATTTTAATATTTTCTATTTTAGAAGGCATATCTATAGAAACTTTTTCCTTGTCTAATACAATACCAGAAATAAGTTCAGTATTATTTATACCCCCGCCTTTTGCTTTTTCAATTTTTATATTAGAAATATCTATTCTATTATCTTGAGGATTTTTAATTTGTTTTACTGCTTTTACTATTAATTCTGAAAATTTTTCTTTTGAATCTTCTGCTCCTTTTCCTGTCATTGCTGTCATTGAAATATGTCTTAAAATATCTTCTCTTTCAGGTGTTATTTCTAATGCTAATTGATTTAATATTTGTTTTGCCTTTTCACTTGCTATTCTATAACCTTTTGTAATTGTTGTAGGATGAATTTTTTGATCTAATAAGTTTTCAGCATTTTCTAATAATTTTCCAGCTAACATTACAGCAGTTGTAGTTCCATCACCCACCTCCTCTTCTTGAGTTTTAGCTATTTCTACCATCATCTTTGCAGCAGGATGTTCTATTTCCATTTCATCAAGAATTGTCACACCATCATTTGTTACTATGATATCTCCTGTATTTGAAACTAACATTTTATCCATGCCTTTAGGACCAAGGGTTGTCTTAATAGTTTCTGCAACTATTTTTGCAGCAAGAATATTATTTCTTTGAGCATCTTTTCCTAACATTCTTTGTGCATTTTCAGGCAATATATAGATTGGTTGTTTATCTGTCATTTTAATAAATATTTTTTATTTAGGTTGTCTTTATTAATTGTTTATAATATTCTATGATTGGTTTTATAGTTAAAGTCGGTTTTTAATTATTTATGTTATCACGGATTTTTCCTTTTATCTATTATTAATATTAATCTTTGTCTTTATTTTTAAAGATTATTATACTATAGATATAATAATTATAAGTTTTTATGGGGTATAATAACACCATATTATTTAAAAGTGATATTGCTTTTGTTTATAATTAATAAAGGAGAAATAAAATAATCAAAATGGCATTGCCTGTTTTATCCTGGTTTAATAGAAAAACAAATTTAAGAGTTGGTGATATAATGACAAGAGATTTTGTTTATGTTAAACCAAATACTTCTCTTGAAACTTGTGCTAAGAAAATGGTTAAAAAGAGGGTGGGAAGTTTGGTCTTAAAAGATGGACAAAAATTATCAGGCATTATTACTGAAAGAGATATATTATGGGCTATGACAAAAAAATCAAAAAAAGATTTAAAGAAAATTAAAGCTAAACAAATTGCTGCTAAGAAAATAACAACAATAAAACCCTCTGCAGATATTTCTCAGGCTTTAACTAAAATGAAAAAAATGAAATTTAAGAGACTGCCCGTAATTATTAATGGGAATGTGGTTGGTTTATTAACTTCTAAAGATTTGTTAAGGGTAAGTCCTGTTTCTTATCAAGAATTAGCAGAAATAATGGAAATAAGAGAAGAAGCAGAAAAATTAAACAGAAAATCTCAATCTAAGAAAAAATCTTGGATAGAAGAAGGTATTTGTGAAGGTTGCAGTAATTTTGATGTTTTGTATAATATAAATAGAAAACTTCTATGTGAATCTTGTAAAAATAAACCCCTGTAATTTGATAATTTGAATTCAGAGAAACTTTTAAATATGTCTTTTTTCTTTAATTATTGTAAAAGAGGATAAAGATGGTTGAAAAAGATACAATTTATGAAAGCAAAATAAAACATACTGGAACTACAGATTTTAAAGAATTATATCAATTTCTTTATACTTGGTTAACTGATGAAGGATATGATGTCTATGAAAAAAAATACAGTGAGAAAGTTGCTGGTGATGTAAAAGAAGAAATTAAAATTGAATGGGAAGCTAAAAAGAAAATTTCTGATTATTTTAGAAATGTTATAAAGTCAAAATGGAGAATTGTTAATATGAAAGATGTGGAAGTTCAGCAAGGCAATAGAAAAATAAAAATGCAAAAAGGGATTTTTGAAATTAAATTTGAAGGGATATTGCAAAAAGATTATGAAAATAAATGGGAAAAAACACCTATTATGAAATTTCTAAGAGGATTGTATGATAAATATGTTATTCAAACAAGAATAGAACATTATGAAGAAAAATTATTTAGTAAAACAAACGATATTGTTGAACAAGCAAAAGCATTTTTAACTATAACAGGAACAAGATAATTAGAATAAACTAACATAGAAATCGTTTATATATTGGGATTTTTCTTTGATTTTTAAAATTTTATGGGTTAAAGATTTACTTGACAACATAGAAATCTTTATATATTTCTGATTTCTAAAATTCATATGACCCTAAAAAAGAGCTTATTTATTGGAATAATTGTGTTGTTTTTAATATTAAATAGTTTTTCTGTTATTGCACAAAATTTAGAAATACAAAAACAAACTATTTCTGATGTTATTATAAAAGAATTTGAAAATCCTGCGAAATTTACTATCTCTATTACTAATCTTGGAGAAACAGGGGATTTTCAATTATATAGTTTTACTGGATTTAATATGTTTCCAGAAGAAGAATTTACAATAGGGACTGGAAATACGAAAACATTAAATGTTGAAGTTACTCCACAGTATAGTGTTAAAAAATATGATGGATATTATACTTTTACTTATAATATAATAAGTAAAACAACTGAAACTGTAGAAGATAAATTAAGAGTTAGACTTGTTGCTTTAGAAGATGCATTTGTTGTTGGAGCAGAAAATATTGATCCTAATTCTAATTCAGTAAATATTTATTTAAAAAATAAAGAAGATTATGAGTTTGGTCTAATAGATGTTGAATTTAGTTCTGCTTTTTTTGAACTTAATAAGCAAGTTGATATGGGTCCATTAGAGAAAAAACAATTTAATGTTGAATTAAATGCTGACGAATATAGAAAATTATTGGCAGGTTATTATACTATCAGTGCAGATATAAAAACAGGAAATTATTCTGCAGAGATAGATAGTGTTATTAAATTTGTAGAAAAAGAAGATATTGTAGTTAATGAAAAAAATTATGGTTTTATAATATTTGAAAAAGTCATTACAAAAGAAAATCAAGGAAATATTCCCTCAACTTCTGAAACAGTAGTAAGAAAAAATATAATTACCAGACTATTTACTTTTGTTACTCCTGAACCAACTCTTGTAGAAAGAGATGGTTTTGATATTTATTATACTTGGGAAAAACAAATACAGCCAGGAGAAGAATTTGTAATTAGGGTTAAAACAAATTATTTGTTTCCTTTAATTTTAATTATTTTTATAATAGCAATTGCTGTTTTAGCTAAACAATATTCCTCAACTCATTTAATATTAACTAAAAAAACACAATTTGTTAAATCTAAAGGAGGAGAATTTGCATTAAAAGTTATAGTAGATGTTAGAGCTAAAAAATATGTTGAAAAAATAAGTATTATAGATAAATATCCTTCATTGTTAAAATTACACAACAAATTTTCAGAAGAACCTTCACGAATTGATGAAAAAAATAGAAGATTAGAATGGAATATTGATCATATGGCTGCAGGTGAAAGAAGAAGATTTAGCTATATTATTTATTCTAAAGTTGGTGTTGTTGGAACTTTTGCATTGCCTAAAGCAAATGCTGTTTATGAGAAAGAAGGTGATATTCATGAATCTGATTCTAACAGAGCTTTTTTTGTAGCAGAATCTAAAGGAGATAAAATCTAATGAGAAACTTTAAAAATCCCTTATTTCTTTAATAATTATCCCTGCATAGCTCAGTGGTTTAGAGCGTCTGGCTGTAGATTGTCTAGGGTTGATTGTCTCTTATGAGATATAAAATGAAGCCTGATAAGCCGGAATAACTTTCGAGATGTTTAGAACAAGCAGCTCCCGGAAGATCCCCAGTTCGAATCTGGGTGCAGGGATTATTCTGGGTTGCATAGCAATCCAGTTATTTTTTTATGTCTAAAATCTAAAACCACATCATTTATGGTGTGGTCGTAGCTTAGGATTTTAGATTTTGGAGCATCCTAAAATTCCAAACAAACCCACACTTTTACGTGTGGGTTAAACACAGGAATTTTTTGATATTCAGAATGAGAACTGGAGTTCGACGAGCAATTATAACATTGACATTTTTATGTTAATAACAATGTTGTGAGTGGGAGCATGGGTGCAGGGATATTTCTTTTTATTAATTTAAAAATAATCGTCCTTTTCAAGTGCAAACAAACCTTTAAAAACTATTTGTTGCTGAAAAAAGTAAGTTAAAAATAAAAAAATAAAATCCAAAATGGATGAAGAAACAGATAATTTAGAACAAGAATCTATGGATGACGATGTTGATGATTTTGATTCTTTTATTGATGACGATGAATAATTAATTCATATTCTATTTTTCTTTTTTTATTATATCTACTGCGAGGATACTCTAACTTTTAAGTTGAGAGAGGAATTGCTGTTTTCAAAATTTAATATTTTTTTGAATATCAAAAACTCTTCTCAACTTTGGATTTGTTAGTTTTAACATTTTATTATTAAATCTCTCGCCCTTTAGGGCTGAGTTATTCATTCTTTTGTTCCTAACACAATTAAATTATTTTTCTTACTTAATTCTGATACTTTATTTTCTTCATCAATAATAATTTCTATAGAATCTGCTGTTAATGGAATTTTTAATTTTGTTATTGTTATAATCATCCCCTCACCTATTTCTATTTCTTTTATTTCATAAGTTTCTATTTTTTTCCTGGCTTTATTATTTTTTGAATAAATAGTTACATTAAATTTTTCTGCTTTTATTAACCCTTGATTTTTTATTGCCATAGAAGTATCAAGTAAAAATGCTTTTTTTGAAGCATTGACATCTTCAAAATATAAATCCGGAAGAGAATTATAGGCATAGAGACGATTTATTTCGTCTATTATATCTTTAGTTATTTGCTGTCTGCAGTCTGATGTAGGATACATTATGCTATTTTTATTATCAGAGTGTATAAAACCTAAGACATGCAATAATTCATGTATAGCAACATTTGGTTTATCACATATAAAAGATTTAATTAATAGTATTCTTCCATGTTTTATTATATTAAATAATTTTGTTACTGTTATTTTTGTAGGTCCTCCTTCTCCTGCAATAAACATGCCCCCTTCTTGTCTATATTCTTCACTGCATAATACATCTATATCAGGGTTATTTTTATTTTCAGTAGATGTAATCTCCTCAAATCTTAATATTGTTTTTTCTTCTAGTATTGTAAAAGCTTTTTTCATTTCATTATTTTTTTTCAGGCTGCATTCTTCATTTATTAAATAAGTTATAGGTAATTTAGAAAATCGCATATTAGAATGAAATTGTATTTCTGAATTATTTTTATAACTACTAAAATTTGAATCAATAGGTTGATTGAAGGTAGTGACTAAATCTTCATAATTAGAAGGCAGTAAGTAATATATTAATAATGAAGAAATAATTATTAATGTGAATAATGCTATCATAAATCTTAGGAATTTTTGAAAAAAAGAAGTTTTATTTTTTTCTTGATCTAAATTATTAGTATCTTGTTTTACAACTTTTTTTGGCATGATAATAATTAGCTAATCTATTTTAAAAAGTGTTTGGTATAATAAATAAATTGTATTTTTTGAAGGCAATATTATAGCTCTTTACTTTAAAACCTTATAGATATATGATTAATTTTAGTTATGAAATATTATGCTCGATTCCTTATATCTTGACATATAATTTTAAAACCTTATAGATATCTTTAGAAAAAACATAAAATTCATAAAAATAAAAAAAAGAAAAAGTAAAAATAAAAAAATTAGAAGTTTATTTATTCATCAGATTTTTCTTCATCTTCTTCTTCATCTGACTCTTCTTCTGATTCATCTTCAGAACCTTCTTCATCAGATTTTTCTTCTGAATCATCAGAACTTTCTTCTGAGGATGCTTCTTGTTCTTCTGAAGATTCTGATTCTTCTTGTTTTTCCTCTGAAGCTTCTTGTTCTTGATTTTGTTCTTCATCCATTGTAAAAATTAAATGGAAAAATTACTTTTAAAGGTTTCTATAGTAGAGACATTGCGTCTAAATTCATTTATTTGATTTAAGTTTATTATAAACTCTTTCTGC
>CAZPQF010000026.1:0-10538 GCA_964588735.1 Candidatus Woesearchaeota archaeon
AAAAAAATGTTGGTCTTAAATATATTATAATTTTTTTAATTATTAACTATAAAAATATTTTTCTTTATAATAACATTTAAATATAAATGAATATTATTTTTTATATATAAAAAAATATGGGGTTTTTATATAAAAGTTGTATAGTAATAAATTATATTTGTTTAATTTATATAATTAATTTTATTACTATTTATAGATAAAAATTGGTAATTGATAATTAAATAAAAAAATAAATTTTAAAATAAAATGCCGCCAAAAGAGAGCTATGAATATTTTTATTCAGGAAGTTCTTCAAGTTTAGATCCAAATTATGGAACAGCTATTGGTTATAAAATTCCATTAGAAGAAATTGGAGCAACCACAAGTATTCAGTCTGCAAATCAATTGCAAGAAGTTGGAAATTTATTAAACCAAGGTGTTAAAGCAATAGAATTATCTCCTGTTTCTCCTGAAGTTTTTGAAACAATTCCAAAACAACATTTTAAAGAAATAGCAAGATTGCAAAAATTAACCGGTGCTGAAACAACTCTGCATGCACCAATAATAGAACCTTCTGGAATAACACAACAAGGATGGCAAGAGTCTAACAGGGAAATGGTAGAAAGACAATTATCAGATGAGATATTAAGGTCTCATGATTTAGATCCAAAAGGAGGAATGAATGTGACTGTTCATGCTTCAGGAATTCCAGGAAGAGAAAAAATAAAATTGGCTGATGGAAGAGAAGAGACATCTCAATTAATTGCAATAAATCAAGAATCAGGACAATTAATTCCTATTAAACCTGAAAAAAGATATCATCCTGAAACAGGGGAAATTATTCAAGTTGATAGTGCTGATGAAATGTTGGATATTGCAAATAATTCTGAGTGGGCTAATACTCTTATGAGAATGCAGACTTTTAAAAAAGATGCTGATGAACTAAGGGTAAATGCTACACAAGCTTTACCATTATTATTAAAAGCAAGACAAGGACAAGAATTAACACCTGGAGAAGCGCAATTATTAAATCAACAAATGAAATCAGTTGAACAATCTAGTAATTTTATGAATCATGTAGAAGCTTCATTAAGAACTGCTTATAATACTGCTTATAAATATTCAGATGAACATACTAAAGAAAAACTTTTAGAAGCTGCTAAAGATTATAAAGAAATTCATAATCAAAGAGTAGAATTAGCTGAAAAATACAAAAGAGAGGAACCTATAACTCCTGAAGAAAGATTTAAATTAACTGAAAAAGAATCAAATGCAATTGATAATATGCTGAATTATTTATCTCAAGCACGTCCTGAAGTTTACAAACCTGTTGAAGAATTTGCATTAGATAAGTCTGCAAAAACTTTTGCAAATGTTGCTTTTGATTCTTATAAAAAATATGGAGATAAAGCACCTACAATTAGTATTGAGAATTTTATGCCTGGAACTGCTTTTTCTAGAAGTGATGAATTAAAAAAATTAATTAAAGAATCCAGAGAAAAATTTGTTGAAAAAGCAAAAGAAAAAGGATATAATCAATTACAGGCACAAAGAGTTGCAGATAGAATAATCGGGGCAACATGGGATTTGGGGCATATTAATATGATGAAAAAATTTGGTTATGATAAAAAAGATATTATAAAAGAAGGCAAGAAAATTGCTCCTTTTGTTAAACACGTGCATCTTGCAGACAATTTTGGTTTTCATGATTCACATCTTCCTCCTGGAATGGGAGAAGTTTCAAATAAAGAAGTATTGAAAGAATTAGAAAAAGCAGGTTTTAAAGGAAAGAAAATAGTAGAAGCAGGAGCTTTTGTTCAGCATTTTAAAACATCTCCTACTCCTTATGTATTAGAAGCTTTTGGCAGTCCATTATATCCTATGATGGCCCAGCCTTCATGGAATCAAATTAGATATACTATAGGCGGATATTTCGAAGGTTATGGAGAAATATTTCCAGAACAACATTTTTCAATGTATGGTTCTGGTTTTTCAAATCTTCCTTCAGAATTAGGAGGACAGGTTGGAAGTTCAAAAAGCAGATTTTCAGGAGCTCCAGCAGAATGAAAAAAATTATACAAAGACTATCAAAAGATATTAAAAAGAGGTTGGGTGAAAATCTTATATCTCTATATGTTGTTGGGACAGCTGCAACATCTGAGAAAAATATAGAAGATATAGACTTTTTTGTTATTGTTAAAAAAGTAGATTTTGATGAGGACAAATTAAATAAATTACTTACTAAAAAATATTCTTTTCCTATTAAATTAAGAGCAATATTATATGATGAATTGCTTGGAAAAGTTAAAAAAGCAACTAAAATTATGAAATTCGGGATTTTTACTTCTCCTATTTTAATTAGAATTCTCAATTCTAGTAAATTTATTTTAGGCAAAAAAATAGATTTTAAAAAATTACCTATTAAGAGTATAAATCCTAATGAATATTTAAAATTTGAACTTAAAAGGATGATAATGTTTTTAGATATTGAGAAAAAAAGGAAAAAATTACCTTTCTCAAGAAAAGACTTTCCTAAGTTTATTGCTTATTTGGTGAGAGCGGAACTTTTTCTAAAAAAGAAGAAGTTTTTTTTAAATTATAAAGAAATGGCACATCAATTTAAAGATAAACCAAATCATATAATTCATGATTGTATTGCAATAAAATATGGAAGAAAAAGGTTAACTAAAATATTTTTTAAGAAGGTTGAATTGTATATAAAAGAAATGGAAAAACAACTGAGATAAAATTCAGAATATTTAAAAAGCACAATAACTTAATAAAAACATAAGAGAGGTGAGGTTAATGGCAAGAAAAAAATCTAAGAAAAAGAAATCTAGAAAAAAAAGTAAATCTGAAAAAGTAAAAAAAGAAGTTGATAAAATTATTTTTAAAAAACAAGATTCTAAAAATAAAAAATCAGAAAAAAAATCTAAGAAAAAGAAATCTCAAAAAAAATCAAAAGCACCTACTTTAAAACTTGTTAGAGAAGAAGATATTGCAATGGATTTTGCTGCTAAAGTTTATCAGAAATTTGATAAATTAGTGAAGGCAATAGTCTTATTTGGCTCTATTGCTAAAAAAACTTCAAGTCCTGGTTCTGATATTGATATTATAATTATCATAGATGATTCTTCAGTTAAATGGGATCAAGAATTAATTGTTTGGTATAGAGAAGAATTAGGCAAAATAATACAATCAAATCCATATAAAAGATCTTTACATGTAAATACAGTTAAACTAACAACTTGGTGGGATGATTTATTAAAAGGAGACCCTGTTGTAATAAATATTATAAGACATGGTCAAGCTATGATTGATTTTGGAGGTTTTTTTAATCCTTTAAAAGTTTTATTAATTGAGGGAAGAATTAATTCTACACCAGAGGCAATTTATACATTATTACAAAGAGCTCCAGAACATGTTATTAGAAGTAAAGCTTCTGAATTAGGAGCAATAGAAGGAGTTTATTGGGCAATGGTTGATAGTGCACATGCAGCATTAATTGCAGCAAGAGAAATTCCCCCATCTCCAGAACATATTCCTATTATGTTAAAAGAAAAATTTGTTGATACAAAAATGCTTAAAATGGATTATGTTGTTTGGTATAGAAATTTGTTAGTTTTACATAAAAAAATAATTCATGGTGAAATTGCGGATTTAGAGGGGAAAATTATTGATGACTGGCAAGATAAAGCAGAAAAATTCATACAAGTTATAGCAGAATTAGTAAAAAAAATAATAACTCAAGGAGTTTAATTAACTTAATTTTTTTTCAAGTTCATTAATATTGTTTGAACCTAATTTATTTTGAAATCTTGTATTTATATTTTGTACACCCATTGTTTCTATTATGCTTAATATAGTTAATCTTTCTTTATCTTTTGGTTCTGGTTCTTTTTTTCCTTCTTTTTCTGCTTTTTCATAATCTTCTTTTGTTCTTCCATCATATTTTTTTCTTGCTTCTATTAATGTTAAATTTTCATCTAATGATGCTGGAAGACTTTCTTGAAAACCATCTTCTTGCATTATTTCATAAAATGTTTTTAATTGTGTTCCATTCATAAAATAACTAACATAATTTTTTAATAGTTCTTGAGCATTATCATTAAATTCTCCTTTTTTAGTTGTATTTTGTGCTAAATATCCTATAATTGGTTCTACCATTTGTCTCATATTTTCTGGAGCACTTCCAATTGATTCTTGCACAGCATTTACCATATACATTGGATCTTGAATATTAGAATTCATAGCTCCATAAATATATCTAATACTTTGTGCTTGCTCTTTTGTTAATGGTTTAAATTCATTTTGATTTTGTTCTGCCATTTTATTCACCTTATTATGTTACTATTTAGTAGTGATAAGAGTATTTAAATGTTTTGGTTTTTTTGACTTGGAGTTTTTTTAATGAAATTATTTCTTTTTTTCCATTATAATTTTTGTTTTACAAGGAAGTTTTGCTCTTGCTATTTGTAATGCATGTCTTGCTGTTTTTGTTGATTTTTGTGTTGGAACAGCTACAATTAATATTTCTTTTCCTGGTTTTACAATTGCTGCTCTTCCAGAGGCTTTTCCAAATGATTGCTGCATTCCAGACTGCATTCTATCTGCTCCTGCTCCTGTAAGCATTTTATTTTCTCTTAAAATATGATGCGGAAAAGGTTTTACTTCAAAATAATAATTTCCTGCAAGTTCTTTATCAACAGCCTTGTGTATTAATTGTCTCACAGCTTCTAATGCATTATCTCTTATCTGGACTTTTTCTAATGATTTTAATTTTAGAACATAATTAAATCCTTCTTTATCGTATCTTTTTATGTCTCCCATTTTAAATTTTACAATTTTATGATTTGGAACTGTTTTAATATATGATTTGCTCTGAACATTGCTTTGACGAGTATAAGGTCTTACTTTTCTTTTACTATATGCAGATGCTTTTCTTAATAATGCCATTTTTATTTTTCCTCCTTTATTTCAAATGCTTTTTCAATAATAAATTTTTCTAATGCTCCTTTTTTATCATATAATTGATGGAACTCTCCATTTTTTAGATATTTATTATTAATTAATTTTTCTTCGATAAGGTTTGACAATATTAATAATATGATTTTATCATCTTTGCTAAATCTTATTATATAATATCCTTTTTCAAGTTTAGGAATTCTATGTTCTGGTTTTACTGGTGTTGTATTCATCTTCTCTCTTCTTTCTTGTTTATTTTAATATTATCTAAAATTTCAACATTTGTAGTAACTGCTTGTCCTGGAAGTCCTTTTTTAAATATCGCTCTTACTATTCCTTTATTTCCATGAGGAGATGAAATTTTACCTTCTATAATTTTTCCTGCAGGCGATTTCCAAACAACTTCTTTGTTTTTTAATTTTTTAGCTTGTTCTTTATTTGTAATTCCTTCTATCTCTATTAAATAATGTCTTTCATGAATAGTATGTCTTCCTCTTCTAAATTGAATAATTGTTCCTTTAAGGACTTGTGGTATGTTTCTTAGATGAAATATTGAATTAAAAAAAATAATGAACAAATCCCTAAAACACCTATAGAAATAACAAATAGAGCACTCATATTCACAAAATCATCTAATCTTATTTGTTTTGTAAAAATTGCTATGCTTACTCCAATAAGATAACTAAAGGCTATTATAATAGAAGTTGAAGCAATAGTGAGATATTTTTGAAATTGTAAATCTAAAATATTCTTTCTTTTTTGTTTGTTATTCATTTTAATCAGTAAATGCTAAAGCCATTAAAATTATTCCAACAATTACAGCTGTTCCAGTTATTGGTAACCCTGCCATATACTCTTTATTTAGTAATATAGGTATTGTTCCTGTAATACCAAAAATTGTTAATATAACTCTTATAACATCCCATAAACTTATTTCATTTTTCTTTCATTATAAAAATTTTTAAATATAATAAATATATTTTGATATATGGGATTGTGATATAAAGTTAATTCATATGATGCACATATTGGAATAGATAAAGATAGAAAAAGAAAACCACAGCAGGTTATATATATATATTAGAGCAAATAATATAATTAATGTTTTTGATATTTTTCAGACATTTCCATGAATTGCAAGAGACAAAGATATTCCTTCTATAAGAAAACTTAACAAAAATGAATTTTCATCATTATGGTAAGAAGTTTTAAAACAAGAAGAAAATATTATTAGAAAAATAAAAAGAAAAGGAATTATAAGATGTGCTCCCTGCAATCATTATGTGTTTAATATTCCTCCAGCACAATTAAAAAATTATTTCAAAATTACCAAATTTCTTTTTTAATATTTCAAATATTCTGCTATTAAGTTCAATTTTTAATTTGTCTTTTTTTTGCTCAGATAAAGCTTTATCAAATTCTTGTTTATTTGATTTTATTATTTTTGTTGTTATTTTACTTATTTTCCCGCCTTCTTCTATTAAAAATGTTTGCTTATCTGTTAAAATCAGTCCTGCTTTTTTCTCTTTGTCTTTTTCTTTATATTTTATTGTCATTCTTCCTTTTTCTAAAGAAACAAGCTCACATCTTTGAGAATATTCAATTAGAGAATTGATTAAGACAGATGCATTTTTTCTTGCATTTTCTACTTCATGTTTTGCTAATTTCCCTTTTTTAAATGAAGATTTTGCTTTTGTTATATCTTTTAATATTTCTAAATATCTTTTTGGGAATTTGCCTTTTTTAACTAGTTCCCTATCAAATTTTTCTATAACTTTTTTCTCTGATTTTTCTTTTAACATTCCTTTTAATAAACTGAAAACATCTTCATAAATTTGTTCAATTGTTTTTTCCTGTGCTCGTTTTTCAATTTGTTCTCTTAATTCTTTTAATCTTTTAATATACTCTTTTGCATTTTTTAATAATCTGTCAACATCTTTTCCAGAAACTTCTTTTACTTTTTCATGCTCATATCCTTTATAATATTTTATTGCGATTTCTTCTAAAATATCTATATATTTTTTTTCAAGCATTTTTTCTTTTGTCAAAAATATTTTTTTCATTTGTTCAACAGTTTCATAAACATTTGGGGGAGGTAATCCATATAACATTAATAATGCTTGAGAAGGGGTATTTACACTCCAGAATATATCAACCACAACAATTTCTAATAATTTCTTTTTAACCATGTCAGGCATCTTATCACCCATAGACATAAACATATCAATTGATTCTGGAGAGGGTTTTATTTTTCCCATTTTTAATAATAGTTTCCAAGGCAGGAATGTTCCTCTGTCATAAAGTGGAACACCATCCCTAATAAAAGTAAACATAACTGGATGAGCATCTTTAACAGCTTCCCAAAATTCTGTTAAAATATAAACCTGTGGAGAGAGTTTGTTTTTTACTCCTGCTAATTCACTTGCTTCCATAACATATTGATAAATAATTGCCCTGAGTTTTTCTCTTAATTCTACACGGGGCATTCTTTTTACATCTGTATCATCAATTACTATATAAATATCAACATCACTTGTTTTCTGTGCAGTTCCTCTTACTAAACTTCCTGCTATAACATAACTTGTAACATATCTTTCAAATTTTCTTAAAACAAGAGTTTTATGTATTTCAGCAACTCTTAATGCACCTAAAAATCCTTTATCATGAAGAGGGAAAGACATTGCTATTGCAGAAAGCAAGTCAAATTTACTATCTAATCCATATTCAAAAATCATTTTTGGTGTTTTAATATGAAGCCATACAGCGGTTTTTTTTTCTTTAATATGTTTTATTAATTCTAACTGCATTTTTGGTATTAATTTGATTTTTTCATCTGGGACAACCACAATTAAATGCATTAATTTTTTCTTTGTTTCAGATTCAGGAATTTCCTCTTCTTCTTCAAATTTTTCATTTGCTTGTGGAGGAATTAAACCAATTGCAGTAACAAAAGAATATTTTTTTATAATATTTTTTTTAATTTTTTCTAATTCTGCTTTTGTTTTTTCCATTTCTTTTTTTGTTTTTTCCTGCATAGAAGTATCTATTTTTTTATCTGCACCTGATTTATAAGATTCCTGCATTCTGGAAATATCTTGTAAATTTTCTGGTTCTTTTGAATTTTTTTCTTGAGCCATACTTTTATTATTATTGGTAGGTTTTTAAATGTTACTTGTAAGTTGTAAATATTAATATAAAGATTTATAATTTCTAAAAATTGATGTTTTTGGAACAGTCTTGTTATCTTGTGAAAAGAATTACATTATCAGAGTAATAATAAGGACAAAAGATTCTGAAAATGGATTTGTGTTAAAGCTACATTCTATCAGGGTGCCAGGACAATATTTTATAGCAGGAATTATATCCATTGGAATTGGTAAAAGTATGTTAGAGTTTACGAAGTGGGGAATAGTTCTAATCCTTTTTGGTATAATCTGTTTTGCTTTAGAAATTATATCTCCCATTATTGCTGGCATGGAATTATATGAAAAAACTGTAAAAAATATTAAAAAGATTTTTAGATAATATACATTTCAACAAAAGTAAGCTTTAAAAGTCACAAACTTTTAATAATTTTATAGATTATTATTAATAATCCATAACAAGGGCGTATAGGCTAGTGGTAAACCTTCTCGTTTACACCGAGATATCGGAAGTTCGATCCTTCCTACGCCCATTTTTAGTATAAGATATAGAACAAAAGTTCTATTCAAAAAAGTTACTAAAAGGATAATAATATTTACACTGAAGAAGCAGAGGTTTGATTCTGAGTGGGCTCTATTTTAAATTACTCGTTGGAGAATAGAACCTTTTTGCTGAGTGCGTTTACACCGAGCAAACCGAGGTTCGATTCCTCGCAGGACCATCATAAAAATATAGTCCAAAAATTAGTATAAATTAAATAATACATTTTGCTATCTAATTTTGGAAGCAATTTGATAAATTAGTTTACAAAAATATAAAAACTTCTTTTTGATTAATAGTTTATGACAAAGAATTACGCAGAAGAGTTAAAAGAACTCATTAATAAATTCAAAGAAAAGGGTTTTGAATGGGGAAAACCTATTGATTATCTTGAATTTAGAAACGGATGTTCTAAGGAAGAGATGGAAAAAGAAATTCTTGATTATAGTAATGTTGAATTCGTTGAAAAGCAAAGAGAACAAAGAGAAACAAGATATAAATTATATTTCATATATAGTTCAAAAACAGGAAGAGTTTATGTATTAAAGTTCACAGAAAAAATAAGAATAATTACTGTTTATCCAATTGGAAGGCAAACCTTAAGGAACTATAAAGGAAAGTTTAAAAAAGTCTAAAAACTTATAATAATCATGGCAATAAAAATACATTATAGTGAAGAAGACGATGTTTTTACTATCTATGATAATGAACATCAACCTTCAGAAACAATAGAGTTTTCAGAATTTTTAAATATAGATATTGATAGAAACAAAGGAATTGTGGGATTAGAGATATTTTATGCTAGTGAGTTTTTTTCTGCATTAAATAAGGTTATTACAAAATCATTATTAGAATCTATTAATAAGGTATCTATTGAATGTAATAATTATAGAAATAACTGGTTTATGGTTTTAGTCTTAAAAAATAATGGAGAAGAAATAAGAGTTCAATTACCTCCATTAAGAAAGTCAGATTACACAAGTCCATTAATTGCTAGTTGTGAATAACAACATATAGAACAAAAGTTCTATTCAAAAAAGTTACTAAAAGGATAATAATATTTATACCGAAGAAGCAGAGGTTTGATTCTGAGTGGGCCTGTTATCTATAATATAGAAATCTTTAAAAAGTTTAAATGTAATAAATATTATGGAAACAAATTGTTTAGAAAAAGAAGTTTCAGAAGTAACTTCTCAAACAACAGCGAACGAAAGAGTATATCTTTCAAGCATTATGCCAGAAGCTAGACAAGAAGGCTACACTTGTGTTTCAGGTTGTAGTGATTGTGTGAGTTGCGATGGTAATGATTACGCTCCATGAAAGTAATTCTTTTGTTAGCATTTAAAGAGTAGTGATGTCTTAATGGAAAAAATGACAAAAAAACAACTCTTCATTCAATGGGATTCTACAAACGATTGTAATCTAAGATGTAGGCATTGTTATCACAATAAGGAAGGAAACCAAAAACATTCTCAAGAGAAAAAAAGTTTAATGAATTTAATAGAAGTTAAAGACATGGTTGATAATTTAGTCCAAACTTCTAATAAGTGGAATATGAGTCCTCGTTTACATATTTCTGGGGGAGAGCCTTTAATGAGAAGAGATTTATTTGATATTTTAGAATACACCCAACAAAATAAAGTTACAACAAAACTTCTCACTAATGGGACTTTGATTACAAAAGAAAGAGCAAGACAAATAAAATCAAGAGGAGTAAATAGAGTTCAGATATCAATAGATGGGGACAAAGAACGACATAATTTTGTTAGACAAAAAGATTATGCTTTTGATAAAGCGATGGGAGGAATCTCTAATTGTCGAGATGTGGATATTGGAGTAACAATTTCTTTTACTGCAATGCAATCAAATAAAGATTATATAGAACAAGCAATAAAAGATTCAATAGATGC
>CAZPQF010000027.1:0-2606 GCA_964588735.1 Candidatus Woesearchaeota archaeon
TGGTCTAATCGTCATCATGTAACTAATATAACACCTTTCAAAAAGAAACTAAAATGACAAGAGAATATTTAATAAATATATTGAAAAAACATCTTACAATATCAGAAATATCTGAGATAATAATAGAGAAAGGATTAGAAAAAATTAGCGATGAAGTAGCTATGAATATAAAGAGATTTATGGAGAGAGGGGAAGATATAGATACTTATCATCTAAGATTCAATTTAGATTTTATGAAAAGAATAGGGTTATATGATAGAACAGATCAAGGATCTTCAGGAATTCCACAGCACAGATTTAATTACAAAAAAACATTTGAATTTTATAAATTATTAAAGAAATCAGGACACTATAAAAAAATAGAATTAGATTATAAATTTGAAGATGATGCACTTCTGGTAAATTTTCCAGAAGCTTTTCAAGATAAGGAATAGTTTTATGAAACTCCATAACTAAAATGACATACGAGCAATTATCAAAAGAAGAAGCATTAACCTTAGCAAGTAAAGTAGATAGTTGGAAAAAGATTAGAGATGAAAAAGAAAGATTTTACGGAACAACTATTGCAGGAGATCATGGTTATTTAGGAACTGGGCACTATAAGAAATTTTTCGGTAAATTAGAGGAATTAAATATAAATATAGAAATAAATAGAGGGAGTTTATCATCTCGTCTCAAATATATATTAACTATTTATTCTTATGGGGAAAAAATTGCAAATTATTTTAGGGATGGAGGAAATTGGTTGAATTGTTCTGATGATGACGTGATGGAATTGTGTCTCTCAGTAGAGAAAAAAGTAGAAGAAGAATTATGGAAAAAAGAAAAAGAACAAAAAGCAAGACAAGAAAGAAAACAATCAAATCTAATGAAGAAGTTAGTTAATGAAGCGAGGAAATCAATCTAATTATAGAGCAATAAACATTTAAATAAGATTTAAATAAGAAATCACATGCCTTTTTTATTTTCTTCATTCTCACCAACATCATCTTTAATAGCAACAACAACTTCTGCATACCTTAAAACATAACTCTTATACATATAACCTTTTTTCTTCATTTCTAAAATTTCTCCATGTTGATATTCTTTTGATTTTACTGCTTTAGCAACATGATGATAATTTAAATGAACTTTCTGTCCTTTTTCACAAACAATTTCTTCAAGCCCGTTTTTCTTTAAAACTTTCTTTAATCTTAAATAATTTGGCTTCATAGTTTCTATCCATGTAGACTCTAAATTTGAATAATCTTTTTTTAAGATTTCATTAAAAATTTCATTTAATCCCTTATTTTTTAAAATATCTTCACCATATTCTTTAGCAATCTCTTTTCTTTTTTCAATATATTCGTCAACAAGATTATTTAGCTCAGTTCTAATCATTTCTCTTGTTCTTTTCTTGTCTTTTTCAGCAAGATTTAATAATAATTCATAAGCATCTAAAACAGGAATTAATTCCTCAAAAATTTCCTTATATTTATATCTCTGAAATTCTTTTAAATTTAAATTAAGTTTATGACTTTCATACCTAATAATATTTAATTTATCAGCTAAATCTCTTAAATTTAAAAGTAACTCTAAAACAGATTTTTTATCTTTCTTTTTTTGAATTTTATCTATTTCTTCTTGAGTCAAACCTTGATTCCTTACTTTTTTAATAAAATCATCAACCCATCCCATAAAAAAATATAAAGATTATGTTTTTAAATCTACCCTATTTTAATATAATATGGATTTTATGTTTATTCCAATAGATTATGATTATTTTGACTGGCAGGGCAGAAATTATGTTAAAGTCATAGGCAGAGACTCAAAAGGAAAAAGAATTTGTATAATTGATACTTGTGATGTCTATTTATGGGCAATTTTGAAGCCAGATTTAAAACAAGAAAAGATTGACAAAATAATAAAAAAAATAGAAAAAATTAAACTTGATATAAAGGGAAGAAAAACTAAAGTTGAAAAAGTAGAATTTCATAAAAAAAATTTTCTTGGAAAAAAAGTAGATGCATTAAAAATATTTGCCACAAACTACAAAGATTTACATGATATTGCTGATGAATTGGGTATGTCAGAAATAAAAGCAAGAAGAGGTTATGATTTAGGATTCACAACACATTATATAATAGAAAAAAATTTCCCGCCATTAAAATGGTATAAAATTAAAGGAGAACTTCTTCATAATAGTCATGAGTTTAATAATATTGATATGTCTTTAAATGTAGATTTTTGCATAAAATTAGATTCTTTTAATCCACTTAAAGAAAAAGATTTTTCTCCAAAAGTTTTAGCCTATGATATAGAAACAGAGGAATTAGATATTGGAAAAGGAGAAATTTTTATGGTCTCACTTGTAGGAGAAAATTTCAAAAAAGTAATAACTTGGAAAAGCTCAAACAAAAAATCTCAAAATTATGTAGAACATGTAAAAGACGAGGCAGAACTTATAGAAAAATTTACAGAATATATAAGAAAAATTTCTCCTGATTTTCTTGTGGGATATTTTTCAGATGGTTTTGATTTGCCTTATTTAAGAGCAAGAGCAGAAAAACATAATGCAAATTTAAAACTTGGCTTAGATGATAGCAAACCAAAATTTTCAAGGGGAA
>CAZPQF010000027.1:2616-10314 GCA_964588735.1 Candidatus Woesearchaeota archaeon
GAATAAATATAACTGGTAAAATAAATGGAATTGTGCATATTGATTTATTAAAATTCATAAAAACAGCATATAGCCAATATATGCAATCTGAAACTTTATCATTAAATGAAGTTGCAAGTGAATTTTTAAATGATGAAAAGAAAAAATTTAAAATAAAACATCCGTCAGAATTAGATTCAGGAGGAATGAATGAATATTTTGCATATAATCTACAAGATTCTGTTTTAACATATAATCTTTTTAAAAAATTCTGGCCAGACATAAGAGAATTTTCTCGAGTAATACAAGAACCTCCATTTGAAATAACAAGAAATGGAATGTCAAAAAATGTTGAATCGTTTATATTGCACAACTTAAAAAAATATAATGAAATTCCAGAACGACGTCCAAAATACGACGAAATAGGGGAAAGACGAACAAAGGGGAAATATGAAGGAGCATTTGTATTTGAACCAACTCCCGGACTTTATAGGGATATAGTAATGTTTGATTTTACATCAAGTTATGGAAGTGTAATCGTAACTTATAATCTATCAAAATCTACTTTTTTGGAAAAACCCAAAAAAAATACAAATGATATAAAAATTAATGATAAAAAAGTCTATTTCAGCAAAAAACTAGGATTTTTCCCAGAAATGCTGAAAGATATAATAAAAAAAAGAAAACAATTTAAACAAGAATTAAAATCTTCAAAAAAAGATGATCCTGTTAAAAGAGCACGAAGCAATGCATTTAAACTTCTTGCAAATGCTTCTTATGGATATCAGGGATTTTTTGGAGCAAGATATTATTCAAGAGAGGCGGCAGCTGCAACAGCTGCTTTTGCTAGAAAATCTATTAGAAATGCAATAAATGACATAAATAATAAAGGATATGAAACAATTTATTCAGATACTGATTCTATAGCATTTTTAAGAAAAAATAAAAATAAAGAACAAGTAAAAAATTTTTTGAAAAAACTAAATAATAATCTTCCAGGAATCATGGAACTTGAATTAGAAGGTTTTTATAAAAAAGGGATATGGGTAACAAAAAGAACAGGAAAATTAGGAGCAAAGAAAAAATATGCACTTATAGAAGACAAAACAAACAAATTAAAAATCCGTGGGTTTGAGACTGTTAGAAGAGATTGGTGTGATTTGGCAAGAGATGCACAAAATAAAGTTTTAAAATATGTATTAGAAGATGGCAATGAAAAAAGAGCATTAGAATATATTAAAAAAATAACTAAAAAACTTAAAAATAGAGAAATTGAAAAAAAAGATTTAATAATAAAAACACAATTAAAAAAACCAATTTCAGAATATAAATCTCTCCCCCCACACGTAGTTATTGCAAAAAAAATGAGGGATTTAGGACAGCCAACAGATATGGGAATGTTAATTGAATATTTTATTGCAAAAATACCTGGAAAAGAAAGCAAAAAAGCATTAGTTAGAGAAAGAGCAAGACTGCCTGATGAACCTACAGAATATGATGTAAAATATTATATAAATAAACAGATTCTTCCTGCAGTTGAAAATATATTTCAGGTTTTTGATATAAATATAAAAGAGATTGCTTCTGGAATGCAACAAAAAAAATTAAGTGTTTTTTAATAATCTTTCTAAGTCTACTGTATCTTTTTTTCTCTGTTGAGGAGACAAATTTTTTAAATGACTTGGATGTGTTGGTATAACTAATATCATTTTACCAGAAAAACCTCTTGTTTTTAATTTTCTCATATTATATTTAAGACCACACTCCTCATGAAAAAGTCTTGCACTTCTCTTTGTTTTACCATTTATATATAGGATTGCAGATCCATCATAAGGAATTTCCTCACAACATTCTGGACATTTTCTTTTTGTGTAAATTAAATATTTCTTAGCCATTTTCAATCGAGAAATAAATCATTTATAAATTTTTTGGCTATTTTTCTTTTTTCTAAGATATTCTGATATTTCAAAAGGAATAGGTTCGCCACCTCCAATTAAGATATCTTCTTCCTCTTTTAATCTTTTTCTCTCTTGTTCTTTTTTTAATTTTTTTTCTGAAACAAGTTTTAGCACTTCTGTAGCATGTTCAATCTCATTAATAAATAATTTTTTTTCTAAATCTAAATGTTCTGATCCTGCATTCATAAATTCACTCCAAGTTTTAATTTTAGATAATTCTAAATTTAAACATGAATCGCGAAGAATAGAATATACCTGTCTATAAGACTCATTTTCTTCTTTTAGTAATTTAATCTGCTCCTCTAAAACTCTAATTCTCTCAGTTCCATCTCTCAAAAAAATATAATAATTCCTAATCTCAAAATAAGTTTTTTTAAAAAATTGTTTAAATCTCTCTAAGCTTTTCATAATATTTATAACACTTGAAATTATATAAAATTATGGCAAAGAAAAAAAGTTATTCTCCAAAACCATTATTTGAAAAAAGAATGAAAAAACTTCTTAAAAAAGAATATAAAGATTATATTGAATCTTTAGACATTCCATTAAAAACATCAATAAGATGTAATACATTAAAAATTTCTCCGAATAAATTAAAACAAAGATTGGAAAACAAAAAATGGGAAATCAAACAACCATTTAAAAATTACCCAGAAATCTTAATTATTGAATCTTCATTAAAACCAGGACAATTAGGAAGAAGTATAGAACATCAGTTGGGATATTATTATGTTCAAGATATTTCAAGCATGATGCCAATTATCTCATTAAAACCAAAACAAAAAGAAGTTATTTTAGATTTATGTGCAGCTCCTGGAAGTAAAACAACACAAGCTGCTGCAAAAATGGAAAATAAAGGAACAATAATAGCTAATGATACTAAATTAGGAAGAACAAACATACTTAATACAAATCTAGAAAGATGCGGGGTTACAAATACAATTGTTACTAAAAGAGATGGAATACAATTATGTGAAAAAATCTTAGAAAAAATACCTAATTTAAAATTTGATAAAATTCTTGTTGATGCTCCTTGCTCAGGAGAAGGAACACTAAAAACAAGCAAAAAAACATTTCTTATATGGAATATTAATATGATAAAGAAACTTTCAAAAATACAGAAAAAATTAATTGCATCTGCAATAAAAATTTTAAAACCAGGCGGAGAATTAGTTTATTCTACTTGCACACACAGTCCTGAAGAAAACGAGGAAATAATTGATTTTGCTGTTAAAAATTTTAATATAAAAATTGAAAAAATAGAACTTCCAATTAAAAGTGAAAATGGAATCGCTGGTTTTAATAATAAAAATTATGATTCTCAAGTAAAATTAACGCACAGAATTTATCCTCATGATAATAATACAGAGGGATTTTTTTTATCTAAATTAAAAAAATTATAAATGTTTATTAAACAAATCAAGCCAATCATTCATTAATCTAGTAATCAAAAAATTATCTTTAATATATGCTCTCGCATTTCTCCCCATTGTATCTCTCAAATCTTTATTCTCTAATAATTTAATAATACTATCAGAAAACCCATCTAAATCTCTTGGTTCATGTAGAAATCCATTATAATTATTTTTTATTTGTAAGGGAATTCCCCCTACATTAGAACCAACAACAGGTGTTCCTTTATATAAAGCTTCAGTCACAACTAATCCAAAACCTTCTTTTATAGATTTTTGAATAATAACATCTGATTTTCTTTGTAAAGAATTAACAGTAACATCATTTCGTGAAGCATTTAATAAAATAATAACCTCTTTTTTATCTTTGCATTTTTTCATAATTTTATTATAAACTTTTATTCCTTCAGGATCATCTACAGCTAAATTTCCTAATAAAACTAATTGACATTCAGGAATTTTTTTCTTTACTTTTTCAAAAATTTTAACAACTCCTAAAGGATCTTTCCATCTATCAAATCTTGAGATCTGAGAAATAATCGGGCGATTTAAATCAATTCCATATCTTGTTAGACATTTATCTATACTTTTTTCAGATAATTTTTTATTTTTAGGACTTAAGGGATCTATAGAAGGATAGATAATAGAAGAATTAATAGGTATTTTTGATTTAAATTTTTTTGATGAAACAACTGCATGATCATATTTTTTAATAAATGACCTAAGATAATCAGAAACTTCAGTATTTGGATTTGTTAAATCAATACGACATCTAAAAATCCAGGGCTGTTTTTTTTCATAAAAGTCAATTAAAGGCAGTGGTTGTGGATCGTGAACAACTATTAAGTCATGGGGTAGATGAGTAAAAACAGAAAATCTTTTATTAGTTCCTTCATAAATTTTTTTTGTTCTATCAGAAACTTTTATCTTAGTGTCGCCTTGTATAGCATTATGAAATTTTTTAGTAATATTGAAAAAATCAGGATTTCCATGAATAATTCTCCATCCTAAATCAATACCTACTTCATTAAATAAAAAAATAACACTATTCAAGATTTCTGCTACACCCCCTCCTTGATGAGTAGAGCTTATATAAACAATATGCTTTCCCTTCAATTTTTCAGTTTTTCTATAAATATCATCTATGACCCTATCACCCACAATTTTCCTATACTTTTTCAAATTCATTATTAAACTAATAAAAAAATGTTTTTTAAATATTGTGGTAAAAGAGACAATAAGAAAAATTGCATAGATTTATTAATAAAAACTAATTTATCAAAATATGAATATAAAATTTTTAAAACAAAACCAGAAAAAAAAGATTTTTTCTCAACTAAACCAGCAATATGGAATAAAAAATTATTCAGGAGAACTTTTAATTTCAGGAAAAAATAAATTAAGATTATTTACTGGAAATTTAAAACAACAGATTATTTTTAATTTAAGAGAAATTACTCCAATAGAAGGAATTGGATTATATATTGGGAAAATACAAGATTCAATTGGAAACATAAGATTAACAATTGATGGTTCTCTTTTATTTAAAGAACAAATTTCAAAAAATATTTTAAAATTAAATAAGCCAGATATAGAAAAATGGATGTTAGGAAGTGATATAATAAAATCTTTTCCAGAAAAAGGATGGTTTATAATAAGTCATGGAAAAAATAAAGACTTTTTTGGTAGTGGGAAAGTTTCTGAAAACAAATTAGGAAATTTTATACCAAAAGAAAGAAGATTAAAACATAAAAACTAAAACCAAAGAATTAAAAACTATTTTTCTTTTTTGAAATTCATGAATAAGCAATATAAAAAGGCAAGTGAAATTGCAAAACAAATAACAGAATTTTCAAAAAAAACAATTAAACCTGGAATGAAACTATTGGACATAGCAGACAAAATAGAAGAAAAAATGAAAGAATTAGGAGCCACACCAGGTTTTCCTACAAATCTTGCAATTAATGATATAGCTGCCCATCATACTCCTTCTTATAATGATGAATCTATAGCTCAAGACTTGCTAAAAGTAGATTTTGGTGTTTCTATAGACGGTTATGTAGTAGATACTGCATTTTCTTTAGATTTAACAAAAGATAAAAAATATGAAAAACTAATTCAAGCAAGTAGAGAAGCATTAAAAAACGCAATTAAAGCAATTAAAGAAAATAAATCTCTTGGAAAAATCGGACAATCTATTCAGAATACTATAACATCAAAAGAATTTTCTCCAATAATAAATCTTTCAGGACATCAAATAAAACAATATGACTTACATGCAGGTTTAACAATTCCAAATTATAATAATGAAAATTCTGCAAAATTGAATAATGGGGTTTATGCAATAGAACCTTTTGCAACCACAGGACAAGGAAAAGTTTATGAAGGCAAACCTTCAGGAATATATCAATTTATAGAGAGAAAAGCTGTTAGAGACAGAACAGCAAGAGAAATATTAAATCATATTGAGAAAGAATATTCTCATCTTCCTTTTTGTTCAAGATGGCTAGTTAAAAAATTTGGAACAAGAGCCTTAATTGCATTAAGTAATTTAGAAAAAGCAGGTATTTTACATCAATATGAACAATTAATTGAAATCTCACATCATCCAGTTAGTCAAGCAGAAACCACAATCATAAAAGAAGATAATGAAATTAAAATTTTAGTTTAATAAAACTCGCCTCCAGCTAGCCTCATTTGAGTTACTCTATTTATACAACAATCTTATATCTTAATAATCTACAAAAATTTTAAGTAATGTTCTATGATATCTAACTTGCTATTACAACTCCTTATTGTAAAACCTTTAGAAATCTTATTATCAACTAATATCTATAAGATTTTGCTCATAAATCTTCTAAAAAACTTACTCCTAATATAAGCAAACCCACAAGAATAAGCCATAACCTGCTGTAATCTTTAATCACAATACCAAAATAATAACCTCTATAATAATTATAATCCCAAAATAAAAACACATAATAGAATAAGCACGCAAACGCACTCTAATCTATTTATGAATAAAATTTCCAACACCTATAAAAATTAAGAAATCATTTAAAAATCTAACCTAAATAACCAGCTTTTGCTTCAGGATTTAAAGCTGCTCTTGCAGATTTTAAATATTGCTGTTCTGCTTTTCTATATCTTTCTATATCAGATTTATTAACAGAAGGTTTAACTTTTTTCAATGCTTCATCAAAATGTTTCTTTTTTACTTCTTTACTCTCAATATTCTCTCTTAAAGCTAATATTGCAGCTTCTCTAACTAAACTTTCTAAATCTGCTCCAACATATCCCTCTGTTTTTTTAGCTATATCCTTTAATTTAATTTTCTTAGATAAAGGCATTTTTTTAGTATGTATTTTTAAAATTTGTAATCTTCCTTCTTCATTAGGCGGACTTACTAATAAAACTCTATCAAATCTTCCAGGTCTTAATAATGCAGGATCTAACATATCTGGTCTGTTTGTTGCTCCAATAACTGTTACATTTGTTAAATCTTCTATACCATCCATTTCTGCTAAAATTTGATTTAAAACTCTTTCAGTAACTTTATTTCCTTTTTCCACTCCTCTTCTTCCACTAAGTGAATCAATTTCATCAAAAAATACTATACACGGAGCTACTTGCCTAGCTCTCTCAAATATTTTTCTTACTCCTTCTTCTGATTTACCGACCCACATACTTAAAAGAGAGGGTCCTTTAACTTGAATAAAATTAGCTTCTGATTCTTTTGCAACTGCCTTAGCTAATAGAGTTTTACCAGTTCCAGGAGGTCCGTATAATAAAATCCCTTTTGGCGGTCTTATACCCATATTTTCAAAAGACTGAGGATATTTCATAGGCCATTCTGCTGCTTCTTTTAATTCTTGTTTTAAATTATCTAATCCACCTACATCTTCCCAATTTATATTTGGTGTTTCAACTAAAACTTCTCTCATTGCACTTGGTCTCACAACTTTTAATGATTCCCTAAAATCTTTTTCAGTAACTTTTAATCCTTCTAAAATTTCTTTGGGAATTTCTTCATCTTCTTTTAATTTTAATTTTGGCAATAATTTTCTAAGAACATTCATAGCAGCTTCTTTAGCTAAATTTTCTAAATCTGCTCCAACAAAACCATGAGTAATACCTGCATATTCCTCTAAATTAACATTTTTTGCTAAAGGCATTCCTCTTGTGTGTATTTTTAAAATTTGTAATCTGCCTTTTTTATCAGGAACATTAATTTCTAATTCTCTATCAAATCTTCCAGGACGTCTTAAAGCAGGATCAAGTGCATTAGGTCTATTTGTTGCTCCAATAACAATAACTTTTCCTCTTGATTTTAAACCATCCATCATAGT
>CAZPQF010000028.1:0-9963 GCA_964588735.1 Candidatus Woesearchaeota archaeon
AGTTATTGATAAGAGTTGGAGATGAAATATTTACGCTAATTATTAGACACGCCCAGTCTTTGATTAATTTTATAAAACCTATTTACATTTAATTATAAAGAGAGGTTGAAATGAAATTACATTTACATTTAGTTGTGTCAATTATAGTATTGATTTTATTTATTGGAATTGGTGCTTATGCTTATGAGCGAGTTGAAGGATGGAATAGACTTGATTCTGTTTATTTTGTTGTTGTGACTATGACTACAATTGGTTATGGGGATTTAGTTCCGCAAACAGAAATTGGAAAAGTATTCACTATGTTTTTTTCATTTTTAGGAATTGCAATGGCTTTTTATTTTATCTCAATAGTTGGTGGATTTTTGTTTAAGAAACATTTAACTAGCAGAATAAATCAAATTGAGAATAAAATACAAAAGAAAGAAGAATTAGAAAAAAAAGAAAAACTCAAAAAAAAATAAAAAATCAAGAAAAAAGAAAAGATAATTTTATATATTAATTTTTTTTATGATACATATGTATAGATATAAAAATATCGGAGAATTGAATGAAAAACTTGCTGGCAAGAAAATTAAAATTGCTGGGTGGGTAGATACTATTAGAGAACATGGTTCTGTTATTTTTTTAGATATAAGGGATAGATATAGTAAAATTCAAGCAGTTATCTCTAAAAAAAATAAAAATTTTTCTAAAGCAAAAGAATTAACAAATGAATCTTGTGTTTGTATTGAGGGGCAGATAAAAAAAAGACCAAAAGGAACTGAAAATAAAGAATTGTCTACTGGAAAAGTTGAATTATCAATAGAAAATATAGAAATTCTTTCTAAAGCTAATATATTGCCTTTTGAATTAGAAAATGAAAACACTAATGAAGATTTAAGATTAAAATACAGGTATTTGGATTTAAGACGTCCAAAAATGCAGAAAAATTTAGAGATGAGGCATAAAATAATCAAGTTTATTAGAGATTATTTAGATAAGAAAAATTTTATTGAAATTACAACACCTATTTTAACTAAATCTACTCCTGAAGGAGCAAGGGATTTTATTGTTCCTAGTAGATTGCATAAAGGTAAATTTTATGCATTGCCTCAGAGCCCGCAACAATACAAACAATTGTTAATGATTGCAGGTTTTGATAAATATTTTCAAATTGCCCCTTGTTTTAGAGATGAAGATGCAAGAGCAGACAGAAGTCCTGGAGAATTTTATCAACTTGATTTAGAAATGAGTTTTGTAGAACAAAAAGATATTTTAAATTTAGTAGAAGAAATGATGATTAAATTAGTTAAAGATTTACTTCCTGATAAAAGAATAACAGAAATTCCTTTTCCGAGGTTCTCTTATGAAGAAGTTATGAAAAAATATAAAACAGATAAACCAGATTTAAGAAAAAATAAAAAAGATCCTAATGAACTTGCTTTTGCCTGGATTGTTGATTTTCCTTTATTTGAAGAAGAGTTAGAAAATAATAATCTTGCTCCGAAACACCATATGTTTACTATGCCTAAAAAAGAAGATATAAAATATTTAAATAAAAAACAAGCACATAAAGTAAAATCTTATCAACATGATTTAGTATTAAATGGTTTTGAAGTTGGAGGCGGAAGTGTTAGGATTCATGATCCAGAAATTCAAAAAAAGATTTTTGATTTAATTGGATTTAGTAAAGAACAAAAAAAATACTTTGAACATATGTTAACTGCATTTAAATACGGAGTTCCTCCTCATGGGGGTATTGCACCTGGTATTGATAGATTGATTATGGTGATGTTAAATGAACCAAATATTAGAGAGATGATTGCTTTTCCTAAAAATAGAGAAGCAAGAGATGTTTTAATGGATGCTCCTTCTGCAATTGATAAAAGACAGTTAGATGAATTAGGTATTGATTTAAAACCAAAAATAAAGAAAAAAGCAAAACCAAATAAAAAGATTAAACCAAATAAAAAATCTAAAACAAAAAGCAAGAAAAAATTCAGAAAATGAGTGATAAAAAGGCAGTTTTACCTAATTATGAGAATGGCAGTATTGTTAATCTTTTAGTTGTTTGGCCTAGAGAAATTGCATCTAAAAAAAGAATAAAATATGATGATGTTTATGAGAAAATTCAAGATATAACTGAAAATATTTTAGAAGATTTGAAAAAAGGCAAGATTCATATAGAAGATATCAAGAATTTAATGACAAATGTTGTTGATGGAAAAGGATATAGAAAAGCAGTTGCATTAGAAGAAAAAGAAGCAGAGGATATTGAAGATTATATTAAAAAGATTGTTAAGGAAAAACCTGGTCTGTCTGTTAATGCTTATATGGGTCTTGTTATGCAAAAGTTTAAAGGAAAAGTTAATGGCAAAGAGATTATAGAGATATTGAGAAAGTATGTAAAGTAGTTTGCTTAAAGATTGGCTCAAAATTGATATGATTAATTGTTAAAAATAAAGAATATATTTGTTAGTTAAACATAACTTAAAATTTTTACAGAGAGTTATTATTAATTAATATTTATTTCTGTTTCAATAGACAATAAAAAATATTCAAGCAGAGATAGTTTGACATCACTAATTTTATAAATATCTATTTTATTAATTCTTCATGAATATAATACAATCAATAATCCTAGGAATAATTCAGGGTTTGACTGAGTTTTTACCTGTTTCAAGTTCAGGTCATTTGGCATTGTTACATAATTATTTTGGAGAGCAGAGCATTGCATTTGATGTTGCTGTTCATTTTGCAACTTTGCTTGCTATTTTAGTTTATTTTGCAAAAGATATTTGGTTGATAATAAAAAAATTTGATGTTAAGTATGTTTTCTATATCTTTATAGCATCATTACCTATTATTGTAATAGGTTTGTTAGTTAGGAATATTATTGGTGCTTTTTTTTCAAGTCTGTTTGCTGTTGGATTTGGATTTGTTTTATCTGGAATGTTTTTATTTACAGCAAGTTTTTCTGAAAGATTAAAAAGAAAAAAATTGGGTTGGAAAAATTCTTTTGTCGTTGGTTTAGCTCAAGCTATTGCGATTTTTCCTGGAGTTAGTAGGAGTGGAGCAACTGTTTCTACTGGTTTGCTAAATAGTTTAGATAGAGAAAAAGCCATTAAATTTTCATTTCTTTTAGCAGTTCCAGCAATGTTTGGTGCTAATATCTTAAAATTAAGAGAGATTGTAAATTTGGACTGGAATATTTTGATTGTTGGTTTTATTACCTCTTTTATATTTGGATTGCTTGGAATATTTTTATTTGTTAAATATTTGACTGTCAGAAGAATAAGATGGTTTGCATTATATTGTTGGTTTATGGCTGTGATTAGTTTTATTTTAGCAGTAATTTTATAAATTTTAGTATAGTAATATTTATAAAGGTATATCAATTGATATATGCATGTTTGATGAATTAATATATAAAAATAAGTTTGCAAGATATCCAAGATTAGATACAGTATTAATGGTAGAGAGAATTATAAAAAAATATGATGGAGAATTTACAATGCGGGGGCTATGGAAACATTTACCAAGAAAAATAATGTGGCAGACTTTTTGCTTAATAATAGATTATTTAATGTATTCTAATAAAATCTCTATTGATTCTAAAGAGAAAATTGGTTGGATTTTTTATCCTGAAAGTGTAAAGAAAAAATTAAAGGAAAGGAGTTTATTTTGGAATGATAAAACCAAGTAATATTAAATTTGTTAATAAAAAGATAAAAGAAAATTTTAATGAATTAAAAAAGACAGATAAAAAACTATATGAATTTATTAAAAGAGCTTTAAAAGATATTCAAGAAAATGCTTTTTGTGGCGAACAAATAAGAAAGAGATTGATTCCAATGTATTACATTAAAAAGTATGAAATTAAAAATCTTTGGAAGTATAATTTACCAAGGGCTTGGAGATTATTATACTCTATTGAAGCTGATAATCTTTTGATTATGTCTATTGTTCTTGAGTGGCTTGATCATAAAAGTTATGAGAGAAGATTTAAATATTAAGTTAGATAATTATGAATATGCAAAGAAAATATATTGAGGAAGTTTTAAAGAAAAAGAGTGGAAAGGTGAAAATAAATGGGTGGATAAAAGATATTAGGGATTTGGGCAGTCTGAGATTTGTTCTTTTAAGAGATATGACAGGAGTTATTCAGATAACAGCTCATAAAGATAAAACAGACAAAAAAGTGTTTGATGTACTTAATCAATCAAAAGAAAGTGTGATTAGTGTTGAAGGAAGCGCAAAAAAATCAAAAAAAGCTCCTGGTGGTGTTGAAATTGTGCCGTCAAAAGTTGAGTTAATTGCAAAAGCAGAGAGTCCACTGCCAATTGATGTTAGTTCATTTAGTAAGACAGATTTATCTAAGAGATTAGATTATAGATTTTTAGATCTACATCGAGAAAAAATTCAGGCAATATTTAAAATCCAATCTGTTATTGCAAACACATTTAGAAAACATTTTTATGATAAAGGATTTATTGAAATGCAGCCACCTTCAATAATTTCAAGTTCAAGTGAAGGAGGAACAGAATTATTTGAAGCAAAATATTTTGAAAAAAAAGCTTATCTTGCTCAGAGCCCTCAATTGTATAAACAAATGATAGCATGTTCTATTGGTAAAACATTTACAATAACTCCTGTTTGGAGAGCAGAAAAACATAATACTATAAGACATTTAAATGAATCAAGACAAATGGATATTGAGATGCCATTTGCAGACCAGTTTATTGTAATGAAACAAATTGAACAGGTTATGAAAGATATTGTTAAAACTGTTCTTAAAAATTGCAAAAAAGAACTTGATTTACTTGAAGTAAAAAATCTTAAAGTTCCTAAAGCAAAATCTCTTAGTTATGAAGAAGCAATTAAAAAAGTTGGAGTAAAGTTTGGAGATGATTTTTCTCCTAAACAAGAAGAAAAACTTTGTGAGATGTATCCTAATAGTGTTGTGTTTACTCATTCTTGGCCTGCTAAATTAAAACCATTTTATATTATGACAGAAGGCGGAAAAAAAGATGCGAAATTAAGTTGTGGTTTTGATGCTCTTTACGGCGGAGTGGAAATAAGTTCAGGTGGGCAGAGAATTCATCTTCCTGACCTTTTGATTGAAAGATTAAAAGCTAAAGGATTAAACATTAAAAATTTTAAAGCATATATTGATAGTTTTAGATTTGGTGCACCACCCCATAGTGGTTGGTCAATTGGATTAGAAAGATTAACAACAGTTATTTGCAGATTAAATAATATAAGAGAAGCTTGTTGGTTTCCTAGAGATAGAGACAGGCTAGCGCCTTGATTTTTAGAATGATAAAAATAAAATGAAAATACTTGCAATTGGTGATTTTCATGGAAAGTTTCCTGCAAAGCTGAAAAAAATAGCGAAGCGTAAAGATATTGATTTGGTTTTATGTACTGGGGATTTAGGAGGAAGTGATAAACTTTTAAAGATTCTATTCAAATATATGGATAAAAATTGGTGGAAGGAAATTGGACCTGAAAAAACTAGACAATATGTTTTAGAAGATTATGATTCTGGGAAAAAAATAATTAAAGAATTAAATTTACTCAATAAAAAAATCTATATGATTCCTGGTAATTGGGATTTTACTTCTAAAACTTTTTTAAAAAGAACAGGGGGGTTAATTTTGAGTAAATACCAAGATTTAATTAAAAAAAAGAAAAATCTTCATTGGTGGAATAGAGGATTGAAAAGATTAGATGGTTTGAATATTTTGGCTTTTGGAGGAATGGTAACTGCTGGAGCCTATCTTAAAAAAAATAAAGTATTCTCTAAAAAACAAAAAAATAAATATATTAAAAAAAACAAAAAAGAAACAAAACAGATTATGAAGCATGGAAAAAAAGATATTGATATTTTATTTACGCATTATCCTCCTCAGGGCATTTTTGATATTGTGAGATTTAAAGGAGAGAACCCATTTAATAGAAAACACATTGGATTTAATGGATACATCAAATTTATCAAAAAATATAAACCTAGATTAGTAATTTGTGGGCATATGCATGAATATCAAGGAAAGAAGAAATTTAGAGATACTTTGATTGTTACTACAGGGGCTGCAAAAGATGGAAAAGCAGCAATAATTGATATTCCTGAGAAAAAAGGAAAGATAAAAGTTAAGTTTATTAAATAATTAATTTAGTTCTCTATCTAATTCTCTAAACATCTCTTTATATATCTTCAAACAATCTTCTTTATTTAATATTTTTTTTTCATGTTCTCTGGTTCTTTTTTCTTTTCCATCTAAATATTTTCTTACATATCCACAATGAAGTCGTGTTTTTAAGTCTGCAAATTTATCTGGGTGCTTACTAAATAAAGGATAAAGACTATTTATTAATGTGAAATAATAATGTAATCCATGTATCTTATTATGTTGTTCTTCATTAAATAATGATTCCATATCCCCTTTAATTGTAACTGGATATGATATTCTTTCTAAAAATCTTCTTGGTGTTTTTCTCCTGAGATCTTTACTATTTGCATATGTTTGGCTATGCCATAAAATATCTTCTTTTTCTGCACCATAAAAACTTACATCTGCTTGTAAATTAAATAATGGAAAAGGGATAAAATCTCTGTTTAAATCTTGTTTTGATCTTTTTTTAATTTCCTCTATTAAATTCATATATTCAACTGAAAACTCTCCCATTTTTGCGTCTTGACTAGGCATTATAATTGTATCTATATCGTGTCTAGGGTCCAAACTACCAAAAAGTATTATTGTTCCTATGTTTTTATGTCCACAGTCTTCTACTGCTTTATTAAATATATCTTCTATTTTAACTACCATATAATAGTTATAGATTTACTCTATTTATAGATATGCAACCACAATTAAGGTTGCAAATGAATAAATTTAAAAACTTTTGAATTTTTTACATATTATGGAATCTGAACTGTTTGAAGAAGTTGGCTTATCAAAAAATGAAGGAAAAGCCTATGAAGTGTTAGTTGAATTTGGAAAATTAAGTGCAGGTGAAATTAGTTCTAAAAGTGGGGTTCCATATGGTCGAATTTATGATGTTCTTGATTCTCTGATTAATAAAGGAATAGTAGAAGTTATTCCTGAAAAAACTAAAAAATTTATCCCTTCTAGCCCTGATTCATTCTTAAAACTCATAGACAAAAAAAAGCAAATATTGGAACAGGCAAAAGAAAAAGTAAAGAAATTAAAAGATTTTTATGAGAAAAAGGAAAAAAATCCTGTTATAATGGGAGAAGGAAAAAGAGCTTTTTATAAGATTGTTCAAGAGATGAAAAAACCAGAAAAATATAATTATTCTATAAAATGGACTTCTGAATTTAAACCTGATTGGGCTAAAAAGATTAAATCTGTGTTAAGGAAAGGGGCAGATATTAAAGTTTTAACTAGATATGATGAAGAAACAAAAGCAGATATTAAAAGATGGCTAAAGATCCATAAAAATATTAAAAAGATAGACAACCAAGGATTTGCCTTTTCTGTAATAGATGATGAAGAAGTTATGCTTTCTTTAATTAAAAATAATTTTACATTTTTAGTTAGAGATAAAGCTTTTGCAAAAATTATGAAAACTTTATTTTTAAATACTTATAAGAGTGCTGAAACGATTAATTAAATTTATTAATCTTTATTTCTTTTAATTATTATGATTAGGGATATGACTAAATCAGAATCAGAAACATTAGAATTATTATTAAACTTGGAGTCGAAAGATATAAAATGGTATGAAAAATTAATAAGTTGTGAAAATTGGGATAATGTTAAAGAGCATTTTAAAGGAATGTATATTGGAATTTCTAATAAAAAAATCTATGATGCAAAAACTATTGATGAATTAAAAGAATTAGCTAAAAAAGAAGGCATAGGTTTTAATTTTGCTGGATATATTGAAAGAGGAGATGCTTATTATATGTATGAGTGTGTTATATGATTAATGTTTAAAAACTCTAAATTTAAAAATAACAAATTCTTTATTTAATTATGGCAGAAAATAATTTTATTTTCCATAAAGTTTCTGAGCATGAGCGAAATGAAATAAAAAAAGAAGCAAAAAAAATTATGGATAGTTTTGATTCTGTTCTAAGAAAAGTTGAAAAAAAATTAACTAAAAAACAAAAACAAGAAGATTTTTTTGTTGAAAGAGAAAAGAATTATAGAGAAGAAAAAAAGCAAGAAAATGAGAAAAAACAAAATAAAGAAAATAAAGAATTCCGCAAGTTAATGATGAAAAATGCTCCTAAAATCGATAAAAATAAAGATTATATAATTGCTGAAAAAGGAGGTTGGAATGAATAGAATGCAAACAGAAATGCAAAATATTGTTGTTGTTAATCAAGAGAATTTAGAAAAAATAAAAAAACAAATTTCAGAGCAAGGAGATGAAAAATTTCATGTTATTGCTGATTTTGACAGAACTTTAACTAAAGCCTTTGTAAATGGAAAGAAAATTCCTTCTATAGTTTCTATTTTAAGAGATAAAAATTATTTAAGTAAGGATTATCCTGAAAAAGCCAAGGCTTTATTTGAGAAATATCATCCAATTGAAATAAATTCAAATATTTCTATTAAAGATAAAAAACAGAAAATGCATGAATGGTGGAAATCTCATTTTAATCTGCTTATCAGAAGTGGTTTAACTAAAAATGATTTGTTGCAGATAGTTAAAGACAAAGATATTCAATTAAGAAAAGGAGCAGATGAATTTTTGAATTTTTTAAATAAAAAAAATATTCCTTTAATTATTTTATCGTCTAGTGGAATAGGAGAAGTAATTGAGATGTTTTTAAAAAAACATGGAAAAATGCATGATAATCTCTATATTATAAGTAATTTTTTTAATTGGGAAAATGGAAAAGCTGTTTCTGTGAAAGAACCTATTATTCATGTAATGAATAAATCAGAGATAGCTGTTAAAAAATACCCTATTTTTGATAAAATTAAACAAAGAAAAAATGTTTTATTAATAGGAGATAGTTTAGGAGATTTAGGAATGATTGATGGTTTTGATTATAATAATTTAATTAAAATTGGATTTTTAAATGTAAAAATTGATGAAAATTTAAATATTTATAAGAAAAATTTTGATGTTATTTTGTTAAATGATGCTAGTATGGATTATGTAAATAAATTATTGAAGGAGGTTTTAGGATAAAATTTTAAAATGAAATTAATAAACAAAGAAGATGAGATAATTGAAATTGTTTTAAATAATAATGAGGTTAATGAGTTAATTAAACAACTTGAAAAATTAAAAAATAGTGAAGAGCATATACACTTTAAAATAGACAATAAATATCAACTTTTAATCCATCATAAAGAGGATAATTTTTTAAAATGAAAATCAAAGATTTTCAATCATGTAAACTCTCACTGAATATAGGCGGGAGATATAACGAGTTTAATACAACGTATAAACTCTCACTGAATATAGGCGGGAGATATAACGAGTTTAATACATCGAGAATTGAAATTCCCGAGCATTTAAATTTTAACAAATTTAAATAAAATGAACACACTTGAAAAATTAAATTTAATAAAAAGTGGAAAGCTAAGTGCAGAGCAAAATATTAAAAATTTTCTTGCAGAGATTGAAAAAAACGATAAAAGAGGCAAGAAAATAAATGCATTTTTGCAGTTAAATCCAGATGCTTTGTCTGATGCTCGTAGGGTAGATAGAAAATTAAAATCTGGAAAAAAAGAAAAAACTGGAAAATTGGCTGGTTTAGCAATTGCTGTTAAATCAAATATAAATGTTAAAGGATTAAATGCAAGTTGTGCATCTTTAACATTAAAAAACTATATTTGCCCATATGATGCAACTGTTATTAAAAAAATTCGTGAAGAAGATGGAATTATTATTGGAATGACTAATATGGATGAATTTGCTTGTGGAAGTAGTGGAGAAACTTCAGTTTTTGGAGCGTGTAAAAATCCTTCTGCACTTGATAAAAATCTAATTACA
>CAZPQF010000029.1:0-4764 GCA_964588735.1 Candidatus Woesearchaeota archaeon
TATGTATTATTTAGCCTTTAAAATATGTCTAAAGTTTCTTCATTCTCTTCTTCTTGTTTTTCTACTTCCTGATTATTTTCTGTTTGTTCTTGAGTTTGATTTGTTTTAGATTCTTTATTTTCACTTTCTTCTGTTAAATTTGTTTTTGATTTTTGTTCTTGATTTTTTTCTAATTTTTCAAGTTCTTTTTCATCTTCTTTAACTTTTTCTTTATTTTCTTGCTCTGATTCTTTATCTTTGTTTTCTTTAGGCTCATCTATTTTATCTTTATCTAAATCATCTTCTTGTTGTTCTTGAAAATAAGCTTGTTCTAATTTTTGTGCTTGTTTTTCTGGAGGCATTTTTTGTTCAAACATTTGAGGTTGTTGTTCAGGTGTTTGAGTTTGTTGTTGAGCTTGTTGTTCAGGTGTTTGAGTTTGTTGTTGAGCTTGTTGTATTGCTTGTTTTATTTTTTCTGCTATTTGTTTTTGTTGCTCTTCTTGATTATCTTCTGTTTGATTGTCTACTGTTTGTTGTTCTTGGTGTTTTTCTAATTTTTCAAGTTCTTTTTCATCTTCTTTTTCACTTTCTTCTGATTCATCTATTTTATCTTTATCTAAATCATCTTCTTGTTCTGCTTTATAATATGCTTGATGCATTTTTCTTGCTTGTTCTTCTAAAGATATTTGTTGTTCAGGTTGTTGTTCTGATGTTTGAGTTTGTTGCTGCTGATTTTGTTGTGGTTGGAGTTGGTTTTGTTGAGTTTGTTGTGACTCTTGTGATTGTTGAGGTTGTTGAGTTTGAGTTTGTTGAGGAGATATAACAACTGCTTCTCCTTTTTTTCCTTGTTTTTGATTTTCTTGAGCTTGTTGTATTGCCTGCTTAATTTTTTTAACTATCTGTTGTTTTTGTTGTTCATTTGATGTTTGTTGTTCTTGAGAATCTTGTTTATCTGCATTTTTAATATTCTCTTGTTTTTGTTGTGGTTTAAAAACATCAAAATTATTATCTTGTTCTTCTTCTTTATTTTCTGTTTCTTGTTTTTTGTTTTCTTCAGCTTCTTCTGCAGCCTCTTCTAATTCTTGTTTTATTTCTTCTTCTTTATTTTCTTTAGGAAGATTTTTTTCTAATTCATAAATATAATTTTGAATTTCTTTTGCTTTATCTGCATTAACACTTATACTGTCAATTCCTTTTTCTACTAAAAATTTAACCATTTCTTTTTTACTTCCTGCTTGTCCGCATATAGATGTTTCTACTTCATAATCTTTGCATATATTAATAACATCTTTTAATTGATGTAATATTGCTGGATGTAATTCATTAAATAAATACTGGACTTGTTCATTTCCTCTATCAACTGCAAGAGTATACTGTGTTAAATCATTAGTTCCAAAAGAAATAAAATCAATTTTTTCTTCGCATAATTCTTTTATTATTGCTACAGAAGCAGGTGTTTCAATCATAACCCCTATTTTTGCATTTTCAAATCCTATTTCTTCTAATATTTGTTTTGTTTTTTTAACTTCTTTCACTGAAATTACTTGTGAAAGCAGCAAACCTATTCTTTTATTTTTTTCTCCAGCTACTTTTTTTAATGCATTTAATTCTGATTTTAGTATTGCTTTATTTTTTAGTCCAGCTCTGATTCCATGCATTCCCAACATAGGATTTGCTTCTTTTTCTTTAGGAGCCCCTTCTAAATTACCAAATTCATCAGATCTTATATCAGAGCTTCTAACCCATATTTCTTCAAAATATTCTGAAATTTGTTTAATTCCATCATAAATAATTTTTTCATATTCTTGCATTTGGTTATTATTCAAATAATATTTTGGATGTTTTTCATTTTCAGCAATTATTCCTTCAATTCTTGTTAATCCTATTGATTTAACTCCTGTTTTACTTGCTCTTTCTGCATAACTCGGTAAATCAACTATTACTTTGATTTTTGTTTTTGTTTGTTTTTCTGTATCTATTGGATGAATTTCTGCTTTTACACTTTCTTTTGTTTCTCCTTTGTATATTTTTCCTTTAAAACCATCTACTGTTATTGTTTCTGCATCTTCTAATTTTTTAGTAGCTTCACCTGTTCCTACTACTGCAGGTATTCCCATCTCCCTACTTACAATAGCTGCATGACTTGTAATACCTCCTTCATCTGTAACAATTGCTGCTGATTTTTGCATTGTCACCACCATATCAGGATTTGTCATTTTTGTGACTAAAACATTTCCTTTTTGTATTTTATTTAAATCTTCTAAATCATGAATAATTTTTACTTTCCCGTTTGCAATTCCTGGAGAAGCTGCTAAACCAGAAAGTATTTCCTCACCTTCTATTTCTTTTTTTTCTTTTTTCATTTCTAATGTTGTTACTGGCCTTGTTTGTAAAATATAAATTTTCTCACCTTCAATACTAAATTCAATATCTTGAGGTTTTTTGTAATGTTCTTCTAATTTTAAGGCATAATCTGCTAATCTTTTTATTTCATAATCTTCTAGAACCTGTGATTTTGATTTTTCTGATGTTAATTTTTGTTCTTTTGTTTCTCCTGCAGAAGTTCTAATAATAGCGATTTTTTTATCTGTTATTTTTTTATTTATAATTTCTAATTCTCTTGAAACTGTATAATGATCTGGTTTTATTTTTCCTGAAACAATTCCCTCACCTAATCCATATACTGCTTCCATAATTACATCGTCTTTAGATAAATCTATAGGATTTTTACTAAAAATAACCCCTGATTTATCAGAATTAATCATTCTTTGAACTATTACTGCTAAAAATGATTTTTTATGTTCAAATCCTTTTTTTTCTCTATAATAAATAGCTCTTGCAGTAAATAATGATGCAAAACATTTTTTAACTGCTTCTAAAAGTGTAATCTTCCCTTTAATATTTAAAAAAGTGCTTTGTTGTCCTGCAAAACTTGCAGTTTCTAAATCTTCTGTTGTTGCTGAAGAACGCACTGCAACAAAAATTGGTTCAGAACTTCTTTTTAAAATATCTAATGCAGTTCCTTCTGCATTTTCCATTATTTCTTTATTAATATCTAAATTTTCATATGCTTCTGATATTTCTTCTTCCATTTCTTTTGGGAGTTTTGAATTTTCAATTAAACCCCTTATTTGTTTTGCTTTTTTATTTAATTGCGCAGTATCATCTATATTTATGCTGTCTAAAAGTTGATTTATTTCTTCATTTAATCCAGATTTCTCAATAAAATAAGAATAAGCTTGTGCTGTTACTACAAATCCTGGTGGAACAGGCATTTTAATCTTAATCATTTCTCCTAAATTAGCTCCTTTGCCACCAGCAACAGGACCAGAATTTTTGTTTAAATCAGAAAACCATTTGATAAATTTCTCTTTATGATCAGATTTTTGTTTATCTGTTTTTTCACCCTCTTTTTGCTTCATAATCAATAAAAAATTAATTAGTTAATAAAGGTTTTTATTATTGACAACTATTTTCTTTTCTATATTTAGTATGAGTATATCTTATTATATAATCTCTAATATAGTTAAGATCTGATGTTATGTCAAGATTGCTGATGCAGAAAACCACATCTTTCAAGACTCCGAGAACCTCTTGGCTACACCCATTCTGTTTTAGCTCGGTGTGTGCAGTTGGTTCTCGGTAGTGCTCAAGAACCCAAGCATACCCTATGCTTTAGCGTAAGGTTCTTGACATGTGGATGAATGCAATCTTGAGCATGTCAGGAATTTACTAATTCCTGAGCACTCTCAAAATTTTACGATTTTGAAGTCCTCAAATTCCAACAAACCACACACTTTAGTGTGTGGTATCACACAAAGGAATTTGTTGATATTGTTAATATCCTCTTTAGGCAATTGAGTTTTATCTATAGCTAATCTTTGTATCTATTTACATAATTTGTCAAATGTTTAATATGTTTTAATTTTGATTTTTTTCTTGTTTTGATTGATAATTTTTAGAAGTCATTCTTCTTTGGTTATTTTTATTGCTTCTACAGGGCAAACATCTGCAGCTTCTTTTGCACATCCTAATTCCTCTATTTTTGATTTTTTTGCAACTGATTTTCCTTTTTTTAATTCATAAACTTCAGGACAAGCTGCTTCACATGCTCCGCATCCAACACATTTTCCTTTATCAATCTCAATTTTATATGACATTTAAATCTCCTTTTTATTTATATTCTTTTTGATATAATTTACTATATAAAAGTTTTACTTATTAAAAATCATCCCTTATATCTCCATTTTCTTGTATTTTTTTATCTTCATAAGGGGCAATAAATCTTCTGTAAAATTCTTGTTTTATACTTTCTAATACTCCCATAGCCCTATTAAAATTAAAATATCTTTGCGGTTGATAAGTTTCTAATAAAATTTTGCTTGTGATATAATTAATATCCCCATCTTGTTTTTCTATTGGCTCTTTTTTTAAAATTTCAACTAAATTTTTTATTATTAGATCAAATTTTTTTCTATCTTGTTTTTTAATGTAAGGCATGTTAAATCTATATTAAAAATTCTTTTAAATATTGTTGTGTCTAAATATATATTATGAATGTTTAAATTTAAAAATATAGAAATGTTTGCTATGTTAGTAAAAAAATGAGTATAATAAAGAAATTTTTTTTAATTTTAGTATGTAGTCTTTTGTTAAGCAGTTTGTTTGTGGCTAATTTTATATATGCTGCAAAAAATTCTCTTACAGAAGATAATCTAAAAATAGTTGTTAAAGAAGTTGTTGTTGAATCTTTTTCTAAACAATTAGATTCAAGTAATTATAATT
>CAZPQF010000029.1:4774-9914 GCA_964588735.1 Candidatus Woesearchaeota archaeon
ATTTAACAGAAATTTATAATAGTTTGACATTAACATGCGAAATACAAGATAAAGAAGAAATTGTTATTCCAGATACTGATATTATTTTAGATTGTAATGAATTAAAATCTATTAATCAAAATGAATTCAAGGATTATTTAATAAATAAAGCAGTTGATGAAACTTATGAAAATACAATAAATAATCCTTCAGAAAATCCAGAAACACAACAATTGTCTTTTTTATTTAATAAAAGTTTTTTAAATAATTTTTTCATTTATTCATTAATTTTTTCAATAATTTTGATTATTTTAAGTTTTTTCTTATTTGAAAATAAAACTAATTTTCTAGTTTTAATAGGTTTTTTTATGTTAATAACTGCATTGTTTTTTTTATTGATAATCTTAAATGCTCCTAAAGATTTAGACTTTTCTAATGTTTCAGGTGAAGGAATTAATTTTATGGTTGGCTTTAGCATATTGTCTTATCTTTTTTTAGTTGTATCATATTCTTTATTTTATTTTAATCTGGTTTTTGCTGTAATTTTATTAGGTTCTGGAATTAGCATAAAAATAAAACAAAAATATTTTACTAAGAAAAAATCAATCAAAGTTAGTGGTAAATCTAATTTAAATAAATAAAATGAAATATGTTTTTATTTCTTATGATGGTAAAAATAGAGCTCCTGTTGCAGCCAGAGTTACTAAAAATATTGCTAAAATTAAGAATTTAAATATTAAAGCAAGATATGCTGGATTAGAAGAATTATTATCGAAAGATAAGGAGGTAGTCTATAAATTATTGAATAAGGCTGATAAAATATTCACAATGGAGCATTATATTACTTTTAATCTTATTTCACAATATCCTGATTTAAGAAAAAAAATTATTACTTTGGGGTTGATAATAATTATATTATAGAAAAAAAAGATTTATCTAAAATTTTGAGACTGAAATTAAGTAAATATATAAAATAATCGATTTAAATTTTTTAATTTGCCAAATTCATATATTTTGCCTTTTTTATCTAACACATATACATTAAATTTACTCAAAAATTTTCCTGGAACTATAGAAAATTTTTCAATATTTTCATATTCTTTATTAATCGCAGTTCCTTGTTTTAATGCAAAAAAACTTGGGAGAAAAATTATTTCTTTATTTTTATATTTACCTGTTAAATAGCATTTATATTTTTCTCTTTTTATTTTTTGTTTGTCTACTATATTTACTGCAGGATGTAAATGGCAGGAAACTATAATCTCTATTTTTTTATCAAAAATTTCTGGAAAAATTTTATTTCCATGCAAAAAAACTATATTATCCTGAATATAATAATCTCTATATTTTCTAGAATCTAATTCAAATTTTTCATGATTTCCTTTTATTAAAATGATTTTTTTTCTATCTATATAATTTTCTAAATAATCAAGAAAATCCCTGACCTCAAATTTTTCATTTTTATCAAATGAAAAATAATGTTTTATATCCCCTAAAATTACTATTTTTTTAAGTTTTAGATTTTTCTCTTTAATTTTATTTATTATTTTTTTAATTTGTTCTTTATCTTCTTTTAATTGATTTAATGGGATTTCTAGTCCTGTTTGTTTTAGCATTTTTTCATAACCTAAATGTAAATCTCCAAAAGCCAAAATTCCAGATTCTGGAAAAAATATTGCTTTATTCAATAATATATATTTTTTATTCATTATATTCACAGCGAGATATCCTAATTTTTAAGTTTAGAGAAGAATCGCTGTCATCAAAATTTAATATTTCTTTTTGAATATCAAAAACTCTTCTCAACTTTGGATTTGTTAGTTTTAACATTTTATTATCCATGCTCCGCCCTTTAGGGCTGGGTTATTCATTTTTGCTTTTCTATTTCTTTAAGATAAGCTTGATGCATTCTTTTTAAAAATTCTTGTTTGTCTTCTATTTTTATTAAGTCCATATGTCCTTGCAATAATAGATTTAATGAAAAAGGCGAAGGTAATTTTGTATCTTTTATTTTTATTTTTATTCTTTTTTGTTCAATCCATTTTAATACTTTTTTTGCATTATAAATATCCATTAAATCTTCTAATACTTCTCTTTTAGCTTCTTTTAAAATTGGAAATTCTTTGCTTATTTTTTTTACTGCAGATATAAGAAAATGACTTTTTAATTGCTGTCTTTTGACACTTTTGTTTCTTCCTTTGTAATTTCTTAATATCATTAAAGAACGTGCAGCACAATGTCTAAATCTTCTTGTTAAAATATCTGTTTTTTCAATAGCTTCTTTTAGTGTTTCTTCTAAATTTTCTGATTTTAAAAAATTAAGAGCTTTTTCTATGGGAAGTTTTTCTCCAGCAAAATAAAACCCATTATCATTTATTCCTATTTCTATATCTCTTCCTCCGGCCCTTCCTATTAAAAATCCTATTGCTCTTGACAATGCATCATTAACTCTTCTTCCATACATGCTATTTACTAATAAATAATTCTTTTTTTCATTGTATCTTTCAATTAATATTAATTCACTATTTGGTATTTCAGAAAATTTATGCTGCTCATAAAAATAGTTATAAATTTCCTCTGCTATTTTTTTAGTTACTTGTACGTGTTTAATGATAAATTCAATAATCTCTTTTTTGTCTTTATTATCTTCTAATTTTTCTTTTAATAATTTTCTAAACCTATTTATTTCTAATGCTGAATCAAAACTTAGTGGAAGCATTTCTGAAAACCATGAGGGTATTGTTGGCGGGCGATTTATTGAACCTTTGACATATAGATTCATTCCTCTTGTATATGAATACATATATTTTTTTCCACCTAAAACAAAAACATCTCCTTTTTTCATTCTACTTAAAAATCCCTCGTCAATTACCCCTATTTTTTCTCTTGAAGGAGAAAGTTTTACAGTTACAAAAGATTCTTCTGGTATTGTTCCTATGTTAGTCATATAAATCACTCTTGCTAATTTTCCTCTTTTTCCTATTTTTTTCTCTTTTGCATCATACCATATTTTGCTATAAACATAATTTTTTTCTAAATCATATTCTCCTGTTAAATAACTAATAACTGCTAAAAAATCTTCTCTACTTAGTTTGTTGTAACAATAACTTTTTCTTATTGTTGATAATATTTCGTCAAAACCCCATATTTTGCTTATAGCCATTCCATAAATTTGTTGTGAAAGAACATCTAAACAATTTGTAGGAAAATGTATTTTATCAATTCTTCCTTCCAGCATTTCTTTTTGTATTATTGAACATTCTACTAAATCATCTCTGTCTAATACAACAAATCTTCCTTTTATTGTATCATGTAATTTATGTCCAGCTCTTCCAACTCTTTGTAATGCTCTTGATGAGGCTTTTGGGCTTCCTAATAATATGACTAAATCAATATATCCAATATCAATTCCTAATTCTAAACTTGTAGAACATACAACTACTTTTAATTCTCCATTTCTGAGACGTTCTTCAATGTTAAATCTGTGTTCTTTACTTAAAGAAGAATGATGTGCAGCTATATTATTATCTCCATATTCTGTTGGAAATTTGTCTTTTAAATGATTTACTACTCTTTCTGTAGCAGCTCTTGTATTTGTAAAGATAACACTTGTTTTATGTTTAGATATTAATTGATTAATTAATTCATACATTTCATAATTTAATGTTTCACTTTCAATTAAATTTTTTACTGGACTTAATACCTGTGTGTTTAATTTTTTATTGAACATTACTCTTGCTATTTCTATTTTTCTATCATTAGAAATTCCTATTAAGAATTTAGCAACTTCTTCTATTGGTTCAATTGTTGCTGAGAGCCCTATTTTAACAGGCCATATTTTGCTTAAGTTATTTAATCTTTCTAAACTTAAACTTAAATGAACCCCTCTTTTGTTTCCCAATGCATGTATTTCATCTATAATGCAGAACTCAACAAATTGAAAATAATTAATGAATTTTTTTGTTGTTAATATTATTGCTAAAGATTCAGGGGTAGTAATCAAAATGTGTGGAGGGGTTCTTGCCATTTTGGCTCGTTCATTTTGGGTTGTGTCTCCTGTTCGTAAGCCGACACGAATGCCAAATTTCTTCCCAGACATTTTCTCCATCTCTTTTAGAGGGGTTATTAGATTAACCTGAATATCTGATGATAGTGCTTTAAGAGGAGAAGAATAAACAGCATAAATTTTATCTTCTAATTCATTTTTTTCAGATAAGCTAATTAAATAACTTAATATTGAAGCGAAGGCGCATAAAGTCTTTCCACTCCCAGTTGGAGAAGTTAATAATATATCTTTTCTATTTCTTATGGGAATAATAGAATATTTTTGTGCCTCTGAAAATCCTCTAAATTTTTTCTTAAACCAATCTCTGACTATGGGATGTAGCAAATTATAAATTTCTTTCTCTTGATCTGGCTTCTGAATGTAATTAATTTTAGTCATTTTATTTTTGGTTTCTCCATTTTTCTTTTAATAATAAATCCAACTTTATCCAGAAACTTTTTAATATTTTTTTTATTTGTTATTGTAATGACATAATATTTTTCTCTAACTTTTCTTAATTTACTCTCTATACCCAACTTATCTAACAAAATTAAAATCTTAGATATATCAGACTGCTTTCTTTGTTTAACTATAGATATTTTTGTCATTTTTAGAAAAAGTTATTTCTGTTTATGTTTAATAATTTAAATTATGGCTATTTAAGATTTTCCCTTATTTGTTCCAAAACCTTATTTGTATAAAAAGCTATATTTTTATTTGTTAGAGGTAGTTTTTTATTATTAATATAATCTAGAAATTCTTTTATTTCTGTTTTTAATGGTTCTTCTTTATTTTCAAAAATAATATCAAAATCTTGTTTTTCTTTATTAAACATGAATATTCTGTCTCCTATCCAATAATACACTTTTCCTGATTGGGTTATTATTTTAATTTGTTTGTTTTTTTCAGGATTTACTCTATTTATTTTTATTTTACATTTTTCGTTATTTTTGAATAAAAAATTCAAATTTATAATATCACATTCAGTTATTATGGATTTTTTGTCTATTATGTTTATTTTTTCAGGTATTTCTTCTAAAAGCCCCAATAGTACTGATATATCATGTGAAACTAAATTAAATAAAATATTTTCTTTAAAACTGCCTAATTTATTCC
>CAZPQF010000030.1:0-2221 GCA_964588735.1 Candidatus Woesearchaeota archaeon
ATAATGAAGATAATTTTGGTTATTGGACTTCTGCACCAAATTATATTGATTATGAATTAAATTCTTTGTATAAAATAACTTTTAAAATTTCTTCTGATGGCATATTAAGTGAAAAAATTCCAAGAATTAGATTAAGATTAAATACAATAGAAGAACAAATTTCTTATGTTTATTCAATATCTTCTTTTAATGATGCTTCTTTAAGTCCTTCATTTATTGAAAAAGAATATGGTTTTTATTTTTTAATCCCCCATACTTCAAATAACCCCCAAAATAAAAAATTTTATCTTAATTTAGATTTAGTTAATTTTGATAATAGTGATTATTCTAATACAGAATTTACTTTACATGATATAACTATCTCAAAAATCATAGATCCAATTATTGAAGACAGTGAACAACAAGGATGTTCAGAAGAATCAGATGGATTAAGAAATGGTTTTAATATAAATATTCAGCAAACTCATGAAATCTGTCAAGTAGATACTGGATGTGTTAATATCAGGGAAAAATGCAAAAATTCTAAGGAATTATATGAAATATCTATATCTGAATATAATATGCCTGTAATAAATGTTGTAGAATGTGATTATAAATGTGAAAATGGAGCCTGTATAAGTTATTAAAATGAAAAAAACAACTATTAAATTTATTGGAATGATTTTTTTAATGATAATTTTTATATTTTTAATGTCAGGCAATATTTATTCTGAAATATGCAGAACTGAAAAATATTGGCCGGATAGTTGTAATTTAAAGGAATATAATGAAATACAATGTGATGGAGAGTGTTATGATGTTTGGAGTGTTAAAGAGGGATGTGATCAATGGTTGCATTCAAAAAAATGCTGCAGTTCTCTGTATCATGGAGAGCCTGTTCCTATAGAAACAGATTGTATAGATTATAGAGATTCAGGTGGATGGAATATAGGAGTACATGAAATTGAAACATGTGGAAAAGGATATAATTTAGATTGTTTAAGTGACCATATTAATCCTTTAGAAGTTATTCATCAAACTCCTTCAACAAGCGTATATGCTGGTTATGGAAATTTAGATTCAGATATAAATTGGAATTGGTGTTTTGGTGTGGGAGAAACAAAACAATCTACAGGTTCAAAGCCACTTGATAAATATGCTCTAGCATGTCCAGAAATAAAATATCCTACTATAGATGAACAAGGAGAACAAATTAAAGCTTCAGGATGTGCATATTTAAATCCTAATAAAGATAATGATGAAGTAGATAATGATGCTGATTTTTGCGAGTATGAATTTACGTGGCAGGAGATTATAAAACCTGAATCTAATGAAGAATTACCAGATAATGCAAAACCTGGTTGCAGAGATAATTACTGTCCAAGTTGCTCAGAACCAATGAGTTGTGATTTAAATAATCCAGAAGATTGCGAGTATTTTGATATTATAGTAAATTCAGATATCACAGGAGCAAGTATTACAGGAATGGATGTTGGAGATTCAAAACCTCCAAAATATATTAAATCTTGTTTTGTTTTTAAAAAATTAAAATGTTCTGAAAAAAATAGAGAACCTTGTCCGTCAAATCAAGATTATAAATGCTGTAAAAAAAACTGGGTTTGTGCAAAAGATGATGAACAAAATCCAGAATGTTGTCCTGAATCTGAACCAGAATTAAAAGAAAATCCTGCTGATTCTGAAGACACAATTTGTTGCAGAGAAGATGCACAAGAAATTTGTAAAGATTCTGATACAGGAGATTATCTTTATTGTTGTCCTAGAGAGGGTGATGATTCAACTCAAACACATTGTTGTGGCAGAGCTAATTGTTGTAAGGACGATGATTATTGTTGTTTTCAAATTCTTGTTTTGCCAGGTATTGGAGATATTCTTAACTTAGATTTTGAAAGGCATCCTTTTTCAGATGTTTGTGTAACTAAAAATGGATTAAAATGGAAAATTGCAAGGGATATTATAAGAATTGCAGTATCCAGAAAGGCAGGTTCTGCTATAAATCTTCCAGATTACCTTATTCAGCTTTTAAGTTGTAAATATACTATGGAGGAATTAGAATCAATGGAACAAGCTTGTGAACAAAATCCAGAAAATTGTGCAGAACATTTACAAGAAATTGCTGGTTAAATATATTTTATTTTGACCAAATTTCTTTAACAGTTAAAATTTTATCATTATTTTTATCTTTTTGTTTTGCAAGTTTTAAAATTTCTTTATTATCTCTATT
>CAZPQF010000030.1:2231-9599 GCA_964588735.1 Candidatus Woesearchaeota archaeon
ATATATCTTTGTTGAGTATAATCAAAATTTAATATTTCATAAGTTTTTCTTTTAAAATCTTGCCATGCTTCATTATTTTCATAATTATATCCTCTTGGATAATTTTTTACAAGTGAAGGTCCTCTTGTAACACCATAAACATACAGACAATCATTTCCTACTTTATAACATTTTGGTCTTCCTGTTATTTTTTCAAATAAAACATTGCAATTAATTAAAGAACTTGCTAATAATGCTAATCCAGCTATTTTTATATTTTTAATTTTCATAATATATTTATTAAAAATTAATATTTAAATCTTTCTATTTATATCACCAAAAAGTAATAACAAATATATTGATTTATTCTTTTTTATTTTAGCTAAACATCTGCGCAAATCTTTTTCCTTTTTTTCTTGCAGTTTCTAAATCAATACTAAAATTTTTACCACAATCATTTAAATATTTTAGTTTAACAAACAACCACCCTTCTCTATTAAATCTCAATGCTATAACTGGTTTTAAACCAAAAATATCAGAAAAAATAAGAAATTTTTCTATCTGCTCTTTTGTTATATATTTTACCGGTTTTTTGCTAGACTTAACCTCAATAGCATATTTTCTACCCTTTCCCCTTTTACCTGCAATAATATCACATTCTGCATTTTCCATAACACCACTTCCAGCAACCCTCACAGCCCTATAATTATTTTCAACAAATTTTTGAAATAATTCTCTTTCAATTTTTGAACCCTTTGATTTATTTTTAGGCATGTTAATCTTTATTTTCATATAATTTATTTATTTTTTCTATATTTAAAATATATAAAGAAAATAGCAATTATTGCTCCGATTGTATTAAATATCATATCTAAAGCAGTATTATAATATCCTCCAACATTAACATTTGAAAAACTTACTGTTGCAATAAACTCTACAATTTCATTTAAAGCACCTGCACCCATTGAAATTAAAACAATTAAAGGATAAACTACATACCAGTTTGTTTTTTCATTTAAATAAGGTTTTAGCAAATGATAAGCAACTAAAACAGTTACTGCAAAACCAAACATATGAACAAATTGATCAAATTTTAAAACAAAAGTTGTTCCAATATTAAAAAAATGAATTAATTTTAAATTATATAGAACATCATTATTTACAATTAATCCTCCCCCACACATATGAAGCAATGCCCAAATAGAAAGCCCCCATAAAATAATATTATCAAATTTAGATTTTTCTAAAGTTAATAAAATTAAAATAAAGAAAAAAAACACTACAAAAATATACCATAAAAATTCATAATTTTTTATGCTAATATAATAAATTGTAAAAGCAATTAAATAAATTAAATTAAATAATGCTATTGACCATTGGTGTTTTGTAAGTTTTAACATTGTTGCTCTTCTTCTAATTTGAGTTTTCATAATTTTTATTACTTAATTCAAAATACTCAACCTCTTTTAAATTAATTAAATACCTTTTATTTATAAATCTCTTGCCTGAATTGTTCTTCTTTGATTTGCTCTTGCTCTCTGCTCTGCTTTCTTTAATATCTCATTCACCAAATCATTGAGCGCAGATGCAACTTCGCTTGCAACATTCATCTCTGGAACAGCTTTCTTTATATTGTTTTTTATGATTAAATTTACATCCATTTTAATATCACCTTACATATCTAAATGAAATAGATATTATATTTATAAATATTGATGCTAATAATCCAATTAAAGCTAAACTCATCTGAAAAACATTAAAACATTGAGTATTAACAATACTAATAGATAAATAAGCAAATATTAAAAAATTTATAAAATTTCCTAACCAACTTAATAATTCTAAATCCATTTTTAAATTATTAGATAAGAGAGCTAATAATACCATAAATTAAGATTGCTGCAGCAATTAAACCAATTATCCATGCTACATAATAAAGTATTTTCATAGTATTTTTTTTCATTTTATTTACCTCCCTTAAACTTTTATTTAATTTCTTCCAATAATTCGGCAATTTTATTTTGTCCAATTGATAATATTAAAGATGCAAGTCTAGGGCCTTTTCTTTTGTTTATAATTATTCTATAACACGCATCAAAGAATTCTGTGTTTTTCATGTTTAATTTTTGACAAATAATATAAAATTCATTAAATAATTTTTCTTCTGTAAATTTTTTATTTTCAAGAGATTTTTTTAATTCTTTTAATGCTTGTTTTTGTTTTTCATTTAATATTTCTAAAATATTTCTCTCGATTTTTATCTGAACAGTAAATTTCATATCCTCGCCAGCATATTTTTCAAGCCAATTTTTAACTCTTTTTGCTCTTTCTTTTATTTTTCCTTTCAAATTTTTGTCTTTTCCAATCTGAACAGTAGTTATTAAATGTCTAAATCCTTCTCTTTTTGGTTGTTTTTTGCTAGGATTAACAACAGACAATTCATACATCCTTTTTTCTTGAGGATTTGCCTTTCCACTATAATATTTTTCCTCAAGAGCATCAAAATCTTCATATATTTTAATAACATCATTATCAAAACTAATATCAAAGCTCTTATTTGGGCGCGTTCCAACAAATAAATATCTTAAAATTTCTGGCTCATAAATTTCTTCAACATCATTTAAAGTTGTGACATTTCCAGTTGAACTTGAAAATGCTTTTCCGCCTTTAATTCTAATCCATTCATATAATTGGTATAAAGGAGCTATATAATCAAATATTTTAACTATTTCTTTTGAAGTCATAAAACTTCCTCCATAAACACTATGGTCAATTCCTCCTGGCTCAAAATTTACTCCCTCATATTTCCACCTCATTGGCCAGTCAACTCTCCAAGGAGCCTTTACAATTCCTTTTTTTCTATAATCAACTTTTCCTTTAAAACCACACTTACAAGAATATTCAACAATATAACCTGTCTTATCAATATTCAAAACCTTTGTTGTATCTTTTTTGCATTTTTCACAATAAATTGTAATAGGATACCAGTCTTTTGCTAAAGGTTCTTTTCTATATTTATTTAAAATTGCCATAATTTTTTTCCTATTTTTTATAGCATGGTTAATTAATTTAGCATATTTGCATTTTTTATTCATTTGATTTTGATAAATAAATTCAGGACTAATACTGACTTTTTTTAAAGAATCTTCAAATTGTTTTTCAAAAAATCTTGCATAACTCTCCTCATTCTTACCAAAAGGACTTGGAATTCCACTTACAGGCATACCAATATAATTCTCATAATCTTTTTTCTTTTCTTCAGGAATATTTGCAGGAACTTTTCTAAGTCTATCATAATCGTCCCAAGAATAAATAAATCTAACTTTTTTTCCTTTATTTTCTAAGGTTTTAACAATCATATCTGTTGTAATTACTTCTCTGAAATTTCCAATATGAATTGTTCCAGAAGGAGTAATTCCAGATGCACACACTATCTCTTTTTTCTCGCCATTTTTGTCCTTCACCCTTTCTTTTATAATTTTATCAGCAATTGCATCTGCCCAAAAAAATTTCTCTGCCATAATTTATAGAGCGTATAAATCTTTATAAATCATTTGGATTAATATTAATAATGTATAATTTTTTATAAGTAAGGTTCAATTTATTGCATAATCAAGTCCAATATCAATAATATACCTCTTCAATCCTCTTTAATATAGTGGGCTTAAAATACGCCTAATTCAACTTTAAATCCCTAATTCTTAATTTAAAAACACGTAAAATACTTTATTATGTCAAGATTGCTGATGCAGAAAACCACATCTTTCAAGACTCCGAGAACCTCTTGGCTACACCCATTCTGTTTTAGCTCGGTGTGTGCAGTTGGTTCTCGGTAGTGCTCAAGAACCCAAGCACACCCTATGCTTTAGCGTAGGGTTCTTGACATGTGGATGAATGCAATCTTGAGCATCCTCAAATTCCAACAAACCACACACTTTAGTGTGTGGTATCATACAAAGGAATTTGTTGATTAATATCAAATAAATCTTTAATAACCATTATCCCATAAGATTCATAAGTAAGTCTCAACTTATTATCTATAAACTTATTTTGCCACTACAGCTCCTATCTTAAAAATCCTCCAAGAAATCTTCATTATCGGTTAATTATTTCTAGTAATCTTGGTTGATAAGGTGTACTCACCTAATCTCTGCTAACCTTGGTTGATAAGGTGTACTCACCTTATTTCCCATCCAACGCATTATTAACTAACTAAACAACAACCCTTTTCTTAGGCATAATTATTTCATCAAAAATCTCAACTAATTTTTTCACAAAGGGATTGTCTAAGTTTAATTTATATAATTTAGCATTGCCTATTTGTCTTGTTGGTTCTATAATCTTACTTTTTAATAAATCATCAAAAATTCTAAATAAAGTAGTTCTTCCTATTTTGGCTCCTTCTGCAATATCGCTTATGCTATAGTCTAATTCTCTTCCTTCTATAAGAAATTCTAATACTCTTATTTTTGGATTATCTCCTAAAGCTTTTCTAAATAAAGTTTCCATAAATATCCTATAAGATAGATATTTATAAATGTTTCTACTTTGAAACACTAATGTTCCATCCAAATAAATAGTTTTTAATATATTAAATTATAATTTGTATTATGGATTTAAAAGAAATAATTATGAAGAGATTTCTTAGAAAATTACTAAACTTAAATATCTGGGAGGGAGACATACTCAATTAAAAAATTTACAAAAATCATTACCTGCTCATCTGCGAGGTAGCAAGGAATCTAAAAATGCTATAAAAGAATTAGTAAAAAAAGAATTCATAATTATAAAAATTTCAACTGGAGAAAAACATATTTCTCTTAATAGTCACAAACAACAGGCAATTTATAAATTCTTAAAAGATTAATATTACTTATTTCCCATCCAACGCATTATTAACTAAAACATCAGCCATTTGCTGAAACTTATCATAACGTCTAACATGTCTGATTTTAACCCACCTAAAGTCCTCTTGTAATTTTTTTACTTTCTCAAACAGAGGCTTAAGATGTTTTGCTTTGATTTTATAACTACCATTTAATTGTCTTACAACAAGCTCACTATCTAAATAACATATCATATCTATGCCTAATTTTGATTTTTTTACTTTTTCTAAAGCATTAATCAAGGCTTTATATTCTGCAATATTATTTGTGGCTTTTCCTATTTTTTTACTTTCCATTTTTAGAATTTTATCATCATCTCTAATAACATAACCTACTGCAGCTTCACCAGGATTTCCTCGCGAACCACCGTCTGAATTTATTTTTAGCATTTTTAATACATTAATTAAAGAATTGTTTAACAACCTCTTTCCTTAATTTAATAAATCTATCACATTTCTGCTTTAAATGATATGAGAATTTATTTTCAAATCCAATATTCTTAACATTCTTGCCTTTTTCTTGAACCGCATTAACAGCAGGAACAAAATCTCCATCAATAAAAATTATAACTTTTTCATTCACCTCCTTATTTATCATAAAAGACTAAATTAAATTATATTAATAAACTTTTAGAAAGATGAAAACCCAGGGTTGCAGTGCAAACCTGGGGGGTATATAATTATATTACAAATACTGTATTTATAAGATTTTCGCCTTTAATTTACATTATTAATCATCTAAGGGACTTTTAATATTTACTAATTTTGGAGAAGCAATATGAGTATAAACCATTGTTGTTTCAGGAGATTTGTGTCCTAACATTGCTTGAACTTGAGAAATATCGTAACCATTTTCAACAAGTTGAGTTGCAAAACTATGTCTTAAAGTATGTGGATGAACTTTTTTCTCTATTCCACATTTCTTGCACGCATTTTTAATTATTTTTTGAATACTTCTAACAGAATATTTTCTTCCACGATTACTAACAAATAAATATCCATTCAAAGCTAAATTCTCTAACTCAATTAAATTTTTAATTTTCTCAGAAACAATTTTACTTAAAACAATTAATCTATCTTTTCCTCCTTTTCCGTTTCTAACAAAACCATAATCCTTATCCAAGTTCAAATCTTTAATTTTAATATTTAATAATTCAGAAACTCTTAAACCACTTCCATAAATAAATTCAATCATAAGCCGATGTTTCCAATTAGAAATTGCGTTTAGCAATTTACTAACTTCCTCTCTTGTCAAAAACCGCTGAATTTTTTGTGGAATTTTAGAATACTTGATGTTAATCCACATTCTTTTTTCTTGAATTTGTTCAAAATAAAATTTTAAGGCCATTAAAGTTACATTCATTGTATTGCCTGCTCTGTTTTTGTCAGACATTTTTTCCAAATAAACGCGGATATCTTTTTTTGTAATCTTCTTAACATCTTTCTTACACCCCCTCAAAAATCTTTCAAGACATCCAACATAAGTTTGAATGGTTCTCTTAGAATATCTCCTTCTATTCAATTCCTTAGCCATGGCTTCTGAAGGATTCATATTCATATACTGGAATATATGTTTTATAGTTTATGTTTCATCAGAAAGTAAAAACAATTTTTGTTTGAATGAAAGTTCAAATTCAATTAAATCCCGACGAGATAACTTAGAATTTGCAGGAGTTCGCAAAAAGCCTGTTAAATGAAATTTTAGGTGCTTATTTATTGCCCACCCAAAGAAAACTTTCTACTTACGAACTTTCTTTCGCATTTTTATAGAAATCGGTTTGTAACCTGCTTTTTCATTAAGTTTGATAGAAGGTTTATTTTCATAATAAATTCCCGCCTCAATGAATTTGACTTTTTTTGAAATTAACCATTTTTCTAATTCTTTCAATAATTTGAGGCCAATGCCTTTTCTTGCCCACCTTCTATCAATATATACTTTTTCCAACATACCGATTTCTTTTGTTTTTATCCACGCTTGTCCAAATCCTACAATTTCCCCCTTTTCTTCTGCAACAATCCAATAGTGGTTTTTTGATTTCATTTCTTCCAAAAAACCTTTAGGTCTTGATTTTTTGTATTTGTCTAAATCTTGTTGCATCTCTTTAACAGATATTTCTGGAAATTGTAGTTTTCCTTCGCGAATAGAACCATCAACATAAATTTCATCAATTCTTCCCATATCTTCTTTTTTTGCTTTTCTAATCTTCATTATTATTTTAATTGGAAGAATTGATTTATTAAACTATCGAATGTTTTCTCTTTCCCACCCTAATTTACTGCACCTAAAACTCAAAATTCTTTCAGAATTTTGGGGTCGTCTTGCAGACTTTCGCTACGCTCACCCTCACTTAACAGCGATTATTTACAATTGCTCCAATATCTGAATGTCGCAACTTTGCTCAAACAAATATTTGAATACTCGCAACCTCTCCAAGTATTCGAGGGTAACTAACAGCGATTATTTACAATTGCTCCAATATCTGAATGTCGCAACTTTGCTCAAA
>CAZPQF010000031.1:0-9307 GCA_964588735.1 Candidatus Woesearchaeota archaeon
ACATTGCTCATAGTCCTATGAGCAAGTAGGGCTCTGCCCTACTTTAATATTTCTTAAAACTTAAGAATTATGAAAACTCATCGGAGATACTGTAAGAAATTGTCTGCTGATGCAGTAAATAAAATAAATTTTTAATACTCCAATCTCTATCTGATTTAAGTTATTCTCAATCATTCAGCATATCTTTATTATTTAATTATATCAATTAACCCTGGACTAAATTATTATTTACTATTTTATCTAAATACTTTTAAACTCTTTATTATTGATTTTACATTATGGAAAGAATATCTATAACAATACCAAAATATAAACCAATAAAAAATATAGCATTAGAGATAAAAAAATATTTACAAAATCAAGGAAATAGCAATAATTATAAATATTCAATTTTTAGAAGTGATGTTGAGGGAAAAAATAATCCTTGGATGGACACATCTTTTATACAAGGTTCTTGGGCAGATATTTATAGAACAAAAAAACCCTTAGGTTTATTAAGAAAAAGACAACAATTATTACATATAACCTCCTTATATGATTCAGATACTATAACTATCAGCAGCAATATAATGAAAAAAGATGAATTAGAAAATATTTTATTAAACTCATTAAATGAAGAAAAAATAAAAGACTCTCTTTTACAAACAAAATAAAATGGAACTTATAGCACTTTTATCATCTGGAAAAGGAAGCTGGGGGCAAGTTGCTGGTTTGATTAATAGAGGAGAGTGGGATAAAATAATTCTTGTTGGAAGTGAATTTGCATCTAAATTTAATGTTCAAGATGAAGATGATAGAAAAAAAACAGAATTTATTAAAGTAGATTTAAACAACAGATTAACTGATATGAAAGATGAATTTATGAAAAAATTAAAAGGCAAAATAAAGGGTACAGAAATTGCTTTAACAATTGCTTCTGGAACAGGAAAAGAACATATGGCTTTAATCTCTGCATTATTAAGCATGCCTGTTGGAGTGAGATTTACTGCATTAACAAAAAAAGGAATAATTTTTATGTGAAATGACAAATAAATCTTTATTTCAAATAAGATATTATGTTGGAGAAGAATCAAAACATGACATAGGAATTCCAATTGCTCCTGGAAGTATTTTTTTGTGAACAATCAGAAATCTCAGAGAATTTTGATAATAAAGTGAGTGATAAATGTCTTATTAATAGAAGTATAGTAGAGTTTCCTTATAAGCCAGATAAATTAATAACAATTTCAGATTTAGTAAATAGAAAACATTTTGGAGAATTAGCCATAAGAATCATAAATGAAAATTTAAGTGATTTAAGAAAAACAGCTAAAAAATTAGAACTCCCTTTTATAAAAAAGGGGTTATAGAATATAATCCTTTACCTGACAATTAAATCTCTTCATTAGTAATTTTCATTTTCTTCTTGCTTTCTTTTGTTCCTAATAAAGCAACAAAACTTATTGGTTGTTCATCCAGAAACTGATATTTTGGAAGAAATTTTAATAATTCTTTAGAAAATTCTTTAATTTCTTTATGAGAGGGCATTGCACTATGGGGGAGTCGTTTTTTAGAAAAACCCATATGCATATATGCTTTAACATGGATAAAATCAGGATTTGCTTTTTTTATTAATTTAGCATATTCTTCAACATATTGTTTTTTTAAATTAATATTTCTTGCAAGAGTTAATCTTACAACTCTTCTAGTTTTTCCTTTTAGTTCATTCATAATCTCTAAACTTTGATTAAACTTTTTCCAAGCATTTTTCTTTATACTATTATGCCATTTATCATACATCTCTTTGTTTGGGCTATTTAAGGAAATAGTTAATTGAGTTGGAAGCTGATTTTTTTCTTCAATTTCTTTTAATTTTTCAGGCATTAACCCATTAGTAACTAAAAAACTTATTGCATTTCTGTTTCTAACTTCTTGAATTAAGTCTCCTATTTTTTCATAAATTATTGGTTCTCCTGCAAGAGAAAAAGTAAATAATTTTGGTTCAAGCGCTTCCCCAAATTTTTCCCCATTAACATAAGGACTTCCTTTCATACCCATCAATAATTTTTTTCTTTCTTCAATAATAGAATCAATAATTTCTTTTGGAGAGTCTATTTCTCCTTTTATTTTGTCTCCCAAACTATATTCAATAGCTCTCCAACAATGTAAACATTTATTTTGGCACCACATAACTGCAGGAGTCATCTGGCAACAACGATGGCAGGGAATACCATAAAATTTTTCCTTATAACATTGTCCTTTCCCCCTTAAAGATTGTTTTGTCCAATTACAAATTTTAACTGCACTATGCTGATTTTTTCCAGCAAATCTATATTGTTGTTTTTCCAATAATTTTTTGATTTTATTAGGTATCATAAAGAGAACACAGAAAAAACATTATAAAAATATATGTAAAAATTAATATAGAAAATAAAATTGAAAAATAAATTTAAAATGGATTTTAAAAGAACAGTATTAATCTTATTTCTTTTTTTTACCTTTTTTACCTTTTTTCTTTGCCATGTGAGTTTACCTCTTTTTATTTTCTTACAAATTAAAATCTCTTTTCTTTAAATACTTTTATCTTACAAAAAAACCCCCTATTTATCTATATTTTTATCGACGATAAAAACCTTTAATTAAACAAAAATAGCATAAAAATAAAATAAAATTAATAATAACGCTAGAAATAATATAAAATAAGTTAAAAATTTAAATGCTTGTTCAGCAATTTTCTTTGATTTAGTTAATCCCAAAACTGTTAAATAAAATACTTTTCCTCCATCAAATATTCCTACTGGAAGCATGTTTATTAGTCCTACACTAATACTAATTAAAACAATCCACCATAACAAATCATAAATAAATAATGACAGACCATCTATTTTTGGTTCATAATAAGTAGAAGGATCTTTAAAAGAACCCAATACAGAATAAATTTTTCCCATAATTCCGCTACTTTCAGAACCTTGCATAGTAGTTATTCCCAAAAAACCAATATTTTCATGAGAAGGATTTTTTCCTAATTCTATTTTATAATTTCTATATTCTCCATTTAATTTTGTTTTTATTTCTACTTCATCTCCTGGATTATAATCTAAAATTTCTTCAATTAAAACATCTTTTTCAGTAATCTTCTTTTTTTCAAATTCTACAATTGCTCCGCTTAAATTATTATTTATTGCAGGAGCATCATAATAAACTATTAAAGAATTTGAATTTTCTTTTTTTAATTGAGTTATAAGTGAATTATTTTCCTGTAAATATTTTTGACTATCTTCTGTTTGTATTTTAATAATTCCTCCTTTTTCTTGAACTAAGTCTAATAACCCTTGTGATGAATAATCTTCAACATTTATTCCATTTATGGTTTGAATTGTTTCTGTAGGAATAGTTGTATAAGCATAAGAATATAAAACTCCTACAGGAACAAACATTAATTTGAAAAATAAAATCATAATAATAAAAAATACTACTGCAGTTACAATATTTGCAAAAGTCCCTGCACTTAAAATTGATAATTGTGCAAATATTGGCTTTTTTTTCATTTGCTTTTCATCAGGTTCTACAAATGCAGCTAAAAAAGGCCCTAGAAAACCAAAACCAGTTGATTTAATTTTTAGTTTATTAAATTTAGCAAAAATTCCATGTGCAAATTCATGAGGTATTGCTATTATTGCTATTACAATTATCCAATATGTAAAATAAAAAGGAGGTAAGAAATCTAAACTGAAAATTTTTGGTAAATATGGGATTAATGGAATTAAAGGAGGAACTTTTATTGCTTTTACTATAACTGGATATTTATAATAAATCCAAACTATTTTTCCAATAAAATAAAGAATACCAGCCATTAAACAATATCCAAGAATTATGGAAATATAACTAAAAAATTTTAATGTTTTTTTGTATTTTCCTCCAACATAGTTGATTAATTTTATCCCCCATTTAGTCCTATATAAATATAAAAGTCCTTCTTTCTTAAAACCTTTTTTATGAGTTTTATAAAATAATATTAGAAATAGACTAAAGATTATTAAAAAACTTATATCATAAATAAAAAAATTCATTTTTTACCACACCTTTTTATTAAATTATTTTCTTTTTAATGGCCTTAATTTTTTGCTACCACATTTCCTGCATTTTACTTTTCCTTCTATAACTTTTCGAGGCTCAGCCCTAATTTTCTTCTTGCATTTTTTACATACAAATACATTTTTAAACAATCTATTTGATGCTGCTTGTATTTTTGCCATATTTAAATTTTATTTTGTTCTTTTTAAATTTTAATCTTCAAAAGTTAAAAATTTTTGCTATTTTATTTATTTATAAACTATACTTTTAAACCTTTCTTTTTACTATTTTTTCTCCTTCAATATTCCAGTATTCTACTTGATCTCCTTCTTTGATTTGTTCTTTAATTTCATCTGATATTAAGATATCAAATGTTTCATAACTATCTATATCCATTATATTTGCTTTATTGTCGCTTATTGATAGAATTTGCCCTTTTTTCTTTTCTACTCGAGGAACTTCAAATCTTTCATGTCCTGGCACTACTATAACTCTTTTTTTGCCATCAATTAACCCTACAGCCTCTATTCTGCATTTAGCATGTCCGTGTTTCCCTGTTTTACTTATATCCATTTTTTTAACAATACAAGGTGCACCATTTAAAACAATATTTGTTCCTGTTTTTGCTTCAGTTGCATTAATTAATTTAAAAGCCATTAATAGAAAAAGAAGAAATACATTTTTAAATGTTCCTTTTCTTTTGTGATTTATGGAAAAAACCGAATCAAAAAATAATAAAGAACAAAAAATTAAGAAAAATGATTTTGTTGAAATAGAATTTACAGCAAAAATCAAAGATACAGGAGAAATATTTGATACAAATAAAGAAGAGGAAGCAAAAAAAATTAATGTTGATTTAAAAGAAAATAAACCAACCATAATTTGTTTAGGACATGAAATGTTTTTAAAATCAGTTGAGGATTTTTTAATAGGTAAAAAAATAGGAGAGAATTATAATATAGAATTATCTCCGGAAAAAGCATTTGGAAAAAGAAATCCTTCTTTGATAAAAACAATGCCTATTAAAGTTTTTAAAGAACACAATGTTAATCCTTATCCTGGAGCAATGTTTTCTATGGATGGCATGATTGTTAAGATTATTTCTGTTTCAGGAGGCAGAGTTATTGCAGATTTTAATAATCCTATTGCAGGTAAAACAGTTATTTATGAAATTAAAACAAAGAAAAAAATTATTGATTTAAAAGAGAAAATTAATGCATTAATATTATTCTTTTTCAAAAAACAAATAGATTTTGATATAGATAAAAATAATCAAAAAATAATATTAAAAACAAAAGAACAAATACAACCATTTATCAAGGTTTTTAATGATAAATTTAAGACAATTTTGAATATGGATTTAGCTATAGAAAGTACTGAAAAAAATCAAAATAACCAAAACAATAATACTAAGAAATCACAATAAATTTTATAAACAAATAATCTCTTTTTAACCTATGGATGAATTTTCTCAAAATCAACAAAAAGAGGATGCTTCATTTAGTCAAACAAATAATGTTAATCCTCAATTAATGGAAATTGACAGAGAATTAGAAGAGCTTTTAAAAAAACAAACTGCTAAAATTAAAGTAATAGGTGTTGGCGGTGGAGGTGGAAACACTATCACAAGAATGAAAGAAATAGGAATAAAAGGTAGTGAATTAATTGCTATTAATACTGATGCTCAAGATTTGTTATATGCTAATTCTGATTCTAAAATATTAGTTGGAAGAGAATTAACTCAAGGATTAGGTGCTGGTTCTAATCCAAAAATAGGAGAAGAAGCTGCACATGAATCAGAACATGAAATTAAGAAAAAATTATCTGGTGCTGATATGATATTTATTACCTGTGGATTAGGTGGAGGAACAGGAACAGGAGCTGCCCCAGTAATCGCAGATATAGCAAAAAAACAAGGTGCTTTAGTCATAGGAGTAGTAACTCTTCCTTTTACAATTGAAGGACGAAAAAGAATTGAAAATTCTGTTTATGGTTTAGAAAGACTTGAGAATTTAGTAGACACTTTAATTATAATACCTAATGATAAACTTTTAGAATTAGCACCTGAATTACCCCTTCATACTGCATTTAAAGTAGCAGATGAAATTTTAACAAATGCTGTAAAAGGAACAACAGAATTAGTAACAAGATCAGGATTAGTTAATTTAGATTTTGCAGATATTAAAGCAGTAATGAGAAATGGAGGTGTTTCATTAATTGGTATGGGAGAATCAGATACTGCAGAAAGAGCATTAGAAGCAGTAGACAAAGCATTACAAAATCCTTTATTAGATGTAGATATTTCTGGTGCAACAGGTGCATTAGTAAATATTATTGGGGGTCCGGATTTATCTTTAGATGAATCTAAATCAATTATTGAAACAATTGGAAATAAATTAAATAATGATGCTAAATTAATCTGGGGGGCTCAAATAAGTGAAGACATGGATAAAGCAATAAGAGTTATGTTAATTATAACAGGTGTAAAGAGTCAGCAAATAATTGGCAGTGATGAAACTATTGAAGACCGTCGTCATAAAGATATTGAAGAAGAATTAGGCATAGAGTTTTATGAGTGATAAAATGAAGATAAAAAATCTAATTAATATTTTGACTAGTCCAGTAAAAATATTTAAAGGTAATAAACTCCCAAAAAAAGTTGTTAATAATTTAAATAGCTCTCCCAATAATGAAATTTCTTTTAAAGGAGGTATATTAAAGAAAAAAGGAGAGGGGGGATATATATTGGTTTATCCTTCAGGATATGAGAAAATTTACTCTAGCAAGTCTTTTGATTTAATTGCAGAATATTTTCCCTAATGCGACACTCAGTTTCAAGTCCCTAAAATGCGACAGCACTCATTTCAAAAACCTTAAAAACCCATTTTATTTCTTTAAAATATGGTTATTAATAAACTTAAATCATTTTTAGCAAAATGTACAAGAGTCTGGCATATATTAAAAAAACCAAGTAAAAAAGAATTTACTTCAATTGCAAAAATATCAGCATTAGGAATTTTAGCCCTAGGAGCTTTAGGTTTTATTATTTCTTTATTAATGAATTTTTTTGCATAATTCTTTTTGTAGTGAGCTGTAAAGTAAACGTCACTTAAATTGGTGCATTTTTCTTTCAGGTACAGACAAATTTAAATACTTCATGTTCCTGAATTAAATTATGAAAATACGAGAGGTCTTAGATAAAAAAGTAGGGACTACTGAATATACTAGGTACATTACAACCTTACCAAAAGAGGTAGTTAAAGATTCAAAACTCTTAGGTAAAGAGCTGAAAGCGAGAACTGAAAAAGGTAAAATTATATTAGAAGAAGTATAAATCTTTCATGTACCGAAAGGTTTATATAGTTCATGTACCTGAATATATGTATGATTAAGTGTAAACATTGTTCAGGCAAAAGTTTTCTAAAGAGGGGTTTCAGAAAGACAGAACACCGAGGGAAAATTCAGAAATATTTCTGCAGGAATTGCCATAAATATTTTACAAATGATGATGGCTTTTATAGAATGAGAAATAAGCCAGAAATAATAACGATGTCGATTGACATGTATGTTTCTAACCTTTCATCAAGAAAAATGAGAAATCAATTAAAGAGACCCCTTAACCATAAAATAAGTCATGTTTCTGTTTTGGATTGGGTAAGAAGGTATACTTTGAAAATTCATAAGTTTATAGAAAAACAAGGCTACAATTTAGGAAATAGTTTCTATGCTGATGAAACTATGATTAACAGAGAAGGAAAGATGGATAGATTTTGGTGCTGTCTTGATTGGGATACTAGATTAATAACAGGATTTCATTATAGTTTATCGGCTAATCCAATTGAAGCTCAAGAATTTCTTAAAAAATCTATAAAGAAAGGAAAGCCAAAATATATTCAAACTGACGCAGGAGTTTTCTATCCAAGAGCATTTAGAAAACTCTTCTATTCAAACAAAATAGGGGGATTAACGATTGAACATAAAATCCAAAATGTAAGAAAGACAAAGATACATAATTACAGAATTGAAACTGTCTTTATGAAAATTAAAGACAGGGTTATAGATTTTAGAGGATTGAAAGCTCTATGGTCTGCTCCTATTTTAATGACCGCAATTGTTATTCAACATAACTTTATCGAAAATCATTCAACTACTGATGAAGTACCATCTGAGAGAGCAGGAGTAAACCTAAAATTAGGAGAGAATAGATGGTTAGATTTGATAAGGCTAAGCGTAAAGTAATTTAAAATTTTATTTTAATCTCTCTTTAAAATCGTCAAGAATCTTTTGTTGTCTTTCAATATAATTCTTTGAATCTTCTAAACATTCATCAACAGGAAATCTTTCATCCCAGTTTTTATTCGCTTTCTTTTGAATAATCTCATCTAAGTTAATCCCTTGAGAATTAGCAATTTTTACAAGAAATATTATTGCATCTGCAAGTTCTTTCCCAAATTCTTCATCATTAACCTCTCTCGATAAGTCTCCAGTTTTATATCCATCTCTAAATAAAATGTGCCTTCCAATTTCCCCCATTTCTTCAATTAAATGTGTAAATGTCTGAGATAAAAAAGAGATATCCCACCCTCTTTCTTTATCTGCCTTTTTTATTTTTTCTTGAAGTTCTTTTATGTCCATTTTATCTGTGAGCTATGCCATAAACATCTAATTTCCTTAAAAGCTCTATCTCATCATTTGTAAAATCTTCTAATTTCCTTATGTTTCTTTTCATATTTATCTCAAATCCTGCGTTATTTTTAACCTTTTCGGATTCTGCTTCCTCTGTCAAGCTAAGAGCATATACTCCACTCTCTTCAATTTTAAAAACGCCATAATTGGTGATAAGATCAATTTCTTTATCCTTCCTCGTTTGTAATCCTGGCGAGGTGATATAATCTACTTTATTTACTAGTCGTCTCGGTTCATGAAACATAAAAATATATTCCTTTCTGCTTAATGAAGCAAAATCACAGGCTCCTCCACTTCCAGGCAATCTTTTTATTGTACCTTGATTATTTACCAGTGTGGAATTTATGTTTCCTCTTCTATCGACCTGAGCTCCGCTTAATCCAACTACATCGACTTCTCCTCTTTCTAACATAGCAAAGGCTTCTGGTAAATCTAAAGGGAATTGTGCGCTTGAATAATTTATGATATCCGAAACAGAATGAGGCAGTCTTTCTGGATTTGAATAAATCGCTCCCGACTCAAAACATATTTTAAGATCCGGATTGTATAATCTTTTTGCAAGAATAGC
>CAZPQF010000032.1:0-8881 GCA_964588735.1 Candidatus Woesearchaeota archaeon
TGCAATTACCAAGATTATCCACCATAAAGTTTGTTTTTTCATTTATTCCTCCTTTTTATTGACCATAACAATAATTTGGGTATGCGTTTCTATATTCTGTTTTAGTTGTTCCTTCAAAAGTAAAAACTAATCTAAATTTTGTTTCTTTTGGAGACCATACTTTAACACTTTTTCCATTTTCAGAAAATAATTCATTGCAAATTTCAAGCGCTGTTTTATCAGGAAAATATCCTTTTGATTCTTCTCCTGCAAAAACATCATATTCATCTGTAAAAATCTCTCCTTTTCCTGCATCATAAAAAGTTCCGAGATAATTTAAAGTAGGATATTTATCTGTTATTGAGATAGTTTCTCCTGTAGCTTGATAATTATATCCAAGATACATAACAGATAAAACTAAAGATATAATAACAGCCAACAACACCATTTTTTTATTCATGTTAATAATAATAATAACCGCCCATATATAAATTTAATTATTAATATTACACAAGAAAAAGGTTTATAAGCATAAAAAACAAGTTATTAATAATTAAAGGAGGATAAAACAAGAATATGGCAACAGGATATTGTGTTAAATGCAAAGAAAAAGTTGAAATAAAAGATCCAAAAAAAACAAAAACAAAAAAAGGAAAACCAATGATAAAGGGCAAATGTCCAAAATGTGGAACTACAGTCTGTACTTTTAAAGTCGATTAATCTTCCTTTTTCTTTTTATTGAAAAAATTTAAAAATACTGTTCTTGTAAATTAAATATCATAATAGGTATCTTATAAAATGAAAATCAAAATACATAAATCATACAGAGATGTTATAGCTGTTTGTGATTCTAATTTATTAGGCAAAACCTTTGAACAAGGAAAAATGCAATTAAATGTAAAAGAAACTTTTTTTGGAGGAGAAGAAATAGAACCAGAAAATCTACTGCAAGTTATAAAAGATATGGATAAAGAAGATGCTACATTTAATATTGTGGGAGAAAATTCAATTAATATAGCACTAAAAGCAGGAATAATCAAAAAACAAGGAATAAAAACAATTCAGGAAATACCTTTTGCTTTAGTTTTGTTATGAAATACTAATAATATATTTAATATAAAGATAGCTCAACCTATTATATTTTTTACAGCCACCAACAATCATTTTAAAACCCAAATCATATTTATAATCTCTAACTTGAAAAATCTGTTAAAATTATATATTATTTATAATTAATTCTTTTAAAATAGATTATTTATAAATAAACTCGTCCTTCACAAATCTTATAAATAGAAATTTTTATTTGGATAATTGATGGGTGTTGAAAAAAAAGTTGATAAAATATGGATAAAAAATATAGGGCAATGTAATAATTGGATATTGTGTTTCTTATTGTCCAACAAATGCAATTGAAATCAAAAATAATATTGTGGGGCATTATCCAGATAAATGCATAAATTGTGACATATGCACTTCTATATGTCCTACTACTAAAGAAAGACCCGAAAATTTCAGAGAAATTTTAGATTCAATAAAAAACAATAATTAATTTTAATTTTTACTAATTCTCAACATTTATAAAACAAATATTCTATAATTTAATATGAATAAGAAAAAAAAGAAACATAATAAGAATAAAAAACAAGAAGGAGAAAAAAAAATACGTGTTAGGTTGCCCAGAGGAAGAGAAGTAATTGGAATTATAGAACAACGTTTAGGAGGCAATAAAATGATGGTAAAATGTTTAGATGGAAAATCACGAAATTGCAGAGTTCCAGGAAGATTAAGAAGAAAATTATGGCTTCGTCCAAATGATGTTGTTTTAATAGAACCCTGGGAACTAGATAATAATCGGGGAGATGTTATATTTAAATATAATCCAACAGCTGTGGCATGGTTAAAAAGAAAAGGATATTTAAGAACAAGTGAAACAGAATTTTAATTATTCTAGTTGGCTTTCATTTTCTTCTTCATGCAACTCATCTAATAATTTTCCTCTTTCAATTCTAATAGCACTAGTGTAATCAATTTTTCCTTGTTTTTTTAATTCTAACTTTAAATCCCAATTTAAACAATTATGACAATTACTAAATCCTTGAATTGCTCCATCATAAAAAAAATTTTTGCATCTGTGCATTATAGGGGTTATTTCTGAAGCATAAAATCTTTGATTAAAATTTTCACAATTATGAACAGTTCTATCAACAAGCTTGCCGCTATAATTTTCTTTCACTCTTTGATTAATAATTTCATCAAATTTCATGAATAAATTCTTGGGTGATGGAGTTTAAAAATCTTTCCTATATCAAAACACTTTTAACTATCTTAATCTTTTATTTAAAATGAAAACATTATACTTAAAAAATTATAAAAAAATTATGAAAGAAAAAAGATTGCTAAAATCTAAATTAAAAATTAAAATAAAAAACAAAAAAAATAATATAATCATAGATGGTAAAGCAGAAAATGAATACATTGCTGAACAAGTTTTAAATGCAATTGATTTTGGTTTTCCTGCAAAAATAGCAGTATTAATCACAGAAGAAGATTTAATTTTTGAAAAAATATATATTAAAAAATTAACAAAAAAACAAAATATGAAAGCAATAAGAGCAAGGATAATAGGAAAAAAAGGAAAAACTCTTAACACTCTTCAAAATTTAAGCAATTGTTATATTATATTAAGAGATGAAGAAAATGAAATAGGAATTATTGGCAGAGTAGAAGATATAAAAAATTTAAATGATGCTATTGAAAGTTTAGTGAAAGGAAGCAAACAAGGAAATGTTTATGCTTTTTTAGAAAAAAATCAATCCAAACCAGAATTAGATTTAGGATTAAAATAAATTTATTTTGATTTTAGTTTGAAGAATTTATTTTCTATTCCTTCATATGGTTCTGGAAGTTCTCCAGTAGTTGCATAATGATATAATCCTGCTTTTAAAATTCCATTAACAGACCTTGATAAAATCATTAAAAAACCCCAATAAAATAAAGATAAAAATATTAAGCCAACACCAAGAATAACAGAAATATCAAAAAGCAAGATTGCCAAAATAAAGGGTATAAATCCAAATAAAGAAAATAAAAAGAATATCATACCAATTGAAAATTGGGCTGTAACATTTTCCCCCCATGTTCTTTTAAACAAGTTCCATGATTGTTTAATTGAAGAAAAAACACCTAAATTTTCAAATAATATTATAGGTAATACAAAAAATGTCAAAATCCCCCAAGCAACACCAAAAATAAAACTGGAAATTCCTCCTGCAATAGCCGCCCTTTTATTAACACCTTGCCCTTTTCTTCTTCCTAAATTTTTTAAAGCATTTAAAAAAATACTAACTGCTGCAGTAATTACACTCCAAGTAAATAATCTTCCAATTCTTTTTGTTGCTTTAGAAAATCCATCTGAAAAACTTGGATTCTTTCCATTAAATCTTACAGTTGCAGAAGTTATAATAGCAGCTTCAAAAAAAATAGTTATAAATTGTAACAAAACTAAATAAACAAATAATAAAATTATAAGAATTATTTTAGTTATGTCTTGATTAATAGTATAAGCAGGAATTAAAAAAAATAATACAGCAAGAAACCCCAAAATAATTAAAAAGATAATCACTGCAGATAAAATAGGATATAATAAAATTTCATTATCTGATTTAATTACAGAAAAACTTCTTTTAGTTAACTCCCATCCGTTTTTTATTCTTTCCATTTAAATTTACAATGCTTCTACTTTTTTTGGTGGAATCATTTTTTTATTTTTCCACTTATCATAATATAACATATAATCAATATCTTGTTTTGCTTTTTTTATTGTTTTACCTAATTCATAACCAACAGGAAACATTGCTTCAATATCAATATCATTTGGTATATTTAAAATTCTTTTAACTTGATTATCGACAAATGCTCCAATCCAGCAACTGCTTAAACCCATTTCTTCTAATGAAAGTAAGAAATTTTGAATTGCAGCTCCTGCTTGTTGTTTTACATATTTTTCTCCGTCTTTTCCATAAGATTTAACACATCTATCTTTTTTTGTGCATACAACCACAACACATTTTGCTTGGGAAATAAAACCTTGTTGAGCAGCATCTGCAAGTTTTTGTATTTTATCTAAATCCTGCACCATAATAGCTCTAAGAGTAAAAATATTTCCAGCCATAGGGGCATATCTCATAGAGTCTATTGCTTTTATAATCTCTCTCCAATCTGGTTTTTTATCTTTAAATCTTCTAACACTTTTTCTCTTTTGAATTGTTTTTTCAACATCCATATAAAATATAAGAGATAAGAGTTTTTAAAATTGTTGTCAATATACAAAAGCGTCTAAAGGTGGAAATAGAAAGGAGTATAAACTGCAAAGTCTTTAATTAATTATGAAGAAAATTCCAAAAAAGTGGAGAGAGTTATCGAAAGAAAGAAGATTAGAAATCCCAACAAAACATTTTGATATAGATAAAAGAACATTAGAGAAAATAAGAAGGATCTCAGATTCTAAAAAGAGACTTATTGAAGCTGCAAAAATACAATATAAATTATTTAATGATATTCATTCTTATTTAACTACATGGATTGCTGGTTATGGAAGTGATGTTGTAATAAGACAAAAATTCGGTTCCACACAAAACTTATTAAATTTATTTTTTAAACCTTTAAAACTCCCAAAAAACATTAAACCATCATAGCAAGATATTAAAAGAAGAATAAAAATTCCAACTGAAATGAATAATAATCTTGCAGAAGAAACAGGTATTCACATTGGGGATGGTAATTTACATATAGCAATAGATAAGGGGAAATTTAAATCTTACAGATATGGGATTAGTGGTGATTTGATAAACGAGTGTATATATTATGAAGGACACATAAGTAAATTAATTAAAGATATTTATAATTTAAAACCATATATTCTAAGAAGAGGTTCTAAAGGTTGTGTAGAATCTTATTGTAAATTAAAGTCAATAGTTCAATTCAAAAATAAAATACTTAAATTACCCATAGGATCTAAAAAAGAAGTAAAAATACCAAGAAGTATATTAAAAGATGATGGATTTCAAAAGAGGTGCATTGTAGGGATAATTGACGCTGATTTTAATATTACTAGCTCTTTAGCTATTACAGGAAAAATGAATAATTTATTTATTGTAAAAGAAATGTGTAAAATATTTGATAAAAATAAAATTGCTTATATATTTAGATTATATAAAGATTATGGGAGATTTTATATTAGAAAAAAGTGCTTTAGAAATAATCAGAGAATGGGGCCTAAAAAATCAAAAACACATTTCTAAATATAAGTTTTTTAAAGAGTTTAATAAATTCATTCCTTATTCGACTACTCCTGAAAGATTGGCGGTCTTATCAGGAAAACTAGATATTGAAAATTTAGAAAAGATTTCTAAAAAAAGAAAGGCGTCTCATAAGACGCCTTTTACGTCTCGGAGAGGAATCTCGGGTTAAACTTTTTGTTTTTAAGTTTTAACCTCTCGAACCTCTGACTTCATGGTTTCCATGAGCCTACCAAAGGCAGACATAACTTTTAACAGCCATGCGCTCTACCTACTGAGCTACCGAGACATAAAATAACGAGAGAAATCTTATTTTTAAAGGTTATTGATAAGAATTATCTACATTCTACTTCATTTATATCTTTACAGAAGTTTAAACCATAACATTTATATTGCATAGGATAGGTTTCAAGAATTATAAGATTACCAATACAAGTACATTTTTGATAATAAGTAATACATTGTTCATCTATATTTAAATCACTAGGATCATAATTTAATCTAAATGGTTTGTAAATATTAACAAAAAACACTCCAAGAATAAGTATTAAAACTACAATAATTCCAATAACAATCCAATAACTTTTATTCATAATTATTAATATTTTTTATTATTTATAAATTCTTCTAAAATTTCAATATAGTTTGAATCTAACATAAAAACCTTATCGAGAACTAATTTTTTATTAAAAACTTAACCTCGCCACATAATTCTTAAAAATAAAAGCTACCTCAATTCAGTATAAAGCTAAAAGGAGGTAGCTAAACAATGAATACTAATACAAGTATTAGCATTGGAAACATTGCTTTAATTGATAAGGTAAATTTAGAATTTAAATTTTTCGATTCTATTTTTTCTAGTTTGACTGGAAAAACTAAACACCTTAAGGAGTCAGCAAAGCTATTTGTTTCCAATCGTCTTGGGAAATGTGTTTCTGTTAACAAAATTTCTGAACTTTATCCTAGAGAAACTTTTGAATATCTTGGTTTTAAAGATATTCCAAAAGATAGAACTCTTTCAAGAGATCTTGAAAGAATTGGTATCAACAATCCATTTATTATTGAAAAATATCAGCAATTAATAAGAAAACATCGCCTTGTTTCAAAATTGCAGTTTCCTGATTTTAGTTCAGCTTATTTTGAGGGTAATAAATCAGAGTTTGGAAAAATAGGCTATTCTTTTCTTATCATCAGAGATTTTAATAATTTTTTCTTTAATTCCTCGCTCAACATTTTCCATGAAAATAGTATTGTTATTAATTTCTTCAGCCATTAATAATTAAAAAAAATTAACTTAAAAAATCTATCCCTTTATGCACTTCTGCAACCATTTTTGGAATATGCCCCATTTCTCAAATATGACTTCATTTCTGCACTAATAAGTTCTTGTAATCGTAATAACTTCTTTTTGAAAACCCGTTCTTTTCCCATTCTTCAATACGATTTTTATCCTCTTTACAATTATCTAATAAATTACTAACTAAAATCAATTTAGGATTTATCTTTAAATCATTTAATAAAATACTCTTCCAATCTATGTTTTTATTTTTGCATTCTTTAAATAATTGAACACCTTTGACAAAAGTCCTAAGACTAAACTCACAAAACTTAGAATATCTTTTTATTAAATTAAAAACTTCAAGTTTTTCTTCATAACTAACTTTTTTCTCAACTTCAGCAACAATTTTTTTTAAATCATCTCGATTAGCTTTTGTCAAATCTTTCTTAAACATTTTAGCAAAAGTAAAACAATCATAAACATACCTTTCAATTTTACAAACACTTAAACCTTCACTAAAACAAGAGTCATGAAATTTAACAATTGTCTTCTTATTTTTTTCAGAAATCTCATTTGATTCTTTAATTCTTATTAATGTTCACTCAAGTCTTTTTTTGTAATTATGTATATCCATGCTCTAAAAACATCGTGACAGCTTATATACCACGATGTTAAGAGCGTTCCCATTTCTAATTTACGCCCACGCCGGGAGTCGAACCCGGGTTACGACCGCGACAGGGTCGTGTCATAGCCGTTAGACCACGTAGGCATAAGATAACTATATTGATAAATAAATGTGAAAAAAATACTTTATAAAACTTGCTTAGGATTATTTTTTCTTTTTTGATTTTTTAATTTGTATTTTCTTTTGATTGTTCATATATTTTTGTAAAACAGCTGGAATTTTTATACTGCCATCTTTTTGCTGATAATTTTCTATTAAAGAAATAATTAAACGGGGAAGTGCTAATCCGCTACCATTTAATGTATGTGCTGTTTTAATTTCTCCTTTTTCTTCGTATCTTGTATTTATTCTTCTTGCCTGAAAATCAGTGCAATTAGAACAAGAGGATGCTTCTAAATATTTTTTTAGATAAGGACTCCAGACCTCTAAATCATATGTTTTTGCAGAAGCAAAACTTGCATCTTCTGTTGCAAGAACAATTCTTCTGTAAGGAATTTTTAATTTTTCAAGAATTTTTTCTGCTCTTTTTGTCATTTGTTCTAATAATTTCCAAGAATCTTCTTGTTTGCATATATACACCATTTCTACTTTTTCAAATTGATGCAATCTAAAAATACCTCTTGTTTCTGTTCCATGTCTTCCTGCCTCTGTTCTATAACATTCTGTAAATGCAACATATTTTTTAGGAAGTTCTTTTTCTTTTAATATTTCACCAGCATGAAGATTAGTTAATGGAGCTTCTGCAGTAGGTATTGCATATAAGCCCTCTCTTGTTTTGTATAAATCATCTTCAAATTTTGGAAGATTTCCTGTTCCAAATAATATTTCTGGTTTTACTAATTGAGGAGGATTTATTTCTATAAAACCATCTTTAATATGATAATTCAACATAAATTGAATTAATGCTCTCTGCAATTTAGCTAAATCCCCCTTTAAAACATAAAAACCAGAACCAGCTAATTTTGATGCTCTTTTTAAATCAATTATGTCTAATTCTTCTCCTATTTGCCAGTGTGGTTTTATTTTAAAAGAAAATTTTGGAATTTTTCCCCAAGTTTTTATTGTTTTATTTTTTGATTCATCTCCTATTGGAACAGATTTGTGCTGTATATTTGGTATTATATATAATATTTCATTAATTTTATTTTTTAATGTCTCAGCTTTTTCTTCATTTTGTTTTATTTTATCCGGAATTTTTTTTGCTTTTGAAATCAATGGTTTAATATCCTTTCTTTTTTTCTTTTCTTGATTAATTTGCTTTGAAACTTTATTTCTTTCTGCTCTTAAATTATCTGTTTTCTTTTTTAAATCTCTCCATTTTTTATCTAATTTTAAAAGCTCATTAATATTAATATTATAACCTCTTTCTTTACATGATTTTTTAATTAAATCAGGATTTTCTCTGATTAATTTTATATCTAACATAAATATGTTAATAAAATATTATATTTAAAGGTTATTAATAATGAAATTAAAATGAAGATTTCTTTATGTCTTTGTCATTAGAATTAGATCTAAAGATATAAAAGATTGAGCTTTACCTATAAATGTTGCATGAAGTTGTTATTGAAGAATATGATGGTGAATTAGAAAATCATATTAGAAAAATGAGAGATAAGTCTCTGAAAGCTTTTGAAAAAA
>CAZPQF010000033.1:0-8241 GCA_964588735.1 Candidatus Woesearchaeota archaeon
CAGGAATATTTAATCTTTTTCTTTCTGTTCCTAATGAAATAATTAATGCTTTACTTTTTAATTTTTTTCCTGTTATTGTTTCTATTTCAAATTCTTTTTCTTGTTTTTTAACATCATAAATATTATCTATTAATATTTCTGCACCAAATTTTTTTGCTTGTTCACTCATTGTATCCATTAATTCAGGACCGCATTTGTCAGTAACTCCTGGATAATTTTCCATTTTATAAGCCCACCTTGCTGTTCCACCTATATCTTTGGCTATTACAAGGGTTTTTAGATTATATCTTGCTGAATAAATAGCTGCTGTTAATCCTGCAGGTCCAGCACCAAGAATAATTATGTCATATTTTTCTGTCATGTTTTGTGATAGATTTTTAGGTATTTAAAATTAATTGATAATTATTAATAATTGTCTGTAAACTTTTTAAATTATATTTCTGATAAAGGATAATTAATTAATTTACTTAAAATTTTTTGAGATTATGAATTATTAAAATAAAGAGATTTTCACTAAATCACTGCATTATTAAAACTTTAACTTATAAAACTTAAAGGGGTTTTATTCTTGATGATAAATTAAATATAAGGTATTTTATTACAATAAACCTTTTAAAGAAAAGCAACTTATATTTTATATGAATAAAGACAGTCATAGATTAGCTTTGAATATTTCTTGTATTTGTTGGACTGTCAAACCGTCTTTTATGCCTATATATACATTTAAAGGCGGCAAAACATTAATGTAAGGCCAATATTTCTTTTTCGGTTCTTGCATTGTTTTTTTATAAAATGTTGCCAAAAATTTATAACACTTGTATGGAATGCGGTGAAATTATTTTGAATTTTATGATTTGTCCTGATTGTTTAGCAAGGGAATTAACAGAATGGTTAAAAGGAAAAAGAGGGGAGATTGGAAGAAAAAATACAGAACAATTACAAAATAAAGTAAAATTTTTATTAAAAATAAATAAAAAAGTTATTGGCAATTCTGATAAATGTATAGTTTGTGGTAAGAGAACAATATTTCTATGTCCTTATTGTTTTACTAAATATGTTTATGAAGAATTAAAAGAATTAAATGTAAGTGATGATATTCTTCGAGAATTTTTTCATATATTTAATTTTGACTTTGAACATACAGGTTATAGCCAAGAAATGGAAAAGTTGGGGATGCTTTAACCAATTCTCTCATCCAATATAGCCTGTATGTTTTTTTAATTATACAGAAAAATTCTTTAAAACCAACAAGGGTTTTTTGATTCTAAAGATATTTATATGCTATGAGATATGTTCTAGCATGGATAAAAATAAGAAACAAAAGGAAAATAAGAAAAATAGGAAAATTAAAGCACTTGTAATGTTATCAGGAGGATTAGATAGCAGACTGGCTCTTATGCTTATGAAAAGGCAATTAAAAATTGATGTCGAATCTATTTTTTTTGCATTGCCGTTTGGAGTGGGATGTTGTGATGAAAATTGTGCATTTAGTTTTTCACAAAAACAGGGGGTAAAACTCTGTATTATTGACTGCACAAAAGGAAAAAACCTGCAGGAGTATATTAAAATTATCAAAAATCCCAGGTTTGGCAGAGGGAAATCATTAAATCCTTGTATTGACTGCAGAATTTTCATGTTAAAAAAAGCCAAGAAATTTGCTGATAACAATGGTCTTGATATTATTGTGACAGGGGAAGTAATTAATGAAAGACCTATGTCTCAGCACAAAAAAGCATTAGATATTATTGAAAAAGAGACTAAATTAAAAGGCAGATTGTTAAGGCCATTATCTGCTAAATTATTGAATAAATTGGATGAGAGATTTGATAATTATTTAGATTATAATAAATTTTTAGATATTCAGGGAAGGCAGAGAAAAAAACAGATTTCCCTTGCTAAAAAATTTAATATAACTTATCCAAATCCTGCTGGAGGATGTTTATTATGTGATAAAAATTTTAGTGAAAGATTAAAACAAATATTTCAACATAAAATAAAATTAAGTAAAAGAAAAGTAGAATTGCTTAAATCTGGAAGACATTATTTTTTAGAAATAGATAAAAAGATATATTGGATTATTTTAGGAAAAAATAAAGAAGAAAACGAAATGTTAGGGAAATTGATGGATAAGAAAAAGGATAAATTGATAACTTCTAAAGAACTTGAACTTATAGGTCCAAGTGCATTGATTGTTGATTTTAATAACAAAAAATCATCCAAACAATTATTAAAAAGAGTTCATAATTTAATTAAAAAAAGAAGTAAGAAGAAGTTGAAATGGGTTATTTAGATGATTTTATTCATGATGTGGAATATTATGATCTAGAAAATAAAGAAATAGAAGCAATTGTAAAAAATATTGATTTAAAAGGAAAAACCTTAATTGATGTTGGTTGTGGTGTTGGAAGATTATCTCTTTCTCTTTTAAAACATGCTAAAAAAGTTAGGGGATTAGATATTGATAAAAGATTAATAAATTATTGTAAAAAGAAAAACAAAAGCAAAAATCTGATTTTTATTAATAAAGATATCAAAGATTTCATCAAATCAACAAAAGAAAAATTTGATGTTATATTAATCGCTTGGCCTGTTTTTGATAATAAAATTATAATGAATATTGATAAATTAATGCACGAAAATAGCAAATTAATATTTATCTCTTGTCATAATGATTCTGATTTTGAAACAATTCCAGATAAAATTGAGCCCAAGAAAGATTTTAAAGAGGATATTACTAATAAGGAAAGGTTAATCAAATATTTAAAAGATAACTTTAATCAAACCATGAATAAAGATATTGATGTTTATTACACATATCCTAATGAGAAAATAGCATTTGATATATTAACAAGGACTTTTAAAATATGGTTTGATATTAAAATAAATAATAAAAAAAAGAAGACTAAATTAATGAAGATTATTAATCAATACAAAAAAGATGGAAAAGTTATTATTCCAGAAAAAATAATGTTTTATGTATTTGAAATAAAATGAAATGCAAAAATTGTGGAAAAAAACCTGTATGGAAATTTACTAATAAAACTCAGCTTTGTAAACAACATTTTATTAGATATTTTGAAAGAAAAATATTAAAACAAATCAGAAAATCAGGGGGATTAAGCCAAAATTATGAAATTATTGGCAATAGCAAGAGAGATTTAAGAATTAAGATAATAAAACAACTTATTGAAAAAATGAAAAAAAGAGTTTATAGACGAGAAAAAAGAAAATTTAATGTTTATAATTTAAATGATTTTTCTATTGATATTATTTATAATCAAATGTATAAAAATAATAGTTTTGAAAAAATTAAATTAAATAAAAAACAGATTTATCCTTTATTGATGCTTTCTGATGAAGAAACAAATTTATATGCAAAATTAACAAAAATTAAAGGACAAATAAATCATAGATATAATAAAGAACAAAAGGAAATAAATAAATTGCTTGAAAAATTTAAAAAAACAAATCCAGATATAAGAAGAAGTGTTGTTAATGGATTTTTGGCTGTTGATAACTTAATTATTTAATATATCCTCCTTTTTGCAAGTTCCAAAGTTTTCTGTATTCTCCCGGTTTTTTAATTAAATCTTTGTGTTTTCCTTGTTGTATTATTTTTCCTTTTTTAAGAACAATTATTCTGTCTGCGTGCATTATTGTTGATAATCTATGAGCTATCATAATCGCTGTTCTGCCTTTTAATAATTTTAGTAAATCTTTTTGAATTTCATATTCTGTTTCACTATCTAAAGAAGATGTTGCTTCATCTAAAACAAGTATTTTTTTATTTGCTAAAATTGCTCTTGCAATAGATACTCTTTGTTTTTCCCCTCCAGAGAGTTTAACTCCTCGTTCTCCTACAATTGTTTTTTCTTTTTTTGGAAAACTATCAATAATTTTGTCTAATTGAGCAAATTTTATAGCTTTCATAATTTGTTCTTTGTTTGCTTTTGGATTAGAAAATTTTATATTATTATATATTGTGTCATCAAATAAAATTGCTTCTTGAGGAACTACTGCCATTTCTTCTCTTAAAGATTCTTGAGTTACATCTCTAATATTTTGATTATCAATTAATATAGCTCCTTTTTGAACATCATATAATCTGTATAATATTTTAATTAAGGTTGTTTTTCCAGAACCAGAATGTCCAACTAATGCCACTTTTTCATTTGGTTTTATTTTTAAATTAAAGTTTTCAAATAATTTTCTTTTGTCATATTTAAAATCTATATCCCTAAATTCTACTTCTCCTTTTTTAATTTTTAAAGGTTTAGCATTTGGTTTATCTTTAATTTCTTTTTCGATTTTTCCATATTCAAATAATTCCTGAAAATCTCCCATTGCTCTGTAAAATCCCCTCATTCCCCATACAAATCCAAACATTTTTCCTACTACTGAACCAAATACTGTATAAATAAAAGTTATTGTACCTAATGTAATCTCTCCATTTAAAAATTGTATTAAGGGGAAGAATAATAAGAAGAAAGTTCCAGCCCCTAAAATAATTGTTTGTCCTCCATCAAACCATCTGTAATAATTTCCATGTTTTACTTGTGATTTTCTTGTTTTTATACCTGTTTTTTTATAAAGACGTTTTATTAATTTTTCTTTGCCAAAATATTTTATTGATTCTATGTTTGTGAAAATATCTGCAATAAATCCTTTTTCATAATCTTCTGCCCTGTTTCTTAATAATTTAGATGTTTGTTGTAGTTGTTGTATTATGAAACTATAAGTGATAAAAACTATTGTTGTTATGGCTATAATTATTATTGGTATTACACTAAAATAAGCTAAAGAAGCACTAACTATAATTAATTGAAATAATAATGGCGAGAAGTGAAATGTGATTATATCATTCATTGTTTCTACTGCTCTTGAACCCCTATTTACTCTTGAAATTAATGAGCCTGTTTTATGGGTTGTGTGAAATCTATGTGATAGACTTAGAATATGATTAAAATATTTTCTTTTCAAATCAAATGAAACATTTGAATTAAATCTAATTAATAAATGAAATGTTAACCAGTTACTAATTGCCCAAAATAAATGTAAAATAATGAATACTATTCCTATAATAATTAAAATATTAATAAAACTATTTTTAATCAGTTCTCCTGCAATAAATTTTGTTCCATCATCTATAATTCTTTTAAATAAAAATTTTTCAGTTACTGAAAAAATAGAAACAATAATACTTATAATCAATAAACCCCAGAATATTAATCTATGTTTTTTTAATAATTTAAAATATTCATTTATATTATATCTAAAATCTATTTTTTCTTTCTTTTTTTTAAGAAATTTCTTTCTTTTTTTTGTCATTGATAAAAATAATTCTCTAATTTATAGTTCTTACTACCTCTTTTAGTTAAGTTTAAATATTTCTTATGCTTTATTAATTTAACTCAAATGGATGATTTAGATTTAATTTATAAATTATCTCGTCTTAATTCACAAAAACATAAAGATCCTTTTGATAGAGAGGAAATAGAATTAAAAGACGAGAATAATGAAGAAGAAATTAAAGAACAATGATTATTTTTCCTTATTTTCTTGTTCTGTTCTTTTTATAAAGTCCCTTATGAATTTTTTATGTTCTCCTCTGTCAATTATTTGTTTAATTTCATATGCTTTAATATTATCTTTTTCTATTTTAGAAGTTTTTATTTCTCCCATAACTTTTTTATGAATATTCTCACTTAACAATACCTCTTTATCTGATATATCTGCTAATTTTTTAGCCTGGCTTATGGTGTTTCCAATACTAGCAAATTTTAATGTTTCTTTTTGCAGTTCTGTTATCATTTCTCCTGAACTTATTGCTATTCCAAAATCTATTTTGTCTTTGTATAACTTATTGTGTTTTTTTAATGCTTTTTCGATTTCTTGTGCTGTTTTTATTGCTTTTTTCTCATTTTTGAAAGTTTTTGTTACACTTGGTGATAAAAGAAGCATAATATAATCTTTTGAATAATAAGGAATTGCCTTATGTTCAAATTCTTTTGAAACAGCTTGTTTTATATTATCAAGAGCATTTGTTTTCTTTTTCTTTAATTCTGAAAGATTTTTTATTTTTAATGTTACTATATTTGCATTATGTTTTGGTCCATGAACAATCGGAGATAATTCTGCTTCTTTTATTGTGAATGAACTTGGACTTGGTATAGGAGCAATATTTTTTTGATCTTTTGTTTTATCTAAATCTATTTTTGTTGGTTCTTGAATTCCTTTATCATCCATGGATTCTAATCCTGTTTTTTTAGATTTGGTAAAAGGCAATTTTGATTTTAATTTATTAAATGATGGTTTGAATGTTTTTATTCCTCTTATATTTCCTTTATTAATTAAAATAGCTATAAATGCTCCCAATATAATAAATATAAATATCCATGAAGCAGGTCTTCTATGCATTGAAAATACTCCTGAAGAATCTTTATCAGAGATTTTTTTAATATCTACTGCCCTGCCAGTTAAAGCAACTGAACTTTTTTCTACAGTATTTTTAGAATCATAAACTTTAATATCATATACTCCATCTGGTGCATTTAATTCAAATTCCTTTTTTTGTCCGACATCGAGCATAACTGATTCTGTTTTTATGTCGCTTCCTATTATTATACTTATTTCTTCTTCATAAGGTATATTCCCAATATTTGTAACTATTAATGTATCATTTAAAACTTCAAAACTTGCCTCTTCATTTTCATTTACTATAAATTCTACTGAATCAGAAATACTGTTTGTTGTTATTTCTAAAGTCCAATAACCAGCAGATGCAGAAGTTTCTGTCTGATATTCAACAAAATTATCTATAGAAGTTTCACCTTCTTCTATAATCCTATTTTCTGTATTTTTTATTTTATATGCTAAAGTTTGATCTGTTATCTCAGATTCGGTTTGATCATATAATAATGTTTTAAATTTAAATACATCTCCTGGATCTATTTCCTGGTTACTAACAACAAATTCTATTGTTTTTGGAATTTGTAAAATTTTTATTTGTCCTTTTACACTTCCTTCATTTAAATAATCTGTTTTTTCATCTATTTGATATACATCTATATTTAAATCATAAGAACCTGCAGGCATATCTTCTGGTAATTCAATATCTATTGAAAATTCCCCGCCTTCAAAATATTCTGTTCTTTGAATATCTGTGTCAGGTATTGAAATATCTACAAAAGCATCTACAACTTCTTCAGTTTCTTTAAATGCTGTTCCGCTAATGGTTATTGTTTCTCCTGGTTCATGTTCTTCTTCATAAAAAATTTCTATATTAATTTTATTGCTTATTGTAAAGGTTTCTGAATTTATCCCAAAAGATTCATATTGTAAATTTACATAACATTCTCCTGTTAAATCTCTTATAGAAGATTTTGCTAATAAAATAGATTCAGACAAAATTTCTTGTTGTCCATTATCTAATAATAAATATCTTTTAAAGAAATTTAATTCATTTCCACCATCACAAATTAAATTTAATTGTAAGTAATCTGCTGAATTTTTTTCTGCTGTGATTGTTGCAGATGTCGTTAAAATATCTCCATAACCATATATTTGTTTATCGTTGGTTATATTTACACCTGCAGAAATAAACGGCAAGCACATAACAATTATCAATAAGATTAATATTTTCCTCATTTTTCTTAAAAAATTAAAACAAACCTTATATTTAAAGTTTATTGAGTTAGGGGGATGGATTATTAAGAGTTAATTTGGATAGTTTTATAAAATTGATATTCTTCAATATAATATGAAACAAGAACTTCAAATTTTAAAGGCTCTGGGCGATGAAACAAGATTAAAAATTGTTGAGTTTTTATTAAATGGAGAAAAATGTGTTTGTGAGATTTTTCCTCATGTTAAAAGAACACAATCAACAACTTCAATTCAGTTAGATGTTTTGAGAAAAGCAGGAATTTTAAATTCAAGAAAAGAGGGGAAAAAGGTTTATTATTTTATCTCAAATAAAAAAGTTTATGATATTTTCAAAGCATTAGGTTTTTCAAAATCCCGATTAAAAAATAAGACTTGTTGCGGACATTAAGTCCATAACTTTTATAAGGTAAAATAACCATTAATAAGATATGCCTGAAAATAAAATAAAACCGCTAATTTTGATTTTTGGAATATTGACTTTTTTTATTTTTGCGATTTCTTTCACTGTTTTTTATACTACTGAAAGATTTTCAACAGCTTGCGGATGTACTCTTCCTCCATGGGTGATAATTGTAG
>CAZPQF010000034.1:0-7936 GCA_964588735.1 Candidatus Woesearchaeota archaeon
AATTATTTAACTGAAGTAAAACCCCTTTATAGAATTATTTTTTAGACACGCCCTAAATTAAGAAAAGTTTTTAAACAATATTGACTGGATTATTAAATGAAAAGAGGATTGATTTTAGGTGGGTTGATGATTATTTTTGCATGTTCATTAGTTTTAGCTTTTTCTATAACAGTTAATTTCCCTGAGAATGGAGAAACATATAATATTAGTGGGATAGATATTAATTATACTTTAAATATTAATAAAGATGTTGAATCTATTGACTCTTGTTGGTGGACTAATGATAGTGGACAGACCAATAATTCAATTTCTTGTGGTAAAAATATAACAGGACAAATTTGGGATGAAGGAGAAAATACAATTATTCTTTATGCTAATGATAATAACAGCATTAATTATAGTAATTCTGTAATTTTTGATATTAATACAACTGTATTAGAAGAAAATGATACAACTGCTCCAGAAATTACAATAAATTCTCCTTCAAATGATTCTGTTAATTCTCAAGAAAGTAATTCTATTGATATTAAAGTAGAAATAAATGAAAATGGAAGTTGTGAATATTCTTTAGATGCTGGTATAACAAATAATAGTATGAGCAGTCTTAATAATATGAGTTTTAATGCAACAAATGATTCTATTGCTGCTGAAAATTATGTTATTAATATATATTGTGAAGATTTAAATGAAAATAAAGCAATTAAAACCAGAGCATTTACTTTGTGTTGGTGTGATTCATGGTCTGATGCAGGATGTGGTTATGATGATAATGATGATTATAAGTTAAAAAGAGAAAGAGAGTGTTATCCTTCTGAATGTGGGCAAGAAGAAGATTGGGAGACTACTCAAGAATGTGAAGAAGATGACGATGATGGAGAGGATACTAGTAGTTCTACAGAGAGTGATAGTGGAGGAAGTAATGATGATTGGGCAGATTCATTAAATGATACTGAAGAAGATTCTACAGGAAGTTTAATACAAACTTCTGAAGGTGTTTATTATATTACATCTAATTTATTATCTTCTGGAAAAATTATTAGTTTAGCTGAAGGCGAAAAAGTTAAATTTTTAGTTGAAAGCAAAACACACCATGTTTATATTGAATATGTTGATTCTTCTCAAGTTAATATAGAAGTAAATAGCACTCCTCAAAAAGCTGTATTAAATCTCGGAGATTTTAAAAATTTTGAAATAACTAATGATAGTTACTATGATTTATTTGTTCAATATGATTCTTTTGATAATGAAACTAATAAATCAGATATTCTTATTAAATCTATTCATGAAGAAATTGGAGCAGATTCAGATAATGGTGATGGAAATAGTGAAGATAGTTCTGTAACAGGAGATGTTATTGCAGAACAGGAGGAAGGTGCTGGAAATAAAACAAGATTTGCAGGTATTACTGGCGGAATTGTCGGAGCTGTAAAAAGATTTAGATATATATTTGTTTTTTTAGGAGTAGTAGGTGTTGCAGCAGGAGTTGTTGTTGGAAGAAAACATTTGAAAAAGAAAAAAGCACTTAGAGGTTATTAACATTCATCTTGATTTTCTTTAATATAATCTAATGCAAATTTATACATCTCATTAGAGACTTCTAACAGCTCTTTTGCTTCTTTAAGAGATTTTACTTGACTATAATTTGGATATTTAGTAGTTGATATAGAAAGTTTTTTATTTAGTTTCTGGATATTAAATATAACTTTTTCATTATGTTGTTCTAAGACATCTTCTATTCTCTTACAATAAGGAGAACATTCTATTAAAACAGCGAGATTTCTATCTAACTCTTTATTAAATTTTGTTTTTCCAAAATAATAAAATGTCTCATATCTTTCTACCTGCTCTTTTTGCAATTCTCTAACATCAATAAATCCTCTATATAATTTACTTTTCCCTGTTTTTTTATCTGGATATTCAAAAAAAGCTTCTAACTTTGAGAAATGCCTGTCTGTTTGTTTTATTAAAAAATCATATAATTTATATTTATTTTCAGCGCCTAAGAATTGTACACTTCTAATCCTGTCTTCAATATAGCCTTGACGCTCCTTTCCTTTCTTTTTATTAGCTTTTTCTATCTTATCATATAGAAAATCCCTCAATTGTCTAATAAAATCTACTTCATTGACATCTAAATATTTTTCTGAAGATTCTTGTAAAATAGATACTATGGCTCTAAATTTAGACTTGATATTTTCATCATTAACATTTCTTTCTAATATAGAATCAAAAATTTCACAAGGAACTTTTACTTCTTCTCCTTCATCTTTTGTTAATCTTATTAAATGATAGCTTAGATCTCTATTTTTTAATAATCTATGATGTTTGTGATAGGTTGCTTCAATATTTTCTGTAGCATGCCCCCATTTTAGTTCATATATATTATTGCCAATTTTAAAGTCTGCTCTTGTTCTGAAATAATCTTTCCCTACATCTAAACAATATTGTGGGACGATTAATTTATTTGGATTTGTATAAGATAAAAATAATCCAAATAACTGCTCAAATGCTTCTCCTTTAACAAAAGTTGTTGTTCCAGAATTTTTATGTTCTAATTTTTTACTTATTTGTTTATTATTTGCTGCTTTTGTTTTTTTACTTCTTGATTTTTGTTTTGTGAAAGATTCTGGAAGAGAACTTTCAGCATAAGATCTGAAGTCATCATTTAGCCAACCGAGTTCGGCGATTTTGGCACGGAGAGTGGTTATTTTACGATCTGGAATGCCTAAAACTGAGATTAATGCTCTATTATCTTTTATATCATTTATATTTTTATATCTATCTTGGACATATCTTTTAATATTTGCTCTTGCCTGTTTTTTTCCAACAATCTCTGGATGAACATACCAACTAGTCTTTCTTTTTTTTCCAATAGGATGATTATCAGGCATTATTGGGCTCATTATTTTTTGATTAACAATTTCTTTAATTACATTAGTGAGATTATTGTTTGGTGCTCCAAGAGCAGAAGTCAAAACCAATGATATGTTCTGTCTTATATCATCTAGAGTTTTATAATTCCCTCTCACCCATGTTTTTAAATTCTCTCTAGCTTGTTCTTCTCCTACGATTTTAGGCAATACATAACAAGAAGTTCTATTTTTCTTGTTAATAGGATGATTATCAGGCATTATTGGGCCCATTATTTTTTGATTAACAATTTCTTTAACAATTGTACTTGTGTTTGCATTTGGAAGTTTAAGAGCATGAGCTAATATCGTACTTTGTCTTATGCAGTCAAGTGTTTGATATCTATCTTGGATCCATTTTATCAAATTTTTTCTAGCTTGTTCTTCCCCTACCACTTCAGGATTGAAATAAAATGTAGTTCTTCTACCTCTTTTATTAAGAAAACATCCTTCAAAAATTTCCGCATTCATTAATTTGAGATCGACAAGAGCTTTGGCAATATTTTTGCCATCTTTATTTTTTAATCCTAAAATTGAACCCAGAGGTTTATTTCTACTAACATCATCAAGTGTTTTATATTTACTATGTATAAATTCTTTAAACTTTTCTTTATGAATTTCTATTAATCTTAATAAGCCTCCTTCTAAAGTGTATAATTTATTCTTAAGTTTATTAATTTTCTTAGTCTTAATGAACTCCTCAAAAAATTCAGGGCTATCTACAAATCTGGTAAGAGTTTCTGAACTTGCCTTTAGTTTTGGATTTTCTTTCAGTTCATTGATTAAGGCTTCTAAACTCATTATATAGTAGTTACAAATAAAAAGGTTTAAATATATTGTTATTGTAAAGCTTTCATGCCAAAAAAATCTTTTTTCAGAGAAAGGACAGTAGATGAGATAAAGGGATTTAGAGTTAGGAGAAGATATAGTCATTTAATTGAAAGAATAGACGAACTTGATTCTGATACAGAGGCCCTTCAAATAATGAAGTGGATAAATCCTGGAAAATTTTATCAGAGAGGCAAAACAGGAGCAGAAGCTTCAAGATTATGTTTTAAACACGGGAATTATCTGAGATTGAGGCATCCAAAAAATCAAGGAGAGTGTTATGAATCTCCTGATATTCTGTTGGCAATTTTAACTAGAGATTTTGCAGAGTTTATTGAAGGGAAAAGGGAAGATGAAATTAATTATGTTGGATATAGTATAAAACCTAGTTGGGGGGACAAAAGAACAAGAATGATTCCTTTTTCATTTATACCAGAAGGACTTAGATTGTTTGCTTATGCAGAGAATAACACTTCAGGAATAAAAATAGATATTTATCCAGATGTTAAGAGAGTTAAAAAAGAAGGGGCAACTATGGTTGTTGAAGTTCCTTCAAGAGAGAAAAAGGAGGGGAGATATAAGTATAAATTATTACACGTGCCGGTTATTAGGGGTAAAGAAAATTTAGCTACTATCCTGCAATTGAAGCCGGCTTTATTGATTGATGAGAAAATAGGTGAGCCAATTAAAGGAAGGCCAATGCATGATATTTATAATATAAGATATACAGCTGAAAGCGATCCAGAAGCAAGCGAAGTCATAACATTTTATCCTCAAGATATTGCAGCATACATTAAGATAGCAGGAGATTATTGGAAAAATAAAAATATACTGACTCCTATTGAAATGAATCCATTTGCTCTTACTTCAAAACACGGGGCTGAATTCTATAATAAATTATGCAATAATGTTCTTATTTTTGATTCCAGTCTGGAGAGAAAAGATAAACTTAGAAAATTACATCTATCTGAGAAGAGTATTTTATTTGCAAGAGGTATTGCAAAATTTGGTAGATCTGATTTTGCTTATTGGGAACCTGAAAGAGATGGAAAGTTGAAAGATTACAACTGGACTTTAGAGGAAAGTTAGTTTTTTATATCCTCTTCTTCTGTATTTATCATGGCGCATAAATTTTATGTAACAACTCCGATTTACTATACTAATGCAGAGCCACATTTAGGAGGAGCTTATACAACAATCTTAGCAGATGTTTTAGCTAGGTGGAATAAGAAAAAAGGCAAAAAGGTGTTTTTTCTAACAGGAACAGATGAACATGGACAAAAAATTCAGGAAATTGCAGAAAAAAAAGGAAAACAGCCTCAAGAATTTGTGAATGAAATTGTAAAACAATGGAAAAAAGCATTTCAATTATTGAATGTTTCTAATGATAATTTTATTAGAACTACTGATAAAAATCATGAAAAACAAGTTAAAATCATGCTTCAAAAATTATATGATAAAGGATTGATATATAAAGGATATTATGAAGCTTATTATTGTGTTGGATGTGAGCAGTATTTAACTAAAAAAGATTTAATTAATGGAAAATGTCCATTGCATAATAGAGAGCCTGAATTAAAAAAAGAAGAGGCTTATTTATTTAAATTATCTAAATTTCAGAATCAACTATTAAAGTTAATAAAAAGTGGAAAATATAATATTTATCCTGAAAAAAGAAAAAAAGAGATTATTTCTTTTATTAAATCTGGATTAGAAGATGTTTCTTTTTCAAGATTAAAAGAAAAAACTTCTTGGGGAATTACTCTTCCTTTTGATAAAAATCATTGTACTTGGGTTTGGCCTGATGCTTTTTGGAATTATATTTCTGGATTAAAAAATAAAAATGTTTTTGATAAATTTTGGCCTGCAGACGTTCAATTAATGGCTAAAGATATTTTAAGAGTTCATGCTACAATCTGGCCTGCAATTTTATTAGGTTTGAATATGGACTTGCCAAAAAATTTAGTTGTACATGGTTATTTTACTGTAAATGGAAAAAAAATGTCTAAAAGTTTAGGAAATGTTATTGATCCTATAAAATTAACTGAAAAATATAGGGCAGATGCAGTTAGATATTTTATGATAAGAAATATTCCTTTTGGGCAGGACGGAGATGTATCTGAAAAAGCTTTGATTGATAGATATAATAATGAACTTGCAAATAAATTAGGGAATTTAATTTCAAGAGTTGCTGGTTTAATTGAGAAAAGTGGTATTGAAAAGTGTGATAATAAATTAATTAAAAAACTTGATGAGAAAAAAATTGAAAAATATATTGAAAATTATGAACTAGATAAAGCATTAAATGAAATATTTGCATTTATTGATATTTGTAATGAATATGTCCAAAATAAAAAACCATGGGAAAAATCATGTAAAAACAGAAAAAAGATTTTATATGAACTTAAAGAATGTATCTTGAAAATTGCAGAATTGCTTTGGCCGTTTATTCCTGAATCTACTGAAAAAATTAAAAAACAATTTTCAAAGAAAAAAATTAAAAAACAGGAGGTTTTGTTTAAGAAGATTGGATTGGCTGATGGACTTAAAAAAGGAACAAGAAATTCAGGATTAAACGATGGACTTTAATTATGTTTTTTATAATATAAATTTTTATTAATAACTGTCATATTCTTTGATTATGGATAGCAGATAATTATTAAGTATATTGTTAGGCTTAGTTGGTTCTGCCTTATTGTTTATTTGGTTAGAATCTAGAGGATATTTTAAAGAAGGATTGGAGATAAATGATTTTATAATAGTTTTATTTATTTCTATTGCTGCAATAGTGATTATTTTTTATACAAAACTTAAAGAGATTAATAAAGATTTAAATCTGCAAAATAAAAAATTAGGAAGTTTTTCAGAAAAACTTAAAAGAGCTGAAGAATTAATAAATATTAAAGCAGATATTAAGTTCATAAAAGAAAAATTAAGATGGCAGTAAAAACAGGTCCAATAGATATGGTATTAGACATAATAAAAATAATAGCAATTATAATTATTGGGTATGTAATAATTAAAGCAATTTTCTCTTTAGCATAATTTTTTAAAAATGGAAGGAATAATTGAATTTTCAGATTGGGAGAAGATAGATTTAAGAGTTGCACAAATAAAAAAAGCTGAAGAAATTGAAGGTGCTGATAAATTATATAAATTGATAATTGATGTTGGAGAAGAAATTGGAGAAAGAGTTATTTGTGCAGGAATTAAACAATATTACTCTAAAGAAGAGCTTGAAGAAAAGAAAATTATTGTTTTTGTTAATTTAAAACCAAGAAAAATGCAGGGAGTAGAAAGTCAGGGAATGTTATTAGCTGCTGTTTCTGAAAATAAAGAGGGGTCTAAAGATGAAAAAAGAGAAGAGAGAGTTGTATTAATTACTCCTGAAAAAGATGTTGAAAATGGTGTTAGGATTAGTTAAAATGAAAGCATATGTTATAAAGACTTGGAGAGAGGTAATGAAGGATATTGGGGGTTTTGATTACATACCTATTGGCAAGATATCTGTTTCTGCAATTTATCTTCCTGGAAAATTATTAATTGGTTATGAACAGAGCTCTCCTCCAGAATTAATACTTGAAACACATGCTCCCTTCCTTGGCGTACAAGAAATAATAGATGGTAAAAGAAAAGGTTTTGTTAAAAAATTTGAGATGGATGATGAAAGGAGATCTTCACTCAATAGACTAATTGATAATGTAAATAATATCCCTAATAAAGGATTATTTTTATCTTATAAAAGAAATAGACATTATTATAAGATTTGTAAGAATATAGAAGAGATGATAAATGAAATTAAAATAAGCTGATTATTCTAGGTTATCTAATTTTTTTCTTTCGCTGATTATTTCTTGTTGTTTTCTTACTAAACTTTTTTTTAATTCTTCTTCTTTTTCCTGGAGTTTTTCTAATCTATAATCTCTTCTATTATTTTTTTCTCCTATATCAATAAGCAATGGATTTGTTCCAGTAGTGATTTCAGAATTATCTGGATTTAAGGATGGATAAGCAGAATAAACTTTTTTTCTCGTATTAAAATATTCTACACCATCTTCATGAACAACAGCAAAACGAGCTTTTCGTCTTAAAATTTGTTTTTTATGCGTTTGAAAATATCTTTCCTGATGTTCCATAGTCTGTATACTTACCATATTTAACTTATACAAAATTAATTTTTAAAGATAATTATATTATAT
>CAZPQF010000035.1:0-6612 GCA_964588735.1 Candidatus Woesearchaeota archaeon
ACCTTCTATTAAAAACAAAGGTGAATAAGCAATTATATCATCTAAAACAGTGGCAAATGCTGCAATAAATCCTGTTAAAATTAATTTTAAAAATTTTTTATGAGAAATTTTTTTTGATTTTTGAATTTTCTTTATTTTGTATTCTGTTTTTTTAATTCTTTTTTTTCTAAATAAATCAAAATAAATTATTATTGCTAGTGAAAAAATTAATGTTGCAAATATGTATCTATAATATGGAATCATTTGAATAATAGAAGAAAAGAAAATTGCAATAATGATTGCTAAACATATTGCTAAAAAAATTCCAATTGAAAATGCTATTTTGCCTGTTTGAGTTTTAGTTATATAAGAAATTAAAGGAATATGTGTGAGAGTATCATCAAAACCAGTAATTAGTTTAGTTATAAACCCAAGTGCGAAGTATTTTATCATTTTATCCTCTTTTTATTATAAAATAAGAATGTTTTTTAATTTAAAATCCTTGCTATAGAGTATTTATTCTATTTTTAAAATTTTTTCTAATCCTTTTTTGAATTTTTTTAAAAATAAAGCTCTCCTGTTATTGTAAGAGTTTAATAAATTATTAAAAAGAAGATTGCGTGATTCTCTAAGCAAGTCTGATTTAGTCAGTCCTTTTTTTAATTCTTTTATACTCATTTCATAAATATTAAATTGTTTTTGTAATAAATATCTATCAGCCATTATATAAAATTGATCTCTAGTAGAACGAGAAGAACGGATAGAACACATTTCTTCAAAATAACTTAATTTTTCAGACATTCTTGATAAAGCTAGATCTATTTTTCTTCTTTCATGAAATAGAGTTCCTTTTTTTAATCCGGCATTTACTTTAGATTTAGAAATCATTTTTCTAAATAAAAAAACATAAGATTTTGCGAGTAATTTTTGATTATCTTGCAGTAAGTTAATATGTTCTTTTTTTGGAAAAACTATGCCCCAAAAATTTTCTTTTGTTTTTGCTTTATCTTTAATCTTTTTTATTTGTGAATCCTGCAACAATAGTCTATAACTTATTCCGTCTTGTTCACATTTTTTAATATATTTTTCTGCTTGTATATTGGCTGTTTCTTGTATTTCATAGATTATTGATTCTAATCCTTGTTGTTTAACTAAATTATCTGCTAAGGAATTTTTTTCTAATTCAAAATTATCATTTAATCCGGTATTTTGCAATAATTCATTTAATTTAAGAATATTCATTCTATTAGGAAGTGTTTTTCTTCCTTTTTTTCTGATTAATTTATCCCATAGATTCCATAACTTTACTGCATTTTCAACAGGATATTCCATAGAAACAGTTTTCCCTTCATGTTCTGTCCATCCTGCTTTGGAAGCATAAGAAAAATTTAAATTTCCTTTATTAAAATCAAAAGAACCATTTTTATCTACTTTTGTTTTTAAATCAATTATAAAATCTTTTTTATATGTCTCAGGACCAAAATCCAACATTCTAAATATAATAGAATTTCTTAATTCATTAGTTTCTGGCAGATAAGTAATATGAGTTCCAAGTCCTCTATATTCTATTCTTTGTGTTCCAGTTAAAACAATTCTTCCTCCTTCTGGTTTTCTTCTTTGTTCTGTTTCTCTTATATAATCATCTTGTGAAATTTCTTCTAAATATGCATAGGATCTATATATGTGGGCGTCTCTCCTTAACTCATAAAGTTTAATTCTGTTTTTTTCTGGTTGAAAAACAGTTTTTGCAAATATTTGCATAAAAGGATCTATAGTAACTATTTCATTTTTTCTTGGTTCTACTGTAATAAAAGCATGATCATTATAACCATTATGTTTTGGAGATTTTCCTTCCCTTACATCTTTAAGTCCAAATGCCTTGTATAATTTGGGTTTTAAATCTGATTCTCTTGCCAATAAATAAAGAACTCCAGCCATAGTAAAACAATCTGATTCTTTTATTATTTCATGAAAATATCTCCCACAATTCCCTGTTTTTATTGATTCATTAAATCCATAACCCAATTCATAAAAATCTTTATAATAAATAGATGTAGCAAGGGCTCTCTTAGACCTCCCTCTTTTTTTATATTTTGAAACTATTTCTCTTGCTAAATTTATTGATTCTTGAGGGAAATCCATTTTTCTTTAGTCTTGTTTATTATTAAAAATATAAGAAATAAAGATATTTAAAAATTTAACTAAAATTAATAAAGATCTTTAAAATCTTTCTCAATTGAAGAAGTTTTTTCAGAAACATATAAAGGAGTGCTTGGTTTTTTTAGAGATTTTAGTTGTTCATCACTTAAATTAAAATATTCTTCTGCTCTAAACATTCCTTCATAAAGCCCAAAATTAGCATGTCTTTTTGCTTTATTTTCAATATCTTCAAGGCTTTCTGAACTTTCTATTGTAAAACCAGTTAAATCAACTTTATCTTTTGGGATATCTCTTTTTAGATGATAATCTCCAAAAAACAAAGTTTTAATAGGAGAAAGATTTACAGCTTTTTCTCCTTTTTTTAATTTTGATGTTAAATCTTTTCTCTTACTATCTAAATCCTCTCTAACTTGTTGAACACTTCTCCCTGATGCTTTTATTTTAAATTCATTTGTCATTTTATTTCTTAATTTAGTTTTATTTAAAAAGATTATTGTAATAAAAACTATTCTTGTAATCTCCTTATTAGGTTATTAATTTTTTCAGCTCTTGTCATATTATCATTATTGACTGCAATTATTTTTTTAATATAGAGATTTAACATATTGTCATTTGAATTATCAGCTCTTTCAACTGCATCAAATATTCCAAAAATATCTTCTGTAAAGGGTGCTCCTGATGCAAATTTAATAAAATCTGTTTTTATGTTTTCTTTTTCTTCACTATCTTTGTTTATTTTTGCTCTTATCATAGGGGATATAAATTTATTATGTATATATTCTTCCATATCTTTTTTCTCAATATCAGAATAAACTTTATAGTCTTTTGAATTAGAAGAAGGAGTTTGTTTTTTGAATGATTTACCCAAATTTCTTAATATTTGTTCTTGATAATTAAGACTATATATCTCTTGTCCTAATTTAATTGAATGTTTGCATAATTCTGGAGATGAAAAACTACCTGTATAAACAAGATCTCCTGAATTTTGATATGTTAAATCTTGTTCAGAATAAACATCCATGGGATATCCAATAAGAAGCAATTCTTGAGAAAGAATGTTTTTATCAATTCCTTTTTCTTTTATTATAATATTTTTAATCATATCCAGCATATCTCTTTTTATTTTGATTTCTTTTATAACCTGTCTCGGAGGATTAGTTTTTTTAATAAGATCTTCAATATCATTAGACATATATAAAGCAAAAATTTCTTTTGAAAAAGGTAGTTGAATATTGCCAGTATTAAATTTAGAATAAATAGTTACTTTTCCTTCCAGATTTTCTTTGTTACCTCTCAAGAGTTCTATCATAGTAAAATTTCAAACGAAAAAGAGTTTATAAATATTTTTATTTATGTTGGATTGTAGAAGCAAGTGACATATGTCTGTTGGCTATACACAGCTCAAAAAATCATTAAGTTTAAATACTGTTTTTTTCTGATAAAAATATGACAGCAATAAATTCATGGAGTTATCCCCATCATTAGGGGAAGAAAGAATTTATTTAGTTGTGCTTATTCTGATAATATTAATAAAATCTGTGAATTATTAATTGATAAATCAGTTAATTATAGATATAAAAAGAGCTTAATAAAAGACAAAAATAAAAGATTTAGATTAATTAATAAAAATACTGGCAGAGAGAATAATATAGATAATAACTTTTTTATATTAACAAATACTAATTTAGATATTGGCTTACAATGGCGAATGTGGTCTAACGGTTATGACGTACGGTTGTGGTCCGTGAAAAGGGAGTTCGACTCTCCCCTTTCGCCCTTATTTAGATTAAATAAAGGAGGTCAAAATGAGTAAAAAATGAACGCTGTTAAAGGATTTAGAGATTATAGTGGAAATGAAGCTATAAAAAGAGCAGAGATAAAAAAAATAATTGCAGATATTTTTGAATCGTATGGTTTTGAACCAGCTGAGACTCCAATAATTGAATATGGAGAATTTGTAAAGGGTGAAAAGAAACAGGAAAAAGACGAGGCAATATCAGACATATTTAAATTAAAAGACAAAGGAAACAGAAAGCTTGCTTTGAGATATGAATTTACCTTTCAATTAAGAAGATTAATGAAAAATAAAAAACTTCCATATAAGAGATATCAAATTGGAAAAGTATTTAGAGATGAACCAACAAAGAGCAATAGATTCAGACAATTTACTCAATGTGATGTAGATATAGTTGGAAGTAATATTAAACAAGAAGCAGAAATTTTGGCTCTTACTAAAAAAGTTTTTGATAAACTCGGAATTAAAATAAAAATAAATATTAATAATAGAAAATTATTAAATGAAATTCTTGATAATGAGAAGATTAGAAAAAAAGAAGAGGTTATCAGAGAGATTGATAAGTTGAATAAATTATCTGAAAAAGAAGTTAAGGAAAATCTGAAAAAATATAAAGCTGGAAAAATATTACCTATTCTCAAAAAACCTGAATCTTATTTTAAAAAATATAAGAATTATGCTGAAATTCAAGAGTTAAAAAAATATTGTAAATTTTATAATATTAATGTAGAATTTAATCCAAGTTTAGCAAGGGGTTTGAGTTATTATAATGGTTCTGTTTTTGAGATTAAAACCACCAATAAAAAAATAAAAGAGAGCCTTGGTGGAGGAGGAAGTTTTATGTTTAACAGTGTGCAATCAACTGGAATTAGCTTTGGATTAGAGAGGATAAGTGAACTTGCTAAACTAAAAGATGTTAATAAAGAAAGGATTTTAATAATTTCTATTGGGCAAGATGATAAAGCAATAAAATTAGCTGAAAAATTAAGAGACGATAAAAGAAATGTCGGACTGATGTATGGAAAACCATCAAAAGCTCTTGAATATGCAAATTCTAGAGGAGTTGATAAAGTAATTTTCTTAGGAGAACTAGAAGTTAAAAAAAAGAAATATAAGATTAAGGATATGAAAACAGGGAAAGAAAAACTTATAAATTTGTAAAGTCTAGAATAATCGTGAAAAAGAGGATAAGTTTTTGGGATATTTTGGCATGGGTCGTTTTAGCATTAATACTCTTATGGATTACATTAAAGATATGCGGCATAATTAATACTTCTGAATTAATTGAATATGCTCCTTATTTTGGTGCAATATATTTGGCAGGATGGGCTATGCATAAATTAGAGACAGCAAGTAATGATGTAAAAGAAATTAAAAGATTTAATAAAGATACTATTAGAGAAATAAATGATATTAAATCAAATTGTCTAAGAAACCATCCTAAATAAAAAATTTTCTTTAATTGAAATATTACCTGAAAGTTATGAAACTATAGAATATGAAAATAAGGATAAATAATCTTAATTAATAAACCGCATCTATTCTTATTGTTAAATTATTGATTATTTTTGGAGGGTCCTTTAATAACAGCTTGCGGTGTACATGTAGATTGATTACTATTTCTTAGTTTATGAATCATAGAATTTTCTAAATTTGATATAATATTTTCTAATTTATTTTCATCTATATAAATTTAATTAATTTAAGATATTTAAATATAATTGCATTAAAAAATATTAATCTATTTTCACAGGTTCTTTTAAATCCTTTTTAATTCTTTCTAATCTATGAAGTTGTTCATTATCGAGTTCTTGTTTTTTTTGTTCTATTGATTCTTGTAATTCTTCTCTGAATTCTTTAAATGGGTCTTTTTCTGGATTTTCTTTTATATATTCATCAAAATGTTTTTTTAACCAGATATAAATCTCAGTAAAATGTCCTTCTTGTTCTAACCATATTTTTTTATCTCTTTCTAAATGCAACAAAGGAGAGAAAGTCATTAAACGTTCTTCTTTTTCCTTACCAGCTAAATCTGTAAAAGTCATTTTTATCGGGGATTTATTATCTTTTCCCTTGTGTTTAACATATGTTAAAATTTTAGCATAAATTTGCCTTATTCTATTTTTAATATTAATTGTTTTTTTAGGTAAAGATAGAGATGATTCTCTTACAGCATTTTTATTCAAAATATGTCTTTTTATTCTCCTGTTTTCTGTTTTAATAGCATTATTTAAAGAAGCCATTAATTCTTGTAAAGTAACTTTTCTAAATCTTGGTAATGGACTTTTAGGAATTAATTCAGGTATTTCTTCATCTAAATCAATTCTCTCATATTTGTATTTATTTTCTTGTTCGGGTTTTTTCCCAAATAAAACCTCATCTAAACTTTTTATATGAGTATTTAATAAAATTTCTGATTTTAATCTTAATAATAATGCTGCTGCTAACAATACTTTGCTTGAAACAAAATAATTAGCTTCTTCTAATTCTGCTATTTTTTCAAGATATTTTTGTGAGAGATGAGAGATATTTATATCCCATGGATCTAATTGTTCTGTGTTAATTAAATCATAAATAATTGCCTGCCAGCTTAATTCATGTCCAAATAATAGATTATGGACCTGTTCTTGTTTTATTTTCTCAATTTTTTTAGGATTGTCCTCTTCTTTTATGTTTTC
>CAZPQF010000036.1:0-913 GCA_964588735.1 Candidatus Woesearchaeota archaeon
TTTATAGAGTTCCAGCATTAACTATGATTGTATTCTTGATTTTAGCTGGAGCAATATATTATTATCTTGATGCTGTTGGAATAACAATTGTTCAAATATTTGCAGTTATGGGTTTTGTTGCTTGTCTAATGATTATTGGTGTTGCAGCATATTCTAAAGAAATGATTGCTTTTGGAAGTAAAATGCTAAAAGATAAGAAAATAGTTAAAAAAGCATGGCTCTCAATTTTATTATGGGCAATTTTAGCAGTTTATGTGCTATATAAAATTTTAATGTAACTAATAAAAATTTTAATTTTTTGAAATTTCTTTTATTTGAAAGTTTATTATTTTTATAATTCTATAATTCTTCCTTTTCTTCCTACATTAATTATTTTTGTATTTCCTATTTTTTCTTCAATACCTTCTCCTTCATGAATATGTGCATGTAATAAAAAATCTGGTTTAAATTTTTCAATTGCTTTTTTGATACTTTTGCTTCCTTGAAAACCTGAAAATTCTGAACCAGAATCAGCAGGATGCATGTGGGTTACCATTATTTTCTTTTTTATATTTTTTAATGCAGAATTTCCTTTTTTTAATGTATCAAATAATTCTTTTTCTGATGTATCAAAACCAATTGCACCTCCTGCTCCAAAAATTCCTATATCTTCATATTTTAGAGAATAACCATGAATGTTTTTCATTCCATAAAATTCTGCTAAAAAATCTATTGTTGCTATAGAATCCCAATTTCCTGGAATCATTAAAACTCTTTTATTTTTGTCTTTAAATGGTTTTATTAAGTTTTTTGTTTTAATTGGAGATGTTATATCTCCAGCTAAGATAACTAAGTCAACTTTTTCTCTTTCTGCTTTATTTGCAAGTTTTTTTGCTGTTTTATTGTCTCCATGCAAATCCCCTGCTGCTAATAT
>CAZPQF010000036.1:923-6285 GCA_964588735.1 Candidatus Woesearchaeota archaeon
TATTTTAAGTTTTCTTTCCATAATATTAGTAATAATAATGATTTTTTAAGGTTTTTTATTTATTATATAAGCAATATTTAAATAAAGTTTTTTCTTATATTCCTCATGGATAAAAGATTATTATACTTTTAATTATTGTTGCAGGAGGATTTATATTAATTAATTCTTTTTTATCAAATTTCTCTAGAAAGAATTCCTCTCAGTCCTTAATTTCTGGAAAAAGTTTCTTTAGTAAGATATTTAGAGATCAACAAACTAAACCAGTCAATGATTTAAATGTCTCTGATATTGAGGATAATTTTAGTTCAGAACACATATCTTATTTATTAACAATTTTTGGTGCAAAAGATAAATTACATAAACCACTGTTTAGCCCTGATAGTCCTAAGATAGAATTTATTATAGATGGAGAGCATTATAATTCAAAAATTATGGGTGATGTTATTAAAACAGAAAATAAGAAAATAGATCAAAAAGATTTGATTATAATAACTTCAAGGAATGAGATTATCTATGCTCTTAAATCAGACAACCCCAAAAAATATTTCTATGATTCTGTTATAAGAGGAGATACTAATTATAAATTAGTTTCTAGTAAAATGCAGCTTTTGTCTAAAGGTTATGTTTCTTTTTATAATCATTTAACTAAAGATTTGTAAATTAATTACTGGAGTATAGTTAAAAAACTATGTTCGAAAGATTTTTAAATAAAATAATCAATAAAATATATAGTTTATATAATATGCTTTAAACTAAGGGAAAAAATAAGCATATTAAGACTAAGGATATAAAAATGAAAGACAATTTAGACATCTTTTTTAGAAGAAAACCAGCATTAATGTTGGTTGCATTAAAAAGGCTCTCAAGAGCAAGGTATGGTTCTTTATTGGCTAAAGAAGTTGATTGTACATACAGTCATGCAGTAAAAATATTGCAAACTCTTGAAAAATTAGAACTTGTAACTTTTGAGAAAAAAGGAAGAATAAAGTTAATAAGACTGACTAAAAAAGGACAAGATATTGCAAATAATATAGAGAGTATAAAGAAAACTATTGGTTAATTATTTTTATCAATAATTATTAGCTAAAAAGAATTAATGCTTTTAATATGGCTTAGATTTGATTTTAGAAGCAAGTATCTAAGATGACTATTGAATTTAGTTTCTCTTGATGATAGTTCTTTTGAGTTGCAAGGATATTTTTTATTTATTCAGTTTTTTCTTCTAATCCGCCTTCTTTATCCTGAATTTTTTTAAGTCTTATTTGTCTTATAGCTTGTTCCTGTTCTTTATTAAATTGTCTTACATATTGCATTATTCCATTCATTGTAGAAACTAAATATCTTTCACTCACTCCTTTTACTCTAACTGTCATTCCAGGACGCAATAATGGAGAACTAATCTTAATTTCATATGTCTCATTTCCCATATTAAATTAATTATTTAATATTTTTAAAGATTTATATAAAATAGTTCAAATTTATGGCCTCAAGGGTGCTAAAAATTTATTCTAAATTTTGGCAACTAAAAATCATGTAAGAGTTTAAGTGATTTGAACCCATAACATGCATTCAGCTCTAAAGAGATTTACAATCCCTTAAATGGCCTCGAGGGGATTTGAACCCCTGACACCCAGGTTTCTCGATTGTTATTTAACAATCATTAATCCTCAAGAATTTACATTCTGGGGTTAAGAGCCTGGTGCTCTAACCAAGCTGAGCTACGAAGCCATGCGATGTAGTGATTGTGATTCTCAAGCCAAAGACATTTAATATAATTAATAACAATATATTATAGAAATAAATGGTTTTAAAAGTTTAGCTATTTAATAATATTCTCTAAAAATCAATAGTATTCTCTGCTCCAATATCACTAATTTAATATTATACTTAATTGTATTAGTGATACTCTCTACTCGAGCATCTTTAATCTATTTTATATATTACTATTAATGATACTCTCTGCTCTAATACCATTGCCTGATTATTATTTAGATACTTTCAATGGTATTCTCGCCACGTGTGTTTGCATTTTGTGCATTTAAAGAAACGAGTTTCAGCTTCATCTGCTGCACGAGTTTGAGCTGTCCAGAAATAAGCTTCTTCATTTTTACATTTAGGACATTTTGCAAATACTTTTGGAAAAACATCTGTGTCTTTGTCTTTAATAACACCTATTTTTTGTTTTTCCTCCATTTTTTCACTTGCCTGAATTTTAATTTTATTTTTAGTAGTATAACCGCATCTTGGACAACCATAATTTTTTCTTTTTTCAATCAATACTGAACCGCATTTAGGACAAAATTCCATATTATTATATTCCCCTATATTTTTTGATGTTTAATTTTTACAAGACAGACTATTTAAATGTTTTTATTATTAAAAAGTAGATTTACAAAACCCTTTTCCTTGAGGGGGTCTAAAAGGTTCTACAAAAATTAATTTTACCCATCCAAGATAAGGTAATCTTCCGTATGCTTTCCCAATAATTTTATCTTCAGTTATTTTTGTTTCTGCATTTAATTGTCCTTGATTATTATCTCCTTTTGTTTGAAAAATATATTTTCTATTTTCTCCTTTTTTATCTATAACTCTATGAATTACTGGATTTTTTTGTCCAGCTTCAAATAATATTACATCTCCTATTTCTATGTTTTTAGGTTTTACACCCACAATAAATAAAATATCTCCTTTATTTTGTCCTCTAATATAAGGCCATTTTTCAAATGTTTGTTTTTCTATATTATGGTTAATATACCATTGTTTGTTTTCTTTCCACCATTCATCAAAATCTGAAAGTAAATTATTTTTATGATACATAGAACAAGATTCAACTATTGCAATTGGCAACTCACTCCCTAATAATAAAGACATTAAAGGAAAAAAAATTAATTTTATAATAATATAAGCAAATATAAGCATAACAAGCCAGCCTTTCCATGATTCATCTTCCCAAATAAGATACCATAATTTTTTCCATCCTTTTTTTATGTTCTTAAAATTCATCTTATTTTTTATCAAAGTAAATATAGTTTTTAAGGGTTGTGAATATTTAATTTTTTACTGCTTGACACTTCTTTCTTTAGCTTTTAGAATTTGTTCTAACCCATCCACTTTTATATTGTGGTGTTGAGATAATTCCCTTCGTCTTTCTATATCTTTTTTTATAGAGTTAGCATATTTTCTTAAATCATGGCTTATAATATCCTTCACGATATCTTTTGGTACAAACGAGATATTAGGAAAGAGTGCACTATTACATTGTAGTTTGTATAAATCTCCTCTTTTTGTTCCAGCTAAATTTTGCCTATAAAGTGCAAAATGTCCAATATTTTCTTCTGGAACATATATCTTAAATTCATCATTTATTTTAATTTCTTCAAATAATGGTTTGTCTTCATCCTTTTTTGCAAGAGAGATCATCCCAGTAAAAAAATAAAATAAACCTCTTTCTACTTGTTCTATATCTTTCTCTGAAAAACTTTTTCTAAGCCACCAGACCAAATTTGGTTCGTCTCCAACAATGTTCTCTCTATCTTTATACCATCTTATTGTATTTAGAATGTGTTGGGGATTTCGTGCATAAAATCTTGCTGGAATATCTTGGGGGGCATCCTTTTGATAATCTGGTTCTTTTAAGTGTAATAACATAAAAAACAATATATAATTATATTTTAAAGTTTATTGTTATTGGAAATATGCTTTTCTTAACAAGAATTATCAGTTTTAAAACCGAAATATTTAAATAGTATATCTTTGTAAGTATACACATAAGGTATATACGATTAACCGGATTTGCCGGAATTATACCTCCTTTCCACCTATCTGCTGTGTCTTATTGACACAGCTTATATTCAAGAAAATAAAAACAAAATCATTAATAAAAAATAAATTAAAAAATGTATGAAGATTCAAAACAAATGTATGATAAGAGAGTAAGACATATTCAGCAACAAAGATATGATATGATTAATCAAGCATATAAAATTAATTCAGATTCTGGAATAAATTATGATTTTAATATTCAAAATAATTTATTAAAATATGATTGTAATTGTTAAAATGACAGATATATTTAATCACACAATTTTATGTGAAAGATGCAATAAAAAAATGCGAAGAGCTAATGTAATTAAAAATGGATTTAAAATGCGAGCAGTTGTTTGTGAAAAGTGCGGAGATAAAATAATTCATCCTAATGATGTTCAAGAATATAATGAATTTATGAAATTAAGAAACAAACAATTTAGGGTTAAATTAAGAATTGTCGGAAATAGTTATGCGGTTTCAATACCTAAAGAAATTGTAGAATTTATTCATGAACAAGAAAAAATTATGAATGATATGGTAAAACTTTGTTTTGAAGAAGCAGGAAAACTAAGTTTAAATTTTAATGAACCAGAAGTAAATGACAAGAAAAAATTAAAAAAGAAAAAAATAATATTTTAATAAAATGACCAAAGATAAAGAAATAAGATTAAAAGTTGTTGAAGCTTTGCAAGATGATGCATATAAAGGTATTGCTAGAATTGATAATGAAATAATTAGGGAATTAGGATTAAGAAGAGGAGATGTTATTAAAATAAAAGGAAACAGAGAAACAATTGCAATTGTAGATAGATCTTATCCTGCAGATGTTGGAGAAGGAATTATCAGAATTGATGGTATTATAAGAAGAAATGCTAAAACTGGAATTGGAGAAATAGTTACAATTGAAAAAGCTGATGTTAAAGAAGCAAAAAAAGTTACAATAGCTCCAAGTCAAAAAGGTATTATGGTGCAGGGAGACCCTGAACAATTAAAAAGAGGGCTTCTTGGAAGAGTTGTAGGTAAAGGAGATGTTGTTGTTTTGGGGGGTGTTAAAAGAAGAAGAGATTTAATGTCTCAAGATATTCCTGATATTTTTGGTGATTTAGAAGATATTTTTGGAGAAGCATTTGGAGGAATGGGTTTTTCTGGTTTTACACAAGTTAGGTTTTTAGTTGTTAATACTTCACCAAGTCAACCAGTTATTATTACTGAGAATACTAAATTAGTTTTAAATCCTAAGGCTGTGGAAATTTCAGAAGAAAAAGTTCCTGAAGTCACTTATGAAGATATTGGGGGATTAGATGATGCAATTAAAAAAATTAGAGAAATGGTTGAAATTCCTTTAAAACATCCTGAAATTTTTGAAAGATTAGGAATTGCACCTCCAAAAGGTGTTTTATTACACGGACCTCCAGGAACAGGTAAAACTTTGTTAGCAAAAGCAGTTGCAAATGAAAGCGATGCTAATTTTATTTTATTAAATGGTCCTGAAATTATGTCTAAATTTTATGGAGAATCTGAAAAAAGAATAAGAAATATTTTTGAAGAAGCTGAA
>CAZPQF010000037.1:0-6219 GCA_964588735.1 Candidatus Woesearchaeota archaeon
ACAATGTCTAATTCTAATCTATACAACTATATATTTTATAATTCTCAATTAACTTATTACTAACCTCTAACTTAAAAACCAATTAAAATCATACTATTAATATTAATAATCCCTAATTTTAATATAACTTCACCAAACCTGAATATTTAAAATTCCCTGCAATATCTCTGCATCTTGTTTTATTATCTCTACAGGAATATCTCTTGCTAAAACAGATATTTGTTCTGATTTTTGTTTATCTGCTTTAACTAATTCTTCATCTAAAGTTCTTAATATAAATGCAAAATTATTTTTTGCAGGAAGATTTAAATTATTTTTTGTTGATTCATAATCTTCTATATAAGCATCAAATAAGTTTTGTGCTTTTCTCAAAGAAACAAATCTTTTTTTAACTATTAATCCAGTATCATAACTTTCTTCTGAAAGAAGCTTACAATCTCCAAGACTATAAGAAACTTCTTGTAAATTTTCACTAAAATAAATTTCATAAAAACCTTCTAATGCTCCAATATATAATTTTCCTCCAGATATAGTAGCAGGAATATTATCTCCATTTTCATCTTTGACAATGACTCTGCTAGGATATATTTTTTCTATTGCAAAACAATCATAATCTGATGTATCAGTATTAATATTGCCATCAGGAACATAAATTGAAAAATAAGTAACATTTGTGGATAGATTCATTCTAATCTCTCTTTCTAAACTATCTATTAAAACTTCATCTAATTTTTTTATTTCAAAAGGATTTAAAAAATAAATAAAGAAGACTAAAAAACCAACAAATATAATAAAAGAAATTATAACTTCAATATGAGATATTCCCCTTTTTTTGTTTTTATTCATAAAAATAAAAGCAGAATATTGTTTATAAAATTTCCTTAAAAAAACGCTTTTGCGCCTGTTGAAATTAATATAGAAATCATCATTAATATAAATGAATGTTTAAGCCCGGCGTTTATTGTTCCTTCTGCTAATTTTCCTATTGTTAGTCCAGTAAAAAAACCTTGGGTTACTAAAAGATATAAAAATACTATTGTAAGATCTTCTGGACCTCTCGGAGTTACACCCTCTATTATTCCTTCAGTATAAAGATTAGATATATCCCCCACCATTGGAAGTAATTTAAATTGTAAAACCAAAATAATAACAATAAAAATCAGAAAAATAATATATCCTTGAATAATTAATGAATAAATCGCAGCTCTTCTTTGTTTTTTTAATTCTTCTGTTTGATTAACAGAATCAGCAACTGCATCTAAAATACTGCCAACATCTCCCCCTGCTTTTTCTGCTTCTCTTATTAATGTTATTGCTCTTGAAATAACTCTGCTTTTCGCATCTTTTGAAAAATTATTTAGAGCAGTTTTTACAGGAATTCCTAATGTAATTTGATCAGCTAGTTTACTTATATTTTTATTTAATACTCCATAATCTTTATTTTTTAAATTAACTATACTTTTGCTTATTGGTGTTCCTGAATTGACACTTTCTGCTAAATTTCTGGCAAATTCTAAAAACATTCTATCTTTTTCTTTTATCTTCCCTGTTTCAATTAAATTACTAACAAAAAAAGGCATAATTGATATGACTATTGCTATTCCAATAATAAAATAAAATATTTCTAAATCTCTAAGAAAAATTATAGCACCTATTATAATTACTAATGAAGATATTAATGCTATCCAGTGTACTTTTTTTAATTTTATCATTTTATATTTTAGGTTGTTTTAATTGCATTATAACTAAAAATAAAACATTTATCAATGCTATAGCTAAAATTATAATTGCAGCAATAACATTTGCACTTAATCTTACTTCAATACCTGTTACATTTAATAATACCATTAATAATAGTAAAATCATTGGTGCAGCTATAACTACACTAATATAAATATCCATAAAAGTTCCTGCAATTTGAGTAAATTTTTCTCTTTCTAATCTATAATCTAAGAGTAAACTTTCTGATCTTTTATTTAAAAAAGTAGTTAATTTACCCCCAGAACTAATTGTTGTAGATAATCCACTAAAAAGTTCTGATAATCTTTTGCTCGGTGTTTTTTTAGCACAATTTTTTAATGCACTAGATAAATCATATCCATAAACATTAACCTGATTTATTAATTTACTTATTTCTTTTTTTGTTGCTTCATATTCTTCACTCATAGCTATTACTCTAAAAATTTTAAGTGGTTCTATTCCAGAACCAGCTATAGCAGACATATGTATAACTACAAAAGGTATCTCCTGATTTATTTTTTTCTCTAAACTAGATGCTTCTGTAGCAGGATAATAATATAAAGATAGAAAAACTAAAATTGGAATTATTGGAATAACCCATATTATTTTTAAAATTCTAAGACCAAAACTTTCTTCAACTAAACTAATAAAAGGATATCCAAAACCCATATTTACAAAAATTAAAATAATAAAAAGAATAATTCCTACAAAAAAACTAATTAAAGTAGTCATCAACATAACTGAAATATAACTCTCTGTTAAAAAAGGCATATCAGCTTTTTTTAAATCTGTTTTAACTTTAGAAAGAAATTCTTTTTCAGCTAATTTTTTTGAATAATTAGAAAAAAATCTGTTTGAGAATTTTACATATTGATTTGGTTTTCTAAATTCTCCGACTTTTTCTTTTTCTTTTTTTTCTGGTTTTTTTATTCTTTTTAGAGATTCATATTCAATATTTAATTCTTTCAAAAATTTCTTTTTATCTTCTTTATTAATTGTAATATATGTTCTCTCTTTACTTGATTTGGGTTTATAACTAACATTGATTAATTTTTCATTTCTTTTCTTAGGTTTTTTAGCAGAAGATTTTTCAGCTAAAGGTTTTTTATTTTCTTGATATTGCACTTCTATTTTATCCAAAATATTAGGTATAGCTCTATTTAAAATAAGCAATTGATTGATTAATGATTTAGCATTCTCAGAAATAGCTTTTCTCTCTTTTTCAGAAGAAATCATTTTTGCATTATAAAATAATTCTTCTAATTGTTTTATTATTTGTTTTTTTCTTCTTATATTTTGTTTTAATACTTCAAAAACCATTTTAATTTTTCAAATATTCATCTATTTTTTTATTTAATTCTAGAATTAATTTTTTGGTCTTTTCAACCTCTTTCTGATTTTTTTTATTAAAAGCTTCTTCTAATTTTTTTTCACTCTGCTCAAGACTCTCTATTAATTGATTTAAAAAAGGAAGCTCTTTTTCTTCTAATACCATTTTCCTCTTTTAATATATTAATAGAAAAAGCTTTATTAAATTTATCTTAATCTTCTTTTTCTTCTTATATCTGTTTTTAAACACAGGAATTCCTCTTGTCTTTGACAGGAGGTTGAATGTTTTGAATTCCTGTGTGGTCAAGAACCATGCTTGGTGACCAAATTATATTGATATGCCCCCAGTCTATAACTGGTGGTTCTTGACATTTTGAGCAGGTTTTTGTAATTGTTGATTAGAAGAAATCATTTTTCCTGTTTTAGGAATATTTCTGAGATATTCTCTTAATACTTCTTCTGGATTTTTATAATAATTATTAATTATTCTTTGTATTTCATTAAAATCAAATACTTTGTTTTTATATAACGCAAAAAGTAATCTTGTTCTATTTTCAAAATCTCCTCTTATTTTTTGAACAGGCATACCATATCTTGCAGCAATTTTTTCAAAAACTCTGCTGTCTTTTTTATAATAAAACCTGTCATCCTGAGGATTCCATATAAATGGAGTATTTGTCATTGCAATTCCTTCTGGACTTACATTAACTATTTCTACTATTGATTTTAATCTTCTTGTTTGCTGTTTATTAACAATTGCATGAGTCATGATACCTACAGCATCTAAACTATTAACTAGTGTAGGTGAAAGTTCAATAGGGGGTGTCTGCAGTCTTCTTATAACAGTATCTACTGAATCTGCATGCATAGTACTTATTGAAGCATGTCCAGAAGCCATTCCCTGAAATAATACAAATGCTTCTTTTCCTCTTACTTCTCCTACTATTACATAATCTGGATTTTGTCTAAAAGAATTTTTTAATAATCTAAATAAATCTACTTCACCTGTTTTTCCAGTTCCAATCGCTGTTCTTGCTACACTTGGAACCCAGTTTTCTCTCGGTAAATTAATTTCCCTTGTATCTTCTATAGAAACAACTCTTGCTTCAGGAGGAATAAAAAAAGCTAAAGCATTTAACAAAGTTGTTTTACCGGATGCAGTTCCTCCTGTAATTAATATATTCCCCTTATACTCCACCATTAACCACAAATATGCAAGCATCTCTGGACTTAATGTATTTAATGCTATTAATTGAGGGGGTGTCCAAGGAACTTTAGTAAATTTTCTGATTGTAAAAGAAGGCCCTCTGCTGCTAACATCAGTTGTATATGTTGCATTAACTCTGCTTCCATCAGGCAAACTCCCATCTAAAATAGGGTCTGCATATGAAACATATCTTCCTGCTCGTTGAGCAAGTTTTTCAACAAAACTCGCAAGTTTATCTATTGAGCTAAATTTAATATTTGTTCTTAAATTTCTGTAAGTTCTGTGAATAATATAAATAGGAGTATTTATTCCATTACATTCTATATCTTCTATATAATAATCTTTAAGCAACGGTTCTATTTTATTTAATCCTATAAAATCTCTAAATAAATAATAAAAAATTTTCTTATAAGCTCTTTCTTCAACTTTAATATTTAATTCTGTTATCAAGAGTCTTGCTGTTTTATCTATATATTCTATAAGAGCATCTTGAGTTTTTTCAATAATAACATTTAAATTAATTAATTCTTTCATTCCTCTTTCTATTTCTGCTAATGAATCTTTTTCATCTTCATTTAATATAGGTTCTTCTACTTCATAAACTAATTCAGAAGTTTGAGGGTCCCAATAAATATGAGCAGTTGCAAAAGGAGAAATCAAACTATATCTTATATCAATCTGTCTTTTATCTGATATTTTTGGTAAGGTTGGAGTTTTTGGGTTTAAATCTATATTAATATCTGCCATATTATTTCCTCTTTTGGTTATATTATAATTAAGTTAAATAGATTATATTAATAAATTTAATGATTTCTAAAAAATAAAATATTGCTCATAAATTAACTGATTTCTTTTATATTGATTTTACTCAACCCAATAACATCATCATATCCTTGATTTTCAATTGAAAGAAGATATTCTGAAGCTGCTTTTTGAAAAACTTTTTCTTCATTTTTTTCTTCATATAATAATTCTATTTTTCCCTGATAATTAAGTTCTAATTCAACAACATAATTTCTTCCGCTTTCTTCTGTAGATACATTAATATCTCCTATTGATATTTTTCTTTTTTCTTCTCCTTGTTTAGTTGGTTGACTTATGGGAGTTTTACTATCTTCAATAATAAATCTTATCATATCTTCTTCAGCATCAATTATTAATTTTCCTCTTTTAATTCTAATTGCCGGTGTTCTTGTATTTCCAGTTCCTTTTTGCCAGGCTTCTAATATCTGCCCATTTATTTTATTCATAGAATCAATTGTTTGTTCTATAACGATTTTGTCTTTATATTCTTCTATTTTTGGTTTTGCAATTACTAAAACAGCTCCAATTATAACTAAACCTATTAAAGTATAGATTACAGTTTCAATCCAAACCTGTCCTTTTTTTGAAAATCTTTGATTTCTCATTTTAAAAATAAGGAATTTAAATTAAAAACTGGCACGAATATCATATCTCTCATAAATACTAGAAGAACATTCATTTAATACCATATAATCTGCTACTTCACAAGTTTTTCCTTGTGCTACTGGAAAAATTTCAACTCTTGCATCATGCGCAGGTCTTGAATATATTTTATCTGTTGGTGTGCATCCTGTTTCTTCTACTGCTTTGGTTTGACAATCTGTTACACATTGATCAATACACTGGCATTCTTTATCATCACAATCAGGATCTTGTAAACAAGTTTCATCATTTTCACATATCCCTCTACAATCATCACATTTACTTACTCCTCCAATTTCAGTAAAAACATAAGTTCTTGCTCCATCTTTTGGAGGTAAACTAGTGGGTGTATGAGCCCAATCATAAGTATTTATCTCTCTTGAATTATTTTGTATTTGTCCTTCAATTAAATGATAAGTATCAGCACTCCCATCATAATACAAAATAACTATAATTTCATCTAAATCAACATCTCCTCTTTTAATACTTATTGCAGT
>CAZPQF010000038.1:0-752 GCA_964588735.1 Candidatus Woesearchaeota archaeon
AGTTTCTGAATTATTAAATATTAAAATTAAAGATTTGGTTTTGAATAAAGGATATGGATTTGTTAGAAATGGAAAAGGCGGAAAAGATAGATTGATTGTTTTAAGCAAAATTGTTTCTGAGAAGATTAAAAATCTAATTGAATTAGAAAACTTGGATTTGAATGGATATTTATTTGTTAGTAATCGTGGAAGAAAATATTCTGTAAGAAACATTCAAAAAATAATTAAAAATGCTTGCAAGAAATCTGGAATTGAGAAAAAAGTTCATCCGCATACTTTGAGGCATAGTTTTGCAACACAACTTGTTGAAAATGGATATGATATTTCTCAAGTTCAGGCAATTTTAGGACATAAATCTCCTGAAACAACAATGATTTATACTCATATTGCTTCTCAAAAATTAGTGAATGTAAAAAGTCCGTTGGATAATTAATTTTTTTCCGACAGATTTAAAAACCAATTCTTACAAGTTTATATATTCTAAACCCATAATATAGTTTATATTAAGGAAATAAAACATGCCGCCAAGAGATGAAAAAGCAAAAAAAGTTGTAGAATTAATGCATAAACCAGAGTATATTAGAAACATAGCTATTGCTGCACATATTGATCATGGTAAAACTACTTTTTCAGATAATTTACTTGCAGGAGCAGGTATGTTGTCTGAAGAATTAGCAGGAAAACAACTTGCTTTAGATTTTCATGAAGATGAATCAACAAGAGGAATTACAATTGATTCTGCAAATGTAAGT
>CAZPQF010000038.1:762-4133 GCA_964588735.1 Candidatus Woesearchaeota archaeon
CCAGGACATGTAGATTTTGGAGGAGATGTTACTCGAGCAATGAGGGCTGTAGATGGAGGTATTGTTTTATGCTGTGCAGTTGAAGGAGTTATGCCTCAAACAGAAACAGTTTTAAGACAAGCATTAAGAGAAAAAGTTAAACCTGTTTTATTTATTAACAAAGTTGATCGTCTTATAAAAGAAGTTAAACTAACTCCAGAAGCAATGCAAAAAAAATTTATAGATATTATAAATCATGTTAATAAATTAATAAAAAATATTGCGCCAGAAGAATATAAAGAAAAATGGCAGGTAAAAGTTGAGGATGGAAGTGTTGCTTTTGGAAGTGCATTTCATAATTGGGCTTTGAGTTTTCCTTATATGAAAGAAAAGAATATTACTTTTAAAGAAATAATTGATGCTTATGAATCTGGTGATTATAAACCATTAGCAAAAAAAGCTCCCCTGCATAGGGTTGTTTTAAATATGGTTATAAGACATCATCCAAATCCTGTTAAAGCACAAGAATATAGAATACCAAAAATATGGCATGGAGATTTGGATAGTAAATTAGGACAAGATTTAATTAAATGCAATCCAGATGGGGATACTAGTTTTGTGTGTACAAAAATTGTTGTTGATAAAAATGCTGGAGAAGTTGCAGCAGGAAGATTATTTTCAGGAACAATAAAACAAGGTGATGAAGTTTATATGAATTTAGCTAAAAGAAAAATTAGAGTTCAGCAAGTTTCTATTTATAAAGGTGCACAAAGAATTTTAGTAGATGAAGCTCTTGCTGGGAATATTGTTGGAATTGTGGGGTTGAAAGATGTTTTTGCAGGTGAAACTGTTTCTAGTCATCCAATGCAACCTTTTGAAGAAATAAAACATATTTTTGAGCCTGTTGTTACAAAATCTATAGAAGCAACAAAAGCTGCAGACTTACCAAAACTAGTAGAAGTATTAAAACAAGTCGGTAAAGAAGATCCAAGCATTAAAATAGAAATTAATGAAGAAACAGGAGAAAATTTAATGTCAGGTATGGGGGAGTTACATTTAGAGATTATAGAAAATAGAATTAAAACAGAAAAAGGATTAGAAGTTAAAACTTCATCTCCAATAGTTGTTTATCATGAGACAGTTGGAAAAGAATCTCCGACAGTAGAAGGACGTTCTCCTAATAAACATAATATATTCTTTATGAAAGTAGAACCTTTGGACGAAAAAGTTTATGAAGCAATTAGAGAAGGAGAAATACATGAAGGAAGAATTAAGAAAAAAGATCCTGAACTTTATAAAAAATTAGAAGCTTTAGGTGTAGATAATAATGAAGCAAGACAATACAAACAAATATACAAAGGAAATGTTTTATTAGATCAAACAAGAGGTATTGTTCATATTGGTGAAATAATAGAAATGGTTATGGATTCTTTTGAACAAGTTATTAATAATGGGCCATTAGCAAGAGAACCTTGTATGAAATTAAAAGTTAGTTTAATGGATACAAAATTACATGAAGATGCTATTCATAGGGGACCAGCACAAGTATATCCTGCTGTTAGAAATGCAACTTATGAAGCAATGAAAAGAGCTGATCCTGCAATATTTGAACCTGTTCAAATTCATTTAATAGAAGTTCCTGTAGAATCAATGGGAGATATTACAAAATTAGTAACAAGTAAAAGAGGGCAAATGTTAGATATGAATCAAGAAGAAACAAGAGCTGAAATTAAAGCAAAAATACCTGTTGCAGAAATGATTGGATGGTCAAATGATTTAAGATCTGCAACTGGGGGTCGTGGAATAAGCAGTTTAATAGACCAGCATTATGAAAAAGCTCCTAAAGAAATTTCTGAAGATGTTATTAGAAAAATAAGAAGTCGGAAGGGGTTGAGTGAGAATCAATGAATTTAAAAATAAATATATTTCTAATAGAACATAGCAACAAAAATTATAATAATCTGAATATAGATAATGAACTATCAGATTATTTTTGCTGAGGAAAAACTAAGGATTAAAATTCATTTCTATTCTTAGTTCCATTAAACAGAAAATAAATTTACTAATCTGCATAAAGTGTCTTCTTATGCTATGCGCATCTTTATTTTTTGACTCTTTTAAATTAAAATGATCATTATAAATTTTAAAATCATTCTCTCCAAATTTAATTGCCAAGTCTCTATCAAATTTGTAAAATAAGTGATAATACATATCAAAATGATCTTTAACTCTTTGAGCAAAAGGAAGAACTTCGTTTATATCTTTTTTAGTTGTTGCTAAGTGTGTTCCTATATATTTAAATTCATCTCCTAAAAGTTCTAATAAAAATAATGTGGAGAACATAATTGGTTTATTTTTTTGAAAACTTGAATCATTTATCTTATTATTAATTCTACAGCAATAATCTACAAACCTATCAACACTTCTATCTAAAGTATGTAGCTCTTTGCATATATCTATATGTCCTGTTTCTTTATGTTCTATCTTATATATTATATTATCAAATAAATCATCTATCAAGAGAAAAATTCTTCTAAGGGAATTATCAAATTCTTTTGCAGATGGTTCTCCCATCTCCCTAATAACACAGAATCCTTCTCCATGTTCTATAATTTCTATTCCTACAAATCTGCTTACTATTTCATGGATCATATCTATTACAGGCTTAAATCTCTTTTTTTCACCCATTTTTTCATAAGCTAAGTGTGAAGTATAGAAATCAAAGGCTCCTGCTTGATTTTTTTTATGAGGATTATATACTAATTTAATTTCATCATAGCCCTCTCTATATGCTGCTTGAAAGAATCTCCAGATCATAGGAACATCAAAACCAGTAATATCTATTGTTGCAGTTAATAACTTATTATGTTGTTTTCCATTAATAATTAAGGAACCAGAATTTTCAAAAACCTCTAATTCGTGTCCTGGATGAAGGTTTAATTTTTTAATCCATTCAGAAGGAAGCGTAATTGTCATTGTGTTGTGACCTTGTTTGATGATTCTTCTTTTCATTTTAGCCTCAAGATATATTTATATAACATAGGATATATTTAAATGTTTTTAGTATATTCACACTATTGAAAATATTCAATGAATATTCTATATATAAAAAATATTAATATCAGAAATATTCCACTATATTTTGTTTATTGAAGTCTATATAAAATATTGATAAGAGTAAAAAAGAGTAGATACTTTTTTTAATTAACTAAATTTTTCGAGGGCAAAATGGAAAAACTTGAAGAAATGACTAAAAAAGAAAGAATAAAAAAAACAGTAAGAAATGCCGCTCTATTAGCTTTAATCTCAATGCCCATGTTATATTGCGATAGTTGTAGTGAATCACAAATAGGTGGTGTTGGAACAGAGAGTAATTACAGTATAACACAATA
>CAZPQF010000038.1:4143-6071 GCA_964588735.1 Candidatus Woesearchaeota archaeon
GGGCTCGTCGATGGTAAACCAGGCATTAAAAGAAAATAAGGCCACAAGGAAAGATTCTATAAAGACAAAGTTCCAAGAATTTCTAAATAATGGCGAGCCACCTTTTAATTATGAAAAAGGACTTATTAATCATCACCGAGAAAGAATTGAATCTATCCTTAGAGGAGAAAATCCTCCGCCATATGAATTTGAAATTCAGCCGTCTTCTATTTGTAATGCTAATTGTTTACATTGTTTTGCCAGAGATTTTGAAAAACTTGAAAACAAATTAACAACTAAGGAAAAAGCAGATAGAATAATTGATCAAATATCTAATTTTAACCAAAATGAATTTAGTATGGAAAGTATAAAATTCTGTGGAACAACTGGAGAACCTTTGATGAATCCTTTAACTAATTATATGGTAGATAAATTTTATGAGATGGGTAAAAAAGAAATCAGACTTTTTACAAATGGCTTAAAACTTGCACAAAATAAAAACAATCAAGATTTTATAAATTCTCTAGGAAAATTATTTAGACTTTATATAAGTCTTGATGCAGGGACAACACAAACCCTATGGAATGTAAAACCAGGAGCTAGAAAAAGAAAAATTATTCTTGAAGATATTTTAGAATGTGCGGAAAAAATAAAAGAAAATTCAACAAACAATACAGAAATTTTAGTAAATTATGTTATAACTAATAAAAATTACTTTGATATTGTTGAAGCAACGAAAAAAATAAAAAAATACAGATTGGGCTTAATAAGATTTAGAATAGACATGACAGATAGAAGTGTTTCAAAAAAACATGGAGAAACAATATTGCAATTATTAAATCTTGCAAAAGCATGTGAGAACGATGATTTTAAGGTTATTCCAATACATTCAAAAAAAGATATGCAGGCAACAAAAGAGGAGCATTTTAGTTTAAAGGGAAAAGGTAGATGTTATATTTCTACTTATTGGGGATGCATGAGTTCTAATGGGAATTTATATCCTTGCGGTCATATAGTATCTCCAGATACCCCCAGCTATGGAAATCTATTTGAAAAAGATTTTAAAGAAATTTGGAATAGTGAGAAAAGAAAGAATATTATGAAAAAACTTCCTGGAGAAAAATGTCATATGTGCTCTCCGTTTTCTTTAAGAGCGAATAAATTTATGGGTTTTCTTTCTAAAATAGATCCTAGTCAAAGAGAGAAACTTCTAGAAGAATATAGTTAAAATGGAAGAAAATAATAAATTATGGAAAGAAGAAATTGAAAAAGATTGTATCCAATACAAAATATCTTTTGAAGGATATGCAAAGGAATTAATAGTGAAAACTAAAAATAGAAAAGATATTGATTATATTGTTTTTGGATGGTTTAATAGAAGTGCTAGAAAAAATTTTCAACAATTTTTCTTTAAGAATGATGAATTTATGGGTTTTCGATTTTTAATTGAAAAGGATTTTTTAGAAGAAGGGCCACAATTTTCTAATACTGATTGTTATAGAAATTTACCTGATGGTAGGCCACCAATGCCTGAAAAATATAAAGTTTATTTTAAAAAATTAGGAGAACAGATTCCATCTTTAAAACAGAGTTTAGAAAGGTGTATCGAAATCATTGCTTTAGCAGGTCCAAAATATAAGGGGGGGATAAAATAATTAAAATGGGAAAATGTTGTAAAGAATATTCAATTTGGCTGATGCCTGAAAGAGAAGTTAAAAAAGAATTAGAAGGACTAATTTCAGAATTAAGTGAAGAATACTCTGCTCCTTGTTTTAATCCACACGTCACATTGATTGGAGAATTGGAAGGCAAAAAAGAAGAGATAATTTCAAAAAATATGGAGCTATCGTCAAAAATTAAACCTTATGAGATTATTATTGAAACCCCAAGTTATTTTAATGAATATTTTAAATGTCTATTTTTAAAAATAAGAGAAACAGACGAAGTAA
>CAZPQF010000039.1:0-5899 GCA_964588735.1 Candidatus Woesearchaeota archaeon
TATAAAAATAGAATCAAATAAACCCCTTTTCCTTTAATTTATCTTGCACGCGATTGAACAAAGTAGATGAGAGAAGGGGTTGATGCTTGCCGTCTCTAACTTGGCCGTCAAACTTGATTTTGCCTAAATATGTATAATTTGTGAGAACTTTTTTTAAGCCATTGACAGATAAATTATATTTTTTTGAGAGTTTGGTGAGGGATTTTTCTGTATTTAAAAAATCTTGATAAATTTCTTGAATTATATAAGAATTTTCAGAAGGAATTAACTGCTTGTTTTCTATTTTATAACCAAGTGGAGCACGAGTTACTAACTGTCCTTTATTAAATTTTTTTATCATGCCATGTTTTGTTTGTTTTGCAATTGTTTTTTGTGCTTTTCTAAAAGTATTTAATATGTTTCCATCTATTTTTTCATTGAGGTATTGCTTGAATTCGTTTTCTTTATCAGGAGCATAATAATAACATATTGGACATAAAGTAACAAGATTATCTGGATGGTTATTTCCATTATCTTGTTTTGGTTTTATGTAATGAATTTTTAAGTCTTCTGATGTTCCAAGAAATCCGCATTTTTGACATTTATTTCTATCTCTATTTAAGACTTTTTGTTTGATTTTTTGAGATATTGTTGGTTTAAGTGTCATTTTAGTTTATTTAAAATTTTATCTTTGTTTTTATAATGCCATAGGGCAGATTTTGAATAAAAATTTAATCTATTTATACTTGCTCTCTTAGGATCATTTAAAAATAAATGATAAGAATAATTAAAATCCTCAATAGCACCCATAACAATTATTATTGGAATAAGAGAGATTTCAAAAAAAGACAATTTACGATATTTTTGGTATTCTTTAATAAAGAATTTTATAAGATTTATATCAGTTTTATATTTAAATTTTTTATTTACACAAGAATATTGTAGCATTATAGCAATATCCTTAATAAATGCGTCTTTTATTTCTGCTACATTTTCAAAGTCTATAAGACCTGATAATTTTTCATTGGTCCAAATAGTATTTTCAGTATTAATATCTCTATGAAGGGGGTATTTTGGAAGTTTTGAATAAGAACTTAAGTCTAGAGAAACTAATAGTGGAAGGAGTTTTTTTATTTTTTTTAGAAAAATTTTGTCTTTTTTGTCTTTGTGTAATTTTTTATTGATTTGTTTTTTGTAAGAATTTAACTCTTGTATAATTTCTTTTTGATATAAATTACTTGCTTTGCTATGATTGTCTAACTTGGCTTTTTCTATAAGAGAATGGTATTCTGCCATCATTTTTGCTATTTCTTTTAATTCAGACTTATTAAATCTATCAACCAGCTGACCCTTAATATAAGGATACAGCCAAAAAACAGAATTATTTGTATTTATAAAAAAAGAGTTTTTCTTTGTTTTTAAAGGGCAAGGAATTGTATAAGAAAACCCTTTACTCTTTAAATACTTAAGATATTTGATTTCAAATTTTAATTCTGAGACTTTTTTAAAATCAGCTTGTTTTCTTAAGATAAATTTTCCTTTTGATGTTTTGATGATAAAATTAGTATTTACAATTCCTTTTTTAATTTGTTTAAAACTAATAATCTTGCCAATATCCCAATTAGATAAGATTTTATTTATATTATATTTTTCATTCATTTTTTACATATAAAAAACACAGGATTTGTTTTAAAACTAGGGTCTTTTATAATATCACTTGTATGAGCATATTCTAAAACTTCAAATCCTGCTTGTTTTATTTGTTGTTTAGTTTCTTTAATTGAAGGAATATGAATATATTGTTTTGTTTTGTGTTCAAGTCCTGTTTGTTTTTTTCTTTTGAAAAATCTATCTCCAAAATTTATTTCTTGAATATTAAATCCTATTGGTTTTAAAATATAAAATCTAGACCACATATATATCCAAAAGAACAATCTCTTACTTAACCATTCTCTATTATGAATAGTAAAAATATGAATTCCTCCTTTTTTTAATACTCTATAAGTCTCCTTTAATGCTTGATGTCTTTTATTTTTACCTGGTATTTGAGTCCATCCTTGGTTTGAAAATAAAGTATAATCAAAAGAATTATTTTTAAATTTTAAATTAGTTGCATCTTCTACTTGATATTCTATTTTCAAATTTTTGTTTTTTGTTATTTTTTTAGCATTTTTAATCATAGCAGGAGTTATATCTATTCCAACAACATCATAACCTAATTTTTTTAATGGAATTGTTGTTCTTCCTGTTCCACATCCAATATCGAGAATTTTGCTTGGTTTATTATTTTTATTTTTCTTTTTAAAATATTTTTTAATTAAAACTTCCTCGCTTTTCCATAAACCTTCTTTTGCTTTTTGATTATAAACCTGAATAGCATTTTCACCAGAAAATTCTTCTATCACTTCTTTTTGTAATTTTTTTTGTTGATTTTCAGACATTTTTTGTTTGTTCAATCATCTTGATTACCTTGATAACCTGATTTTATTTTTTGATTTTTAAAATCCCATAAATCTGGGTTTTCCATATAAGGATAAATAATTTCTAAAGTATTTTCTTTTATCTCGTGTTGTAAACTATCTTCTAAACCTACAAAAAATATTCCATTATTATTTAATTTATTATTAATATATTTAGCATAAGGAAAAATATTATATGTATGTCCAGGAAAAATAGGGTCATCTAGATTAAATATTTGAAATTGTTTTCTTTTATATGCTCCTATTAAATATAAATCTAAATAACCTGCAATATCATAAAGTTTTGTTTCTTTTTGTTCATAATCTCTTTTTCCAGGATAACTTAATGGAAGAGAACCTGCAACAGGATAACTTTGTTCTATTCTTTCATCAATTGCAGAATAAACAACTGTTGTCCATCCGCCTCCAGAAAGTCCAATCATATAAATATTATCAAAATCATATTCTTTTTCTATATAATTTAAAGAAATATAAATTGGTTCTAAAAATAATTTTAATGGAGAGAAATCATCTGATTCAAGTTCTGCTAAATGAGAATGGTCGCTTAAATTTCCAACTTTATTATCAAAACTTGGCTGGCGATTTTTTCCCAGCAAAGGCATATAAAAAACAAGGACATTAAATCCTTTATTTAATAAAAATTGAATTGATTTGTTGTGTTTTTCAAATTTATTTAAACCTGAATGCCCGCAATGATATATAATTAATTTGTTGTTGGGATTTTGAGGGTTATACATTTCTGCAATAGAATTAATATTATATTCCATTTCTGTAATTAATTGATTTCCTTTTATTTCTGGAAGTTTATTTTTAGGCAATCCGTTATCTTTCCATATATAATCAATTATTTCTTTTCTCTTTTCAGGAATTTCTGAAACATCATCTATTTTTGAAATATTATTAAAATTAAAAAAAGGGTCTATAACAGAAGTAACAACATGCCCATTATAAGATTTATTATTAGAATATAACTCCTTCATAATTATTTCTCTACTTTTAAATAAAGTATTATTTAATGATAAATATAAAAAAGGAGTATGCTCAGGATCATATGTATCTAGAAGAGGGAAACCTACTGCATTTTTTGTATTTAATATTTCTCCTGTTTCTAAAGAAATAAATTGTCCTGATTTAAGATCATATCCAAAAACTTGTGAATAATCTTCTATTTTTTGATTTTTAAAATCCTGATTTTCATTTATTATATTTCCAGTAATTTTGTTGCTTGTTGTTTGATAATTAATAAAAACAATAAAAAGGGCTATTAATATAATAAAAATTGCTAATATAATATATGGTTTATATTTTGTTGATTTTTTTGAATCTAAATCTTGTTTTAAATTTTCAGGGATTTCTTTATCTTCATTGTTTTCTTGAAAATTTTCTTGATTTTGGTTTTTTGGTTTTATTTCTGGTTTTATTTCTCGGGATTCAAAATTTTCTTTATTAATTTGTTTATTTTGGTTTTTTGTTGTTAGTTCTTTAATAGAATTTTCTGGTTTATTCTCTTGTTCTACTTTTTCTTTTTCTAATTCATCTCTTATTTGATCAAAATCTTTATTCATTTTTCTTCTCTTTTTTGTTTATTTTATTAAATAAATCTTCATCTATTAATGCTTTGTGTTTTCCATCATATAATTCTCCTTTATATTTTATCTTGCCTAAATATGTTGGATTTTTTACTATTTGATAAATTGTTGATATATTTCTTTATAATTTATTCCTTTTGAGAACATTTCAAATATTTCTCTAATTTTTCCTGCATTTTCAGGATTTGGCACAAGTTTTTTGTTTTGATAAACATATCCAAAAGGAGCTCTATGCAAGGCATCTCCAAATTGAACTTTTCTATCAAAAGCTAAATTAACTCTCTCTTTTACCATTCCTCTTTCAAGTTGAGCAAAAACACCTATCATTTGAAAAAATGCTTCACCCATTGCAGAAGTAGTATCTATCTGTTCTGTTACAGATGTAAAATTAATATTTTTTAATTTTAAATCATCTAAAGCCATAATTGAATTTTTTAGGTTTCTAGAAAATCTATCTAATTTATAAACTAATATAATATTAAATTTTTGTTCATTCGAATCTCTTAACATTAATTCTAATGCTGGTCTTTTCATGGTTCCTCCAGAATATCCTGCATCTTTGTAAATTTTGAAAACTTTCCAATCTCTTGCTTTGCAGAATGATTTGCACCTATCAATCTGTGCATCAATACTAAGCCCTTCTTTTGCCTGTTCTTCTGTTGACACTCTAACATAAATTGCAACTTTAGAATTTTGTGCACTTTGCTTGGCTTTGTTCACAATTTTATTCATTTTTCCTCTTTTTACACATGTTTTAGTGTGCATTTAGGGTTTTTTGTTCCAGCAAGGGAACCCTTTTAAGACCCATATTATAACCTTATTGGAATATCTTTATATATTTTTCTATAAAATGAGGGTTTTTCGGTGAAAAGAGTAGCTGATAATATATGTTGTGCGAACTTTTCACACATAGAAGTGATTTTTTGTTAACTTAGGTTAGCTAAGTTAATCTTCTCTGGTGGGCCTATGGAAGGGTGGGGCTTTACAACCAAGATCTACAGATATTGAAGAAGTTTTTTGGGTTTTTTGTTGCGCTTCACTAATAATTTTTTCTACTTCGCCAATAGATTCATTTGTTCCAAAAGCAGTTATTATAACTCCTTCATTTATAGATTCGGTAAGATCATATTTTAAAGTAACCCCCAATACATGGTATATTGTTTCTGATTCATAAATGCCCCTTTCATATTTTATTTCTTTCCCACCGATTTCTGGTTTTTTAATAAATTTAAAAAAATCGCGGAATATACCTTCAAATTTACCTTTATAAATTATTCTTTCCATTGTTTTTGCCATCTTTTAATCAATAACTCTCACTTTTTAAAGATTATTGTGTTTTGAATAATATTTTTTAGCCTAATTTTACTTATTTTCATTTATTTTTCGCCCTTTACACGGTGTCGATTATATTAGATATTAGAAAATTAAAATATGAGATTTTCCAAAAACCTATCGGTTTTTGGCTGGTTTTTTATGGGCTGGGGCAAGTTTGTGCACTTAGGTTGGCTTAGTGAAATAATTAATAATATTAATATAAAAAATTTTGTTTAAAATTAGTTAAAAAGTTGTAGAAATTATTTTATAAATTATTGATAATTCTTTTAAAATTTGGAAATGAGATTTCAAAAAACCCTTTTTTATTAGAATTTATTTTTTTGTATTTATAATTTTCAGATTTTTTAAATTTTTAATAAAACCCTGACCAAGACAGAGTATATCACCATTTATTATAATAAGTTCAGTATCTATTATTGAAAGCATAGAGGCAATTCCTATTGCAAGTATATTTATTATATCATCATTAATAATATTCTTAATTTAATCATTCCCTAAAGGTGATGAATAGTGTAC
>CAZPQF010000040.1:0-5679 GCA_964588735.1 Candidatus Woesearchaeota archaeon
AAAAATATAATTTGAGTCATATTTTCTTTCTTCTTCTTTACTAATTTTAATACTTTCATTAAGATTATTTGATAATTCATCAATTCTTTTTTCAAGGGAATTAATAGCACAAGAATTTGATGAAAGGATAGCAAGACTTAGCAATGCTCTTAATATATTCTTTTTTATTTGCATTATATTGATTATCTTTATTCTTATTTAAATCTTAATTATAATTTAATATATGCTTTATAGTTCATAATTACTTATAAATGACAATTAAGATGGATTTTTATGAATAAGATAAAAAGTTTAATATATCCTAGTTTAATTTCGAGTTCAATTATTCTTGGGGGATGTTCTTTTAATTCACTGGGAAAAAGTATTACTAATAGTTTATTTAAAAGAAAAGAAGAAACAAGACAAATAATGGCCGAAGCATTTAAAGAAGCTCTTTTTGGAAAATCAAAAACCGAGAATAAATTTTCTTCAGAAACCCCTTTAAAATATTTATCAAAAGACGGAGATTATTGTTTAGAAAAGGGAGATAGTTATTCTGCACTAAGGGCATATACGCTCTCTAAGGATGTTTTAGGAATAGAAGCAGCAGCAATAGTAAGCAGAGACAAGAATAATTTTAGGGAGTATATGAAAATAAGGGAATCAATGAGGAACGGAGGAATCGAGCTGAACGATGCGCGAGGATATTTAAATGCTATGAGAAGAGGTTATACATTTTCAAAACCGAGAAATTTTTTTCTATCTTTAGAAAAAGAAAATTATGAGCAAGACTATTTTTCAACACCTTTTTGTGTGGCAGATCAAACTGAAAATATGTGTAATCAATCAACCACTACACTAGAAACTATGTTTAATCAGATATCAGATAAAAGTTTTATTCTTTTAGAAGATGTAACTATCTCTGCAGGATGCAAAAAGAACATGATTAAAATAATCAAGAAAACTGGCTCAAATAAAGATATATTTTTAAGTGATATATTGTATCAAAATGATTCTATTAATGAATATAATTCTGGATTAATAAATGAAGAACAGCTTTTTGAAAAGCAAGGTTTTTATGGGCACTGGTTGAATTATTTAGACAAGTTAGAATATGATTCATTATTCTCAGAATTAAGAAATAGAGGAATAAATATTTTTGGTGTAAAAAAGAAGGGATTTAAGGAAGAACCATTAAAACATGATATTTATCTTATGAATAAATCAAAAGAATTATTAGAGAATGCTGAGAAAGTTTATATTGGAACACAAGTTTCAAGAACTTCTTTACAACATCTTCCATTATTATTTGAAAAAGAAGATTTAAATTTTTCTATTATTTCCCAGATGGTAAGCACAGAATCGAGATATAATCAGCTTGAAAATTTATTAAAGAATACAGATAATGTTCTAAAGGTGGGGGATAATTGGTATATGTTTAATGAAATAAATATTAATGAGGCAAATATATATCTAAAAATAAAAGAAAAAGGGGAAAGAAAAATTCCTGAAAAGATTAATATGTCTCAGGCAAATAAAGACGTTATATCTTCTAAATATTCTAAACTTAATCCTTCTAATTCCCATAATATTCAAAAAAAACATGATGAAAATTTAGATATTTCAGATCTTCCAGATAATACTGCAGAAACATTAATAGTTGCTCCGTTAAAAGCAATCACCTCAATTTTGTCTATTTCTAATAATACAATTACCCCATTAGATACTCTTAATTCTAAAAAATAGCAAAACTCACATAAAAAATGGGCCTGGAGGGAATTGCACCCCCATCACCGGTTCTGGAGACCGACATTCTGCTGTTGAACTACAGACCCTTATTATGCAATTTCCTATGACAATTTGCACATAATAATATACACTTTTTTATTTCTTTTAAAGCCTTCTATTTTGCAAAATCTTTTATTAATCTTGATACAAAATCTTCTTTATCTCCCTTATTATGATGAAAATCTAATGCACAAAGCGATTTATTATATCCGCATATAGAACATTTACCACCAAGAGATTTTTTAATTCCATCTCTAAATTTTGGTATTCTTTCTTTTTTCTTTCTATATATTTCTTTTTTATGTTTTTCATAATACCTCTTATCAATAATAGTTCTGGATTCTCTATCACGTGGTTTATTTGAAGGAAATCTTGATCGATATATATTAATTCTTGCAGCTTTATGTTAAATGGCCCTCTTACTTCTTTTTAGTTTATTAGAAATCTCTCCCATATTAGGATTATTTGGATAATTCTCCCTTAAATATTTAATTTCCTCTTTTGTCCATTTCATAGAAGCAATAAGAATTTTGAATTTTTATAATTTACCCTTTTTAGAGGTATGATATTCTTCATTACCATCAGAGTTTTAAAGGATTTCTATTCATCTTTTAATTTTAATTGAAAAGCATATTCAATCATTCCAAAATTATTGCAATAACAGCAATATAATTCCTCTTTTTTTAATCCTAATTCATTATTTTCTATTTCTCTATCATAATTTTTCCCACAAGAATCACATTTTAATTTTAAAACAACTTTCTTAATTATATAAGCAAATCTTTTATCAATATCCAATATCTTATTTCCCTTAATGTTCTTTATATTTAATTCAATTAGAGTATTTTCACCAACTATCTTTTTTAGTTCCATAAAAAAACAACAAATAAGAATTATTTAAATTTAATTAATACCAAAAATATATTTCTGTTTATTATATTTATTTTTTATTTATCTTAATTCCAAATTTTTTTAAATCTCTGATTAATTGTTTATTGTTTTTAAATAAAATGGTTTTTATTCCTAATTTTTTCGCAGGTTTTAGATTCCATGTTTGATTATCAATAAATAAACATTGTTTTGCAGGAATTTTTAATTTTTTTAATAATATTTTATAGATTTTCAAATATGGTTTTCTTATACTAACAGCAGAATCACAAGAGATAACAACCACATCAAATTTTTTTGCATATTTTTCTTTAACAAAAACATCTCTTGATAAATACCATTGATCTGATAAAATTGCTATTTTATAACCTATTTTTTTTAATTTAAGTGCTATTTTATAAAGTTCTTTATTTGTCTTAAAATTTTTACTATATGCTTTTTTATATAATTTTTTTAACTTTTTTTCAGAAATCTTCAAATTTTTAGCAATAGTTTTAATTGTTTTTTTTCTGGAAATTTTTCCTTCTATTGCATCTGCATAAGTTGAATCAATAGAATCAAAATATTGGTCAAGAGTAATTCCTAATTTTTTCGTAATATATTCATGAACACCTTTTGTTCTTATTTGTTTGTTTTTATTTAAAATTTGGGGAGATTTATTTAATTCTAAAACACCACCAATATCCAAGATAATTGCATTTATATTTTGTTTATTTAATCTTGTTTTTTTATTATTAGGATTTTTATTTGGATTTATATTTCTCTCTGGAAATAAAACTCCTCTGTAACCGCATTTTTTACACTTATATATTGTTCCAAATTTCCCTCCTATAAATAAGATAATTTCACTATAACCACATTTTGGACAAAATTTAATTTTCATTTTAACAAAATTTATTAATTTACTTTATCATCCTAATCTTTTAATTTCATTTATTTCCTCATTTGTTATTGAACATCCCTTGTATTTTGTAGCATATAATAAAGCATCAAGTATTGTATCTTTTCCATTTTCAATATTAATAAGATTTTTTTTCCAGGCAACATAAACAATTTCAGAAGAACGAACAAATTTTATATCTTTAAAAAAATCATATTTTGTTTTATTTTCTTTAATTTTTGTATGTAGTTTTTTTTCAAATATCTTCTTTAAATTATGGGGTTTTTCACTCAAAACTCTTGTTGTTCTTTCATCCACTGCTATAACATTATCAATCCCCTTTTCTGTTAGAATTTTACTTAATGCTAGTATTGATGCTTCACCATAATCAATAATATGTATTGGTCTTTTTTTATCATAAAAAATTCCATTTGCAGTATGCATAACTTTTTTTGTTATTTTTTCAATTTCCCCCTCTTTAATTCCAATTGAAGAAGGCAATTCTAATATTTTTTTATTAATTAAATCTTTAATTTTTAATGCTCCAAGTTTAAATCTTCTAATTCCCAATGGCCTATCTACAACTTCTTTTTTCACTTGTTTTGTTATAATAAATTTTGTATTTATTTTTTCTTTTTTCTTAAAATTTTCTAAGACATAAGTTAATCCATTCATGCTTAAAGTAATTAAAGTTCCTGAATCTAAAATTAAAATTTTTTGTTTTTCAATATTCTGTTTTTTTGATTTCATTTTTTCCTCGCTTTAAAGATTATAGTTGGTCCAATTATCTTGATTAATTTTTTATCATAAATTTTTTGCCATGGATCATTTTTCTTTAATTCTAATGGTTCAATAACTTTTTCAAGTATTAAACCAGATTCTATTAATTCATTAATTATATTACTAATTTTTCTAGAATATCCTATAAATTTGTGTTTGCTTCCATCTGGCCATGTTTCTTTTATTATTTTTTTACCTGGTTTATAATAATTCCATTTTTTATATATTGGGATTGAAAATGGATGATCTAATGAGAATACAAAAATACTCTTTTTCTTTAAAACTCTTTTTACTTCTTTAAACACTTTTTTTAAATCTGGAGAATATTGCAGTGCAAATGCAGAAAAAACTATATCATAACTATTTGATTTTATTTTATTTAAATTTTGAAAACTTCCACATATAAATTTAATATTAACTTTTTCTTTTTCAGCTAATTTTTCTGCATATTTTATCTGCTCTTTTGATATATCTATTCCAGTACATTTTGCTCCTTTTTTTGCAAAAGCAATAGAGCATTGTCCACCCCCGCATCCTATTTCTAAAATTTTCTTTCCTTTTATGCTGCCTAATAATTTTAATTTATTCTCATTCAGAGCATAAGGGCCATAATGTGCTGATTTTGTTTTTATTTTATTATTTTTTTGATAATCTTTAGAAGCTTCATTCCACCATTTTTTAATATTTTTTTCACTCATTTTTATTTAACCTTAACTTAAAACCTCTTTAGCAATTTTAATTCTTTTAATAACATTTAAAGTAATATTAAGTGAAATATCTGCACTTCCTTTATAACCAGTATAATCAGCAAGTTCCCATAAACTAATACCTAAAAGTTTAGATGTTTTTTCCATAGAAACACCATGCTCATAAATTTTTGAAGCTTTGTTTATTTTTGCTTTTCTAAAAACATCTTTAATATATCTTTTTAAACCAGAAACACTCTCTAAATCTTTTCTAGTTTTCTCTAAACTTTCCCCAAATTTATTTAATTTATTTTTTTCCAGATAATTAATACTATTTTCTAAATCTTTATCAATTACTTTAAGAAATTTTGTCTTATTTTTAATTTTTAATATATCTTGTTTTTCAACCACTTTGCTAATAGAATAAACAATAACTGCAAGTGTAATACTATCTGGATCTTGTTCTGTTGAAGATGTGTGTATAGCTTGATTACTTAATCTTTTTAATTCAGGAACATCCTGTTTTTTTATTGCTTTTCTTGTTTTTTCTAAAACAGAAATAATATGCCTCTTTTCTATCATAGAATAAAATAAGAAGATTAGTTAATAAATTTAATGTTATGTAGGGCGTGTCTAAAAAATAATTCTATAAAGGGGTTTTACTTCAGTTAAATAATT
>CAZPQF010000041.1:0-5442 GCA_964588735.1 Candidatus Woesearchaeota archaeon
TTGATTCATTACCCCTCCCACTCGCTTCGCTCGTCTCCAGCTCTGTTTGATAATATAATTTAAAGGCTTTTATAGTTGGGTTTATAGATATTTGAAGATTGGATTTGTTAATACTAATAATTCCTAATCAGTTTTTTACATAAGAAGCTATTGAAATGTTATTAATAGAATTTGTTTAATAACTCTGTAATGCTCGAGCATGAGGAGAGCATGAAAGAGAGTATTTTAAAGAGCGAGCCGGAAAGCGAGCTCAATTACTAAGTACTATAAAAATTAATAAATTTAATAAAAGAAAAACATTTTATAAAGAAGACTTTTGTGTTTTATATAATTTTTGTTCTTGATTTGCTTAAATAAATGGCCCCTATATTATTTAAATAATAGTGGTTGTTTATATTATTTTAATGGCAAAAGATTATAATTATAAAGAAATTATTAAACAACTTTCTGATGCTTATTCTAAAGATGGAAGAATTGGATTTGATAATAAATTAAGTGAATTAAAAGGAATTATAGATTCTTATCATTTTGATATTATTAATCAGGTTGTTTTCTTAGATTTTATTGATAAAACCCGAATTTTTGGGGGTTTTGATTATTCTATAGATGGTTTAGAAGGAAAATGTAAAGAAGAAGCTAAAAAGAAAATTAATATTGTTGCTCAACAAGCTTCTTAAAAATTTCTGCTTTTTTTCCAATATCATTTTCAAGATTTTTCAAATCTTGATTGATAATATTGCTGATTGTTTTATATTTTTTCAAAAGTCTTTTTGCTGTTGCTGGCCCAATTCCTGGAAATCCTTCTATAATGTATTGTAGTTGTTCTTTTTTGTTGTGTGAATGTTTTTTTGGATTTAAAGAAATATGTGGTTTTTTTTGTTTTTTTGCTAAAATAGATATAAATTTAGCAGTATCTTCATAATCTTTTGTATAAACTATTGGAATTTTATAATTGAGGAGAATTGAGAGAATGAATCCTCTCAGAGCATTTCCATTTATTCCTTCTTTATTATCATTGTAAATCTCTTGTTCTTCTATCCCCTCTATTATAAGTAAATGTTTTGGATATTGTTTTAATTCTATTAATTGTTTTGATAGTCTTTTATTTATCATGCTATTAATAAAATCAGATATTGTTTTTCTTTCAATTGCAGTATTTTTAATAATATAATCTGCAACAGGAAGATGAGAGAATTCTATTTTGTGTCCTAATTCTATAAGTTCTGCAGGTATCAGTGAATTTTTTTCTCTATGATCTATTTTTATTTTTTTTAAATGTTTCATTTAGTATTGGAAGTTTTTTATTAATAATAAATATTTGGTAGATTTTATAAGTTGGGTTTAGAGATTTATAAAGATTGAGCTAAATTTTATTAAAAATTTTAGATATTTATTATGAACTATTGACTTATTATTTTTCATTATTCACATGATATATATTTTTAAGAAAAATTATATTTTTAAATACTTGTTTTTTGTTTTATTTATGATTGAAAAAAGAGAGAGAATTAATTGGGATGAATATTTTTTAAATATTGCAAAGGATATTGCTTTAAGAGGAACTTGTAAAAGAAGAGTTTATGGTGCAGTAATTGTAGATAAAAATAATAAAATTGTTTCTACTGGTTATTGTGGTTCTCCAAGTAGAGTAACTAATTGTTCTGATTTAGAACAGCAGTGTTATAGACAATTAAAAAATATTCCTTCTGGAACAAGATATGATGAATGCTGGAGTGTTCATGCTGAAATGAATGCTATTATTCAAGGAGATCCTTTAAAATTAAAAGATGCAAAAATGTATATTATTGGTTTATTGGCAAATGATTTTAATAAAGAAGTTGAAGGAAAACCATGCAGATTATGTCAAAAAACGATAATAAATGCAGGCATAGATAAAATTATAACAAGAAAAGAAGGCAAGATAATCGAGTATCCTGTTTCGCAGTTTATCAGGGATATGAATAATCAAATTAAAGAAGCATATAATCCAATTGATTAATTTAAATTTATTTTTTTCTATTTCTTATTGGTATTGTTTTAATATTTTTTTACCAGCCATTATTTATTTTTTATGTGATTAATAAATATTTTTATACTTTCTTTCATGGATTATTATCTTTTTCTATTATAAATTCATCTAGATTTTTTGTTTTTTTATTTTCCTGTAAGTTTTTATTTATATTTTTTAGTGCTTTATACATTTTCTTTTCTTTATGAAACGCTGCCCAATAGTATGATTCATCTCTTGTTCCTTTTGTCATAAGAATTTTGAGCTTTCCTGGAAGAAGACGCGCGGTTCTTCCTGCTCTCTGTATTTTTCTAATTGCGCTTGGAATTGGCTCATAAAAAATAACTTCGTGAACTTCTGGAATATCTAATCCTTCTTCTCCAATCGAAGTAGCACATAAAATATTTATCTCCCCCAATGCAAATTTTTTTATTATTTCTTGCTGTTGCTTTTGATTAAGTCCTGTTGTTTTTCCTTTTCCTGACTTTTTTTTAGCTTGCCCCACAAAAACTCTTGCACGTATTCCCGGAATTTCATTTAAATTTTTACATATTGAAGTAACTGTTTCTCTGAACTGGGCAAAAATAATTGCCTTCATATTAGAATTTTTTTCTAGCTCTTCTTTAATTAATGATTTTAATTTATTTATTTTAGGATTTTCTATTTTTTTTGTTAAAAGTTCGTTTGTTAAAGTATATGCTTGATTAAATTCTGGTTTTTTTACTAATTGCTGGACCCCTTTTGATTTTTGTTTTGCTGCCTGATCAAATAATTCCTGAAGATATCTCTGCAGTCCAGAAAGAGTTTGGGTTTCTAAAAGTTCTAAAGAATGTTGTAATTTTAATGCTTGAGAAGCTACGCTTGCTCCTTTTAACATATTGAAATTTTTATTTCCAGAAATTATTGATTTCATTATTTTTTTTTGGGTTTCTAATAAATTTTTTTTTGTTTTTGGGCCATAAAAAAGTTTTCTGTTAATTAATTCATCTATTTTTTTATCATATATTTTTTTTAGAATCTTTTTTATTTTCTTGAATTCTTCTGGAAATTCTAGTTTAATTGCTTCAAATTCTAGTTTTTGGAGATAAGGTTTTACATCGTTGCTTTCCCTAGTTCTTACTTCTACTTTTTTTACTCCTAGATTTTCACATATTTTAGATATTTTTTGTTTTTCACTTCCAGGTGAGGCAGTTAAACCTAAAATTCTTATGTTTTCTGATTGTTGTTTATATTTTTCAGCTATATACATATAAGAATATTTTTTTAAGCATCTGTGTGCCTCGTCTTCAATAAGCAGAGAAACATTTTTTAAATCATATAATCCTTTTTTTAAATCATTTGCTACACACTGTGGAGTAGAAAAAATAATATCTGCTGTTTTCCATATTTTTTTTCTTTTTTCTGCTTTTATCTTTCCTGTAAATATTTGAAAATCTGCAAATAATTCTGGAAGATGTTTTGTAAAATAATTATAGTGTTGTTCTACTAAAGGACGAGTGGGGGCAAGAAACACAACTTTTTTTGTAGGGGTTTCCTGCATTCTTTTTATTGTTAACATTAATGCAATAAGAGTTTTTCCTATTCCTGTAGGTAAAACTACAAGACAATTTTCTTTTAAACAAGTTTTTAAAATCTCCTGTTGATATCTTCTTGGTTTTATTCCTTTAAGAAATGGAAAATCAGTTTTTTGCGGCATTAATATAAAAATATTAAATGGCTTATAAAATTAATTATGTTGTTGTTATTTATAATTTCTAATATGTTTTGAAATAAAGAGCTATTAAGTTGCAATTAGGTGAACATAACTTATAGATGTTTAGAGATACTGGTTATTTATATTGGTTTTATTAATAATAAATTTTCTAAAAAGTTTTATGGTTAATTATGATATAATTTTAACAGGTTTTTATGGTTAATAGTAGAGATTGAGAATTATCAGATAGATATAATAAGTTATTGTTGTTTGATGAAATTAATTAATTAAAAATTTGAGAAGAATTTTTTATGGCAATAAAAAAACATAAGCTAATCCAATTAAAGCAATAACTACTGTAGTTATCCATAAAACAGCCCCTCTTCCAGCAAAAAATATTTTATTACCGTCTAAATTAGAAATAGGCAATAAATTAAATCCTGCATAATAAATATTTAATCTTGCAAATTCTGGAAATCCTATTAAATATCCAATGATGGCTGCTATAAAATTAGCATAAATTCCTGCTGCTGCAATTAAACCAATGTGCCATTCTGTCATTTCTGTCCAACTATAATGCCCCCATTTTTTTGCTGCCCTGCTTACTTTTGGCTTAACATCAAAATCTAAAACAGCAAGCCACCACAAATATCCTGCAGAAGCAAAACCAAGTATTAATGGAAAAACAATTCCTGTTGGAAAAGGTTTTTTAAAATGATAAGAAGGTTTTATCCAAAATTGTCTTATTTTCCATATATCTATTTCAATTTCAGATTCAAAATAATAAGCCATTATTTTTTTTGCTATTATATTTATAAAAATTGTCAATGCAATTAATAAAAATGCAATTGCAAGATAATCAAAATCAAGATATTTAGTAATCATTACAAATGCAATAATAACTGAGATAATTAACACACTTAAAATTTCCTTATATTTTAACATATTAATTTTAGGTTTGAGATTTTTATAAACTTTGTTATCTGGAAATTTGAATAAAAAAATCTATAAAAATTTCTTGATATTCCTATATTTCAGAAAAATATTTTTACATAAGAGAAAAGTATATAAATGCCTGCTTTTTATTCTTATTATGTTAAAGATAAAAAAAATAAGTGATTTAATGGGGCATAAAGTTTATACAGACTCTGGAGAATTTTTTGGTGAAATTGAAGAAGCTAATTTAATAGACAATAAAGTAGATGGGTGGAGAATAAGAGTTAATGGAGAAATGTCTACTATCTTGGGAGGAGCTAGAGGTGTTATAATTCCTCACCAGTTTGTTAAGGCTGTAGGAGATGTTTTTATTGTAACTAAAACATCATTGCCATCAAAAGAAGAGGTTGATTTAGAGGATACAGGAGCTGCAGAAGTAGAAGGAGTATAAAATGGCAGTAGAAGAGCCAATAATTTACTCTGAATTATTCACTAGATATGTATTTCCTTTTTTATTAGTTTTTACTTTAATATTTGCACTTCTTGAAAAAACAGCTTTATTAGGAAAAGAGAAAAAACAGATTAATGCAATTGTTTCATTAGTAGTTGCTTTAGTTTTTGTTACTTTTCCTTATCCACAAGAATTTGTTTCAAACATTTTAGTATTTTTAGTTTTAGCTGCAGTAGTTTTATTAGTTTTCTTTTTACTTTATGGTTTTGTAGCTGCAGGAAAAGAAGGTTTTCAAATAGAAAAAGGATTAAAAATTGCTTTTGGAATCATTATTGGAATAGCTTTATTAGTTGC
>CAZPQF010000042.1:0-5099 GCA_964588735.1 Candidatus Woesearchaeota archaeon
CTTCCGATCTCGCCTTCTGACATCTCTTTTGTATTATCAAGTACAATGTTAATGTGTATATCAAAAGCTAGCAAAGTGCCAACAAATTGTTTATTATTCTTTAACTGAACTAAAACTTCTTTTCCTTTCGCGTTATTTAAGAGATCAAGTGGTCTCTCTACTCCGTTAGTCATAAGAACAATTTAACTTTATAGTTTTTAAATCTTTTTATTTTAAGATTATGTTAATTTACAAAGCAAAGTGATTTTTATTGGAGATAATTCTTTTTCTAAATCCTTTTTCTTTAGATTTTCAGAACTTGGCAAAATAATTTTTTCTTCTTTCTCATGAAAACATCCATTATATTTTTTTAAAAAACCATTTAATTTATTTTTAAAATCAGTTTCTTTTATATTAGAATAATCTATTTTAATTATATATCTCATAAAAATATTAAAAATAAACAACTATAAAAAAATTTAGATAATAGAAACATATTTAAATTAAAATAAAATCAAGACAATATGAGAAAAGGAAAAAAAGCTTCTGGAGGAAGATATAGAAAAACAAGAAAAAAGAAAAAAATTGAAAGAACTAGAAATCCTCATGCTACAAAATTAGAAAAAACAAAAAGAAAACAGCTTAGAATTATTGGAGGGAATAAAAAAACAATAACTTTAACTTCAGATACTATCAATATTATAAACCCAAAAACAAAAAAATCTAAAAAAACAAAAATAAAAAATGTTATAGAAACACCTTCTAATAGATTCTGGGCTAGACAAAATATATTAACAAAAGGCGCGATTATAGAAACAGAACTCGGAAAAGCAAAAATAACCAACCGCCCAAGTCAAGAAGGTGTAATTAATGGGGTTCTAATAGAAGAAAAAGAGAAATAATTAATAATTATATTATAACCCAATAATTCTTAAAGAGCATTAGTAATAAATATATGGAATTCAAATTTAATGAAAGAAAGCCATCAAGTCTTATTAAAGCACATCAGAGCCTTTATCAAGCACAAGAAAAGAAAGGAAGATTTCTAACTTATGATGAAGCTGAAAGAAGATTGGGCAGAACTAGTGGAATAATATTTAGTCCAGGAACAACTTTTGAAGATGTTTTTCAAAAACTTGAAAATTATAATATGATTTTCAGGGATTTAATTAATAAAAGAATATTTATTCCTGCCCCTAAATCAAAATTAGAGCAAAAAACCTGATGTTCTGAATAATCCCTTTCCATTTACCACTTATTATTTAGAATGATGTTTTTTAAATATATAGAAATATTTATAAATAAAAAAGCGTAATATTTATAAATGTATCCTTAATTAAATAATTAATAATACTTAAAATGTCTTTTATAAAAAAATGTCCAGAATGCGGAAGCATACATCTTACATATGATGATCAAAAAGGAGAGGTAATATGTAATGATTGCGGTCTTTTAGTTGAAGAAAAAATGGTTGATACTGGGCAAGATGTAAGAGGGCAATTTGATAAATCTGAGAAAAAAAGCCGTGGTGGTGCTCCATTAAGCATGCAAAAATTTGATAAAGGACTTACAACAAATGTAGGAGAGATTTCTGATATATATAAATTAGAATCAGGACAAACAAGGAAATTTTTAAGATTAAAAAAATGGCAGGAAAGAGTTTCTACATCTATTGAAAGAAATCTTAGATTAGCAATGGCTGAATTAAGAAGAGTTGCTTCTTTCCTTAATCTTCCAACAGTTGTAAGAGATGAAGCATCAAGAGTATATAATTATGTCCTACAAAGAGGATTAGTAAGAGGGAGGTCTATGGAATCAGTAATTGCTGCTTGTATTTATGCTGCATGTCGTTCTTATAATATTCCACGAACATTAGATGAAATTTCAAATGCTTCTGATGTAGAAAGAAAAGAAATTGGCAGAACTTATAGATTTATAATAAGAAAATTAAATATTAAAGTTACTCCAAGTTCACCTAAAGATTATATATCAAGATTTTCATCAATATTAAATTTATCTCCAAAAACTCAAAATGATGCTATTAAAATTCTAAAAAAAGCAGAAATCTCAGAACTAACCTCTGGTAGAGGACCAGCGGGAATTGCTGCAGCAGCCTTATATGTAGCAGCTCTTTTAAATGATGAGAAAAAAACACAAAGAGAAGTTGCAGATGTTGCAGGAATCACAGAAGTGACAATAAGAAATCGTTATAAAGAATTGTTGGAAAAATTAGAATTAGAAGAAAAATTAAAAATTAAAGAAGCAGAAACAAAAAAGAAATCAAAAAAATCTGCTAAAAAATAGATTTTTTATATATAATAAATAACAGAAATATTTATATACCTTTTATTTCTAAAGTTAATTATTGTCATAACTTAATGATTACAACAAATGACTAAAGGAAAAATAAATTTAATGATTTTTGCATGTTTTCTGTTATTAATTTTAGGTTCGCAATTAATTCTAATATCAGCAAATATAGAGGCAACAAAATCAAATTTAATAAGTGCTGAATGGAAAAAACTAGATTTAAGTGATGCAGATTATGGCTACAGTTTTGGAACCCATCAAGTAACAGATACAGACGACACTATATTAATGTGGGTTAAAGGGAAAAACATTGGAGGAAAAGAAGTTAAATTCAAAATCTATAAAATTGATGGGTTGTATAATGTAATTGAAAAAGAACTTGAAATCACTACAACTTCTCCTTTCCCAGATCATGGAAGCCCTTGGTGGAATTCTGAAACAGGCCCGGAAATCTGGCCTGAGGCTTATGAGTCAGGAGACTTTGTATGGTTTACATGGAGGCCAGAACCAGGAGGATATTATTATACAGCAGAATTACTAGAAACAGGAGAAACAATAAGGTCTGAAAACATATTCACTATAAACCCAAGCAATAATGCAAAACCAAAAGCAGACATTTATCTACCAAAAGAAAACAATAGAGAATATATAACAGGAGAGATAATAACCTTTGGCCAGCTTTCTAAAGATGAGGATGATTTATTAAAATGGACATGGGATTTTGGAGACAACACCAAATCTATAGAATATCCCTATGATTATTGGCTTACAAATCATATTTATTGGGAACCTGGAGAATATAAAGTTAAATTATGTGTTCAAGAAACAGAACCTAAAAGAATTCAATCAGATTGTGATTCAATTATAATAAAAATTATTGAAGAAGAACCTATAGAACCAAAACCACTAACTTTAATTGTAAGTAATCCTAAAGAAAACACAAATTACAATACTTATGAAATTCCAATAATAGCAAAAGCAACTCGTGGAACAGAAACAGCAACAAACGTAATTTTTGGATATGAAATAAATGAATATGGTTGGATAGAATTTCAATCAGGAGATTTAATTAAAGAACAATATCTAAATGAAGGAAAAAACACATTAGATGTTTTTGTAAGAGACAAAACAACAAATGAATTAGATACTATCAAAGATATTATATTTTATATTGACACAACAACCGAAGATACAACACCTCCTGAAATCACAATTATTTCTCCAGAGGAAAAAACATACAAGGTAAATGATATTCAAATGCATGTAAAATTAAATGAAGAAGGTTATTGCCAATATTCTTTAACATTCTGTCAATTTACTAGCACAGGAGGAGGTTGCGGAAAAACACCTTTAATTGAGATGGAAACAACTGACAACATTAACTTTTATGATTTTTTAGAAGACAGATCAGACGGAGAATATACTATTGAATTTATATGCGAGGATTTAGCAGGAAATGAAAACAAAGAATCAGTATCATTTTCAATAGATACAACAATAACTGATGATGAACCTCCAATAATCAATGTTATTTCTCCAGAAGAAGGAGAAAAATATAATAAAGAAGATGAATTAGAATTAAAAGTTATCTCAAATGAAGATGGCTATTGCTGGTATTCAATTGACTCTGAAGACGCAGATCAAGAAATGGAAAAAACATCAACATTATCAGGATATGAATTTATATCATCAATAAATCTCGAAGAAGGAGAACACTATGTTTATTTTTATTGTGAAGATCTTGCAGAAAACTCTGCAGAGCAAAAAGTGAATTTTGAGATATTGGAGGAAAATGGTGATGATGACGATGATGACGATGAAGAAGATAATGAAGGAGCAAGTTCAACATCAAGCTTTATACAAGACTGTTATGATATGCATGTTTGTAATGAATGGAAATGTGAAGCAGGACAATTAATAAGATTATGTTTTTATAATTCTTGCCAAGGAACAGCAATAAAAGAAACAAAAGGAGTTTGTGGTTTAACAACAGAAAAAAGTGAATCATTAACAATCTCAAATAAAGACTCAATAAAACAAAGCAAAATAAAAAATTGGCCTTTATCTTTAACAGGATTATTAATTTCAGGAATTCTTTTGCTGTTAGTTTTAATAATTTTAGTTCTTATAGCAAAAAAAAGATAATTTTTATTAATAATTCTCTTCTAAATTTTTAAGAATGTTCAGACCATTACATTTTTATAAACAATCCTTCTAAATCTACAGCTCATACCTCTAATTTTAAAGATTATTTAAATTATAAATTATTAATATCTTGCTTATGTTTTTAAAGTAATACTCAACCTACTCCATAATAATCCTGATTAATAACATATACTCACTTATTTTAAAGCCCGATTTCAAAGTTTTGTTCATGATTATTATCAAATTATCATCAGTGTATAAGACAGTGACATATGTCTGTTGGCTATACAATCAAACTATCATCAGTTATCTTTTTATACCAATAATTATTGCTATTTCTAAGGCGGGAATGCCGGAGTGGACAAACGGAATAGGTTTAGGTCCTATTGGCTTAGTGCCTACAAAGGTTCGAATCCTTTTTCCCGCATTTAAATTCTTATTTTATTTTGAACCTGTAAGGTTTGAATCACTTCAAAATATACTTGTTTTGAAGTCCCAGAAATGTTAGTTTCTGAGCTTTTTCCCGCATTTAAATTCTTATTTTATTTAGAACCTGTAAGGTTTGAATCACTTCAAAATATACTTGTTTTGAATGTCCCAGAAATCTTGATTTCTGAGCTTTTTCCCGCATTTAAATTCTTATTTTATTTTGAACCTGTAAGGTT
>CAZPQF010000043.1:0-4044 GCA_964588735.1 Candidatus Woesearchaeota archaeon
ATTCTTTTGTCGGTTATTATAGGGCTGCATTTATTTTAGCATTTAGTATTTCAGGAATATTGGGTTTGACAGGAATATTATTAACTGTTTTTACACAAATTAAAAAACAAGAATTAGAACAAGCATTTAATCAAGTTTTCAAATATTTAATGATTTTAGCAATTCCCGCAGCATTTGGATTATCTTTTTTAGGAAAATATTTTATTGAGTTTATTTATGGTTCACAATATATGCCCTCAATTGCCCCATTATATGTTATTTCATTTATAGTAATTTTAGGAGTAGCAGTAACCCCTTACTTAAATTTATTTTCTGCAGAAGAAAAACCAAAAGCATATACCCCCTTATTACTTTTTATTATTATCTTAAATATTATTTTAAATTATATTTTTATAACTTCTTTATCTAAATATTCTTTACTTTTAGCAACTACTGGAGCTGCAATAGCTACTATTATTGCTTGGACTGCTTATGCTGTTGGTTTGGGTTATTTAACTAAAAAGATATTAAATATCAAAACAAAATTACAGAATACCATCAAACCTTTAATTGCTTCATTTTTTATGATATTAATGCTTTGGTTTTTAACAAAAATATTTTCTAATTTGAATATTTTTAATGGTCTTATTTTAATGTTGATAGGAGCAATAATTTATTTTGCAGTTATGTTTTTAATAAAAGGACTTACAAAAGAAGATATTAAAATATTAAAAGAAGCTTTTTTTTAAATTAAATTTTTAAATTCTTGATTTCCTTGTTTTATTTCTTTTATTGTTTTACAAATATATCCAATTTCTTCTTCTTTTAAATTTAAACCAGAAGGAAGATATAACCCTTGTTTGAATAATTTTTCACTTATAGGAAAATTTTCCCCAGATTGATAATCTATTCCTAATTTTTTTAAACATGGCTGTTTATTTAATGGAAAGAAAAAATCTCTACTATCTATTCCTTTTTTAGATAATTTTTCCATTAATTCTTTTTTACTTATTCCAAATTTTTCTTCATCAATTTTTATTGCATACATCCAGTAGCTATTTTTAACATATGGTTTTTCTGGAGGCAAAATTACTCCCTCTACATTTTTTAATAATAAATTATATAATAGAGCATTTTTTATTTTTATATTCAAAAATTTATCTATTTTTTCTAATTGAGCACAACCTATTGCTGCTTGAAGATTAGTCATACGATAATTAAATCCAATATCATAATGTTTAAATCTTTCTCCTGGTTTTTGACTTAAGGCTAAATCTCTGAGATATTTTGCTTTTTCATATATTTTAGGATTATTTGTAACTAACATTCCTCCTTCCCCTGTTGTAATTAATTTATTAGCATAAAAACTAAAACAAGCAACATCACCAATACTTCCTATTTTTTTTCCTTTATATTCTGCTCCATGTGCTTCAGCAGCATCTTCAATAACCTTTAGATTATGTTTTTCAGCAATTTCTATTATTTTGTCCATTTCACAAGGATGTCCATAAATATGAACTGCCATAATTGCTTTTGTTTTTGAAGTTATTTTTTCTTCTATTTTATTAACATCAATAGTCATTGTTTCTTCATCTACATCAACAAAAACAGGTATTGCTCCTGTATAAATTACTGAAAATGCAGGAGACATCATTGTAAAATTAGGAACAATTACTTCATCTCCTTTTCCAATATCTAAACTTGCAAGTGCTAAATGAATAGAACTATTACCTCCATTTGTAGTTACTCCATATTTTACATTACAATAGTTTGCAAATCCTTGTTCAAATCTTTCTATAAATTCTCCTTTTGAAGAAATCCAGTTTGTTTTTATTGCTTTTGCAACATTTTTTAATTCTTCTTCTCCAACTAAAGGTGTAAAAACAGGTATCATATTATTTAAAATTTTTTTTTAATATGCCCCTCTTGATCCCCAAAATTTTCTATTCTAATAACATCATCTTCATAACCACTTCCTTCTCTGGATTCAGAAATCATATCAATCATATCTGATTTTTCTATAGCTTTAAAACTATGTAAGGTCATTGGAGGTATTATCATTATTTCTCCAGCATTTAAAATAATTTTTTCAATTTCTTCTGGTTTTTCTATATTTGCCATCAAAACTTCAAATTTTCCTTTTTGTATATAACTATATTGTTTTGATTGTTTATGATAATGTTTTCCTCTTACAGCTTCTGGTTCAGTTGTAATAAATCCTACATGGTTTATTTTTTCATTTAATAAATCACTTATTTCACCCCTATTATCACTAAAAACAGGATTTATTTTTTTTATAATTACTCCATTAACATAACTTTTTTCTTCATATTCTTTTTTTAATTTTTCTACATCTTCATATGTTTTGATAACAGGATTATTGACAGGTATTATAAATTTCCCTCCTTTTTTTGCAAAATCTATATTATTTATCATAATCTCATTTGCAAAATTCCATGCAAAGATAATTCCATAATCTGGATTATCTTGATAAATTTTTTCTTCTTCTACAATAGGTATATGCATTCCAGGAGTAAATTTTCCTGGTTTAATTCTTGATTTTTCAGCCATATAATCAATTAAATCATTTCCTATTTTACAATAATTCAAAAAAGTATTTCCTTTTGCAGGAGCACTTATTCCAACAATTTTTTTATTTTCTTTTTTTAAATCTCTTAATAAATTTACAAATTTTCTTTTATGGTTTTTTACTTTTTCTGCAAAAATATCTAATATCTCTTTTTTATAAATTCCTTTTTCTTCTTCTAATTTTAATAATTTGTCAATATTTTCTGAAATTGGATATCTCCCTCTTTTACAAACAAAAAATCTAATTGATTTGCCATGGATATCTTGTCTTTCTACATCAAATAAATCCATATTATGTTTTTCAAAAAATTTAATCAAAGGTTTAACCGAAAGATATTCTAAATGTTCTAAATAAATTGTATCATATTCTAAATTTTCTATTAAATCTATTAAATAAGGTGCCTCAACAATAAAAACTCCATTATCATCTAATAATATATTTAATGCTTTCATTAAATCTTCTTTATCATCAATATGTGCAAATACATTTGTTCCTGTTATTATTTTTGCTTTTCCTTTTTCTGCAACAATTCTTTCTACGGCATCAGAACTTATTAATTCCTGCCATGTTTCAATACCTCTTTCATTAGCTATTTTAGCAATTTTTGGAGCAGGATCTATTCCTAAAACTTTTAATCCTTTTCTTTTAAAACCTTCTAATAAAATACCTACATTGCTTCCAATATCTACTGCTAAACTATCTGGCTGAAAATTAAATTTTCTTATTATAGAATCTGCCATATCAAAAAAATGCCTTTTCCCTGTTTCAGTTATAGAAGATTCATAAATATATTTATCTCCGTATAAGTAATTTGGATCAACAACATAACTTAACTGTGTTAGACCGCAGTTTTTACATTGTAAAACTTTTAGAGGAAATAAGATTTCTTCTTTTTCCAAATCATCTTTTTTTAATAAATAGTCAGAAGGAGGATGATATCCTAAATCTAAAAACTCATACAAATCATTTGAATCACACATCCTGCATTTTTCTAGTTTTCTACCAATTATTTTTTTGTCTAGTTCCATTTTAGAATTATTTATCTTTAGCTCTATAAAGGTATTTTGCATCTTCTGAGAAATTTGGAGCATCCCATGGAAACATTTCTCCTTTCAAATGTCTTTCCCATCTATTTAAATCTGCTTTAATCATTATTTGCACTAATTCTTTAAATGTTATTTTTGGTTTCCAACCTAATTCTTTTTCTGCTTTTGAATAATCACCCTTTAAATATTCTACTTCATAAGGTCTTTTGTATTTATCATCATATATAACATATTGTTCCCAGTTTAATCCTATTGCATTAAATGCTTCTTCTAAAAATTCTCTTACTGAATGAGTTTCATTAGTAGCAATAACAAAATCATCTGGTTTATTATGCTGTAAAATAGCCCACATAGATTCTACATATTCAGGTGCATAACCCCAATCTCTCCGCGCATCAATATTGCCAAGTTTTAGGTCTTTTTGAAGTC
>CAZPQF010000043.1:4054-4895 GCA_964588735.1 Candidatus Woesearchaeota archaeon
AATTTTATTCTAGCTACTGAATTAGTAATTTTCCTTGTTACAAATTCTAATCCGCGTAATTCAGATTCATGATTAAATAATATGCCATTAGATATAAACATTCCATAAGCTTCTCTATAAATTCTTACAAGTTCAAACGCAAATAATTTTCCTGCAGCATATGGGGAATTTGGTTTAAATGGAGTTTCTTCTTTTTGAGTTTTATCTGCAGAAACAGAAGAACCATATAATTCACTAGTAGATGCTTGATAAATCTTTATTGCAGGATTTATATTTCTTACTGCCTCTAATATATTTAATACTCCAATAGCATTTACTTGAGAAGAACCTATTGGTTGATCAAAAGAAGCTCCTACAAAACTTTGTGCAGCTAAATTATACACTTCATCAGGCCTGGTTTTTGAAACAGCTTCTATTAAAGAGCCCAAATCAGTTAAATCTCCACTAACTAAACTAATTTTGTCTAAAATTTCTAAATGCTGTAATCTCCAATAATTTGGTGTAGAAATTCTTCTAACAAGTCCAAAAACTTCATAACCTTTTTCCAATAAAAATTTAGCTAAATAAGCCCCGTCTTGTCCTGTAATTCCAGTAATAAGAGCTTTTTTCTTCCACATAGTATAATAACACTTGATATTATTTTTAAGTATTATGTAAGAAAAATATATATATCAAAAATAAAAAAAAATTAATAATATAGCCCAAAACTTCTAAATAATGAGTATAAAATCTAATAAATATAGCCCAATACTCTATTAATCAAATCAACACAATATCAACAATTAATAACATCTATCTTTCAAATCTTTAAGTTATGCTTAATCTATTCTCAATTAATTAT
>CAZPQF010000044.1:0-3372 GCA_964588735.1 Candidatus Woesearchaeota archaeon
GACAATGATTCCTCTCTAAACTTAAAAGTTAGGATATCTTCGCTGTTGATGTAATGAACAAAAAAGCAAAAATATAAGCAGTATGATTCTTAAAATAATATTGATAGCAACAATAATCATTCTTATAATATTAGAGATTATTAAAGGACTGGATTACACAACTTCCTCTAATAGCAGCATTTTTTCTTTTATTAATTTTCTCAGCTATTATAAAAGGCATTAATATGAAAAAATTAATTCCTTCTTAAAACTCAAGAGTAAACTCCATTCTTATAATTTAATAACTACTCATCCCTTTTTTTAATTAATAAAATTACATCAACCAATAATAAATACCTAATCCAATTATAACTAAAACTAAAACACCGATTAAAACCCATGCCCACCAAGGATTTTTTTTCTTTGCTTTTTTCCCAACAGGCTGTAATTTTTTTCCAGTAGATTGCATTTTTGCCTGCTGTGCTGCTGTTTTAGGCATAGCCTGTTGTTGCTGTCTTCCAACTCCTGCTCTAGCCATAGGTTGTCTAGGATTTATCAAAGGTTGAGCTGTTTGTATTTTTTGTGCCATTTTATATTATATATTAAAAACTTATTTTAAATATTTCTATATAACTTTTTTACCTTTAATCTGCTTTTTCAGCCAATTCTGCCAAGCAGGAAAAACTCTATCACTAACAGGCAATCCTACTTCTTCTCTTATTTTATCAGAGATATTATGAAAAGCATTATTAGATAAAGCTGCAAATCTAGATTCTAATAATTCAGGCATTCCTGATTTTTCAGCCATATTAACAATTTCTTTTTTTATTTTCCCCCTTAACAAAATATTATCATAAACAGCATCCCAATTTCCTGCCCATCCTTTTACATTTGCTGCTACAGATTTAACAATTTCTGAGTTTCCATTAATTAATTCATCTGTAGGTTCTAAACTATCTTTATCAACATTATATTTTAATAAATCTACAAATCCTCTTTCTTCTAAAGGATCTTTTGTCCAGTGTTTTCTAACTTCTGATAATTGAACAATTCTTTTCCAAGAGTGTAATCCATCAGGAGATTTAACTGGATTAGCAACTAATATTAAATCAGTTGCTTTAAAACTAGTAGTTGGAACATTTAAATCATTAACAACTCTATCAAAAACAGCATACGGACTAGCACCGTGTATTGTTCCTGCAACAACATTTGCTAAAGCACCAACTCTCATAGCTTCATATAATGCTTTAGCCTCTTCACTTCTAACTTCACCCATAATTAAACAACTATCCCCTAATCTTAAACTAGTTCTAATACCTTCATCAGCTGAAATTTCTGTAGTTGTTTTGAGTAAAGCACTTCTCACTTTCATTCTTAAAATATCATATCCTATTTTTCTTAAACTATCTACAGGCAATTCTAAAGTATTATGTGCAATTATATTCTCACAAATAAAATTCTCACATTCAGGAACAGAAATGTCATAAACATAATCATTTTTATCTATTTTCTCAATGTTTTTAACTTTATCCCAAAAAATATCAGATTTAACTATCTTTTTTAAAGGATCAATAGGATTAGTAATTCCATTTGGAACAGCCTCCAATAATCTAGATAAATGCTCTCTTCCCAAGTTATTTTTTCTGGTAATATAATCATGCCGATTAAATTTCTTTCCTAAGATTTCATCTAATTCTTTTTTAACTTCTAAAGATAAAGGAATAATATCAGAACTATCATGAGTAGAAATTCTTAAGCATAATTTATCTAACCTCTCTTGTTTTGAATTTACTAAAAAACCAATATTCTCTTTAAATTTCTTAATCATTTTTGTGGCTCCAAGTCTACAATTAAATGTTTTATCTCTTCTAATCCTATCAGAAGTTCTCAAGATAATATTAAATCTTAATAATAAAGTCGCAATATCATCAATCAATTTTTTTGAACAGATTGAAAAAACAATTTCCTTATCAGAAACACAACCATCGCCACTAAAAAAACCCCTCAATAAAGCCCCAATTTGTTTGTTTGATAAATTATACGCCCAAGAAGGAATCTCCTTTGTATATGCATTCCCTTTTAAGTCCAAAACCTTTTGCATAATCTCTTTAAGCAAACTTGAATTTAACATTAAAGAAAATTTATCAGTATGCATTTTGGCAGGAATGCCAAATCTATCAGCAATTTTCCTTACAATATTTCTATTCTCCTCTTCTTGAACAGAAATAATGATAGACTTTTTATCATAACATCCATCAGCAAGCCATAAGCCTATAAAGCTTAAAAAATCTTCATCTAAAATTAAATTAACAGAAATTTTTCTAGAACAACCAAGAGATTTTATTGACAAATCTTTTTTATCTATGCTCTCCTTAACTTTCTCGAAGATTTTTAAAGGCAAAATTTTTTTTCTTGTCCAGTTTTGAATTGCAGATTTTTTATAGCCTAAAGAATATGCAAGTGTAAATAATTCTTTTCTATTTTTCTTAATATAATCCTCAATCCCATTTCCAAAAATAAATATTTTCTTGTCTAATTTATCCACATAGTCTAATAAATCAATACCATCCAAAAAATTATCAAACGGCAATTTCAAAGGGATAGCTATAAAACTCCCTTCCTTAAAATCCTTACATTTTACTGATTTAAGAATGTTTTTCTCGTCTAAACTAAATAATGAATGGTCTTCAGTAACTTTTATTTTTTTTCCAGAAGTTGTTTTAATCTCATAAATCTGTTTATTTGTTTTATGCCTGATAAACTTAGATGGTTTTGTAAGAATAACTTTGCCTTCTTTATTTACAGAAAAGATTTCTATACTTTCCAGATTTAATGCTTTTTCTCGCCCATCAACATCTACAAACCCATTTTTATCTATTTGAGTGTCTATTAATACCCCAATAGTTGTTTTTTTAAATCCATTTTTTTCTTTAATCATAATTTTACTGTCTCCAGTAACACTGTCTTCTACAACCACAACCCTGTATTTTGGAAGAATTTCTAACATTAAACTACCCAACATAGATGTTTTTCCAGAAGACCTTGTTCCTGCAACCAACAAAGTTCTCGAACCATCAATTAAAAAACTCAATAAACCTGCAGCAAATTCATTAATCATTTTATTTTTAATAAATAAAGGCAAAGTCCAAGGTTCTTCTCTGTGTCTTCTTATAGCATAAGCTAAACCTCTTGGAGAAAGGGGTTTTTGAATTATTGAAATTCTTGCTCTCACATTTCCTAAAGGAAGATTAGTATCTAAAACAGGATTTGCTTCGTCTAATGGACGTCCAGAAATCATTCTAAATTTAGCAGCCCAAGAATTAGCATCTTCTTGACTTGGTAAAATATTACTAACACACTCCTCAAATTCCTGATGTCTAACAAATATATGAT
>CAZPQF010000044.1:3382-4878 GCA_964588735.1 Candidatus Woesearchaeota archaeon
AGTTATTGGTGCATTTAAAACAATATCTTGTAAATTTTTGTCCTGTAATAAAACTTCAATTAAACCAAAACCTATAGTATATCTAACTAAAATTGTAGCTAATTTGTTTAAATCATTATAAGATAATTTTATTTTTTTAGTTGTTCCAAGTTCAGAAAGCAAATCTCTTGCAATATTAAAAAATACATGTCTTGTTCTTTCTGGATCAACAAATTCTTCTGCTTTTGGTTGATGTTCAATTAAAACATTTCTTGCTAAATTCAATAACATATGATGGTCTTCACTTAAAGAAAATTCAGGAGGCATTAAATGATAAATAAACTTAGATTCGTTTTCTTTTTTTAATATTGTCACAGTCGATTGATCAAAACTTCCTGCAGCTATTTCATATTGGTCGATAATTTCTGCATCTTTGGGTAATTCAGAAACCAATCGTGTAAAAGTAAAATTAGGCAAAATATCTGCTCTGAAAAAATTATAATAAATTTTTCTTTCTCCTGCTTTATAATCATCTAAAAAAGGAGTAGCTTCTTTGATTAATTTTGTCTGTTCAAATAAAGTTTTTATTTTTTCCAACAACCTAATATAATTCATCTGACATGCCTTGCATTCAGAAGGCATTTTATCTAATACAACTCTTTCTTCAATTAATTTTCTTTTTAATTCTACATAAGATGCAGCAGGGTCTCTTTTTAACAGCATCAACAAACGTCCAATTAAATTATACCTATCAGGCAAACATTGTTTACATTGAAAAACTAATTTTTCAGGTGATAAAATTTTCTCTTGTTTAGTTAAATAAACATATAAACTTGCAATTTCAATTAATAAAGATGTTTCTGCAAAATCATAATTATAATTTCTCTGTTGAACAAAAACAATCCTTGCTACATTAGGATTCTCAATTAAAGCGTCAATTGTTCTAGACATCACTTCAGGAGAATCTGCAAGTGAAGGAATAAATGGCGCACCTAAATAATTTAAATACATAACATCTTCACCAGCCTCTCTCCTTATTTCATAACTATAAAGTTTAGCCCCTTTTTTAAACACCATAATAAGAAGAATAAGAAGTAATTAATAAAGTTTTATGTTAATAAACAAGTATAAAACATTTAAATACTCTTTTTTTATGTGTTATTTATGACATTATTAAGCAGACTAAAAGAAAAAAGCAGAAAGACAACTTTAGGTTTAACTTTATTAACAAGTTTAATTGCAACTACAAATTGTGGAACAATCAATAAAACAAGAATGAATAATTATAAAGTTCCTGCAGAAAAAAAGTAATTGATGATAATTGGACAGTGTTTCAAATACCGCCAACAACAAAAATACTTTTAGGGTTCCTGTTTTTACTAATTTTTATACGTATAATGATAAAAATAATGATGGAAAAATTACAATTAAAGAAATAAAAAATAAGTTTAATATAAACGAACCTATAACTATTAAATATCAACAAATTCCTTTGTGTGATACCACACACTAAAGTG
>CAZPQF010000045.1:0-4623 GCA_964588735.1 Candidatus Woesearchaeota archaeon
ATCCATATATAAAAAATCAAAGGCAATCTTTTAAACATTTATATAGAATAAGTATATATTTTCTATAACTATCTTTTCTTCTGACTATTTATAAATAAAATTTTGTTTAAAAAATTAAGATAATTAGAAATTAAAGACTAAGGGCCAAAAAAATAGGGCGATTATAAAATCATCAATCGACCTCCATCCACCTTCCAGCTGTGTCATAAGACACAGCTCACACTCATAAAAATCATAAAAGAGGGAAACAAATGGAAGAAGACATACCACCATAATATAAAGAAAAAATTTGTTTAAAAAGAATAATTTTTAAATTAAGCCTGCTTAGTTAAATTATGAAAAAAAAGGTGAAAAAGCAAATTAGATTTAAAAGTAATTTTTTAAATGCTTTAGCAAGCCTAATTATTCTATCTATTATTGTTATTGGTGTTAGTTCATTTTTTGTTAAAAAAGAATTAGAAACAGCCCTATCTTTTTTAGTTTTAGGGGTTGTTAATATTGTAATAATAAAATATTTTAAAATTGATTTAGACTCTGTTTATCCAGATATGGTTTTTGGTTTTATTGATAACGGGGTTTTAGTTTTTGCAGCAATAATTGGGGGTTATTTTGCAGGTGTTGTAGGGGCTATAATTGGGGGTGCTGCAGGCAATATAATTACTGATGGTATTGGAGGATTATTTGAAGGATACATGGAAGAAAAAATGAGAAAACATAAAAAAGTTGTTGTTTCATTAAGAACTTCTTTATCTAGTTCTTTAGGAAAAATGGCTGGTTGTTTGTTTGGAGCAGGTATTGGATTGTTAATAGTATTTTTTGCAGGGTTATAATTATCTTTTAAAATATTTCCAAATTTCAAAAATTATTAAACCAGAAATTGCAAAAGGCAATACAAACAACCAATCACTAAATGTTAGAGGCACTACCCCAAATGCAGAAGCTAATGGAGTATATATTAAAATTATTTGAAGCAATATTGAAAAAATAACTGCATAATTGAGCCATTTATTTGAAAAAATTCCTATTTTAAATAAAGATTTATCTGACCTGCAAGTATAAATAAAAAACATTTCAAATAAGATTGCAGTAGTTAAAACCATTGTTCTTGTTTCTTCTATAGGGAGATTATTGTTCATTCCAATTAAAAAAATAACAATCTCTGCAATAAATGCAATAATTCCTGCAATAATTATAAATTTCCAAATTCCATCTAAAATAGATTTTTCTTGTCTTGGTTTGCTTTGCATAACATTTTCTTGTTTTTCTCTAATTAGTGCTAAAGCAGGAAAAGAATCTGTAACTAAATTTATCCATAATATTTGTAAAGGTAATAAAGGGAGAGGCAATCTTAATACTAATGCAATTGATATTAAAAATATCTCTGAAAAATTAACTGCCAGCAAATATTTAGTAAATTTCTTAATATTATCATAGGTTTTTCTACCTTCTCTTATACCTGAAACAATAGAAGCAAAATTATCATCACTTAAAATAATATCAGAAACATCTCTTGCAACATCTGTCCCTCTAATTCCCATTGCTATTCCTATGTCTGCAGACTTTAATGCTAAAACATCATTAATCCCATCTCCTGTTATTGCAACAACTTGTTTTTTTGTCTGTAATAATTTGGTTATTCTTAATTTTTGTTGAGGGGTTGTTCTTGCAAAAACACTTATCTCATTTATTTCTCTTAATAAGTCTCTGTCAGACATTTTAATTAATTGTGATTCTGTTATTGTTTTTCCTTTAATACCTATTTTTTCTGCAATTTTTTTGGCAGTTAATTCTGAATCTCCTGTTATAATTTTTACTTCAATACCTGCAGAAATACAATTAGATACAGCTTGTTTAACTTCTTTACGCGGAGGATCTAACATTCCAATAAACCCTAGAAAAATCAATCCTTTTTCTTCAAATTTTTCTGATTTTTTTGGAAAATTTTTATATGCAAAACCTAATACTCTGAGGGCATCAGATTCCATTTTTTTTGCTGTTTCTAGTAATTGTTTTTTTCTTTTATCTGTTAATTTTTTTATTTCTCCATTAACCAACTCTGAAGCACATAAAGATAAAATTTTTTCACTTGCTCCTTTTGAATACATAACTTTGTTTGGTCCTTTGTCTCTTATAACAGACATCATTTTTCTCTTAGAAGTAAATTGAATTTCTTTTTTTCTTGGTTCTTTTTCTGTTAAATCTTTTTTATTAAATCCTAAATTCAAACCTGCCCTTACTAAAGCCTCTTCTGTAGGATCTCCAATAAATTCGTATCCTTTTTCACCTATTTTTTGTTTTTGTTTTGGAATAACTTTTTCAAATCTTGCATTATTACATAATAAAGAAGTTTTAATCAACTGAAAAAGTTCTTTTTGTTTTTTTGGGTTTATTTTCTTATTATTTATAATGATATTTTTTTCTGATTTTTTATATAATTTATTATTTGAAAAAATTTCCTGAACATACATTTCTTCTTCTGTGATTGTTCCTGTTTTATCTGAACATATTATTGTTACACTCCCTAAACTCTCAACAGCTGGTAATTTTCTGGTAATAACATTTTCTTTAGACATTGCTATAGAAGAAATAGCAAAACTAATTGCTAAAACTGCTGGCAAACCTTCAGGTATTGCTGAAACAGCTAGGGCAACTGCTGTTAAAAACATATCAAACATATTGAAATGTTTTAAAAATCCTAATAGAATAATTAAAATAACTAAACCCAATATAATTAATCCTATTTGTCTGGAAAAAACATCCAATCTTTTTTGCATTGGTGTTTTTTGAATTTCTACTTCTTGTAATTCATGAGCTATTTTTCCAAATTCTGTATTCATTCCAGTGGATACAATAATAGCTTTACAATTACCACGAACAATTTGAGTTCCTGCATAAAGCATATTTTTTCTTTCAGCTAAAGGAATATTATTTATGTTATAGGTTTTTTCATCAGTTTTTTCTACTGGTAAACTTTCTCCTGTTAATATTGCTTCATTTGTTTGAAGATTATCAGCCTCAATAATTCTACAGTCTGCATTAACTTTATCTCCTGAATTTAAAACAACAAAATCTCCTGGAACTAATTTATATGAGGGGATTTTTTTTAGCTTATTATTTCTCATAACTCTTGAAGTTGGAACAATTAATTTTTTTAGTTTTGATATTGCTTTTTCTGCTTTATATTGCTGAAAAAAACCAATGCCTGCATTGATAATTATTATTGCTGTTATTATAGAAGCATCTAAAATATGTCCAATCAAAAAAGAAATTATTGCAGCTATAATTAAAATATATATTAAAAAAGATTTAAATTGTTCAAAAATAATCTTAAAAGATCCTAATTTATGTTTTTTCTTAATTTCATTTTTTCCGTATTTTTTAAGTCTTAACTGGGCTTCATTATCACTAAGTCCTTTTTCAGAAGTTTTTAATTCTTTTAATATATCCTCTTTTGTTTTTGTGTGCCATGAATTATTGTCGTGATTGGTAGAATCTGATTTTACTTCCTCTTTTTTTATTAGTGATTTCATTTTAAATTAAATGCGCTGGGTACGGGAATTTCGTTAAAAATTTCGAACCCGCAAGACGTTGCTCACGTCGCTGGCTTTTGAGGCCAGTGCGTTTACCGATTCCGCCAACCCAGCTTTGCACATTATCAAAAGATTTAAATAATCTTTTAACATGATTAATACACAAGACGTTGCTCATAAATTTACTGGTTCTGTCGAACCCTTTTTCTTTTATTTTTATATTTCTTTTTTTAATATTTGGCATGGTTGAATTAAGCACAAGTCATTTATTAAGATTTTGATAAGGTAAAAATATTTAAATCACGATATATATCGTATTATATGTGGGTTGCGAAAGTTAAATTTAGTGAAAAAGAAACTTTAATTGGAAGTAAAGCTGAAAAATATAATGTTAATTTATTTGGTTTTCCTCTTTCTTATTATTATGAAAAAAATTGGGTTGTTGTGCATATTACTGGGACCATGTTTGGAGAAGAGAAAAATAAGGAAAAATTTGTTCAAGAATTAAGAAGAGAAAAAAGATTGATTGGTTTAGAGATTAATAATGATTTTATTATTGGAACAATTAAAGAGCCAATTTATGCTAAAACAATATATAATAAAGATTTAATTTATCTTGCTCCTGTTTTAATTTCTGATAAAGGTTATGAATTATTGATTATTGGGAGTTTTAATAAAAAACCACTTATGAAAGCTATTGATTCAATTGAAAGAAAATTAGGCGGGGAACTTTTATCGATTCAACAAAAAAAGATTAAATCCATTTCAGTGATGAAGATGCATCCGGATTTAACAGATAAACAAAAACATGCAATGAAACTCGCAATTGAGTATGGTTATTATCATTCTCCTAGAAAAACAAGTATTCAAAAATTGGCGCGAATAGCTGGTCTATCCTTCTCAACATTTCAAGTTCATTTAAGAAAAGCAGAAGAAAAGCTCATACCTTATTTCTTTGAATAGCATCGGATTTACACAGCATACGCGATATATATCGGTATAAGTTTAATTAACTATTTAGTAGAGATATTTTTATGGCAAAGATATTGGGCAATGTTGCAAGAAGTTTATCAAGGAGAAGGGAAAGAAAATA
>CAZPQF010000046.1:0-4610 GCA_964588735.1 Candidatus Woesearchaeota archaeon
TTCATCATTTAATATTTAAGGCCCTCCTGGAGCACAACATCCTTTTTCAGTATCACAATGATATCCTGGACCACAGTCTCCTGCATAACCTACTCCACATCCAGTGCAACATTCTCCATCAACACATCTTCCCATTAAACCGAATTCCTCTAAACAATCTTCATCACTATTGCATTCTCCACTTGTTGTTTGCTGAGTTCTGGATTGTTGATTATTAGATGGTTGTGTTGTAGATGAATCAGAATTTGGTAATTTTAAAATCAAAAAAATTAATACACTTACTATAATTAATAGAATAATTAAAATAATTATCCATGTACGACCTCTTTTATTCATCTTATTTTTTAAATGAATTTAATATTTATAAATTTATGGATTTTCTATTTAAATTTATTTAGTAATCTAAAAAATTCTTTTTTATCAATTACCTTATCTACTTCTGATAATCCAATATGTTCTGCTAATTTGTAAAATGTTTCTTGTTTATATCTTTTTTTTCTTAATGAAGCAATTGTTAATAAATTAGAATCATCCCATCCTTTATATTTTCCAGATTTTATTCCCTGTCTTATTTTTGTTTTTGATAATTCTGCATCTTTAAGTTTATATCTTCCTATAAAAAAACTCCATGGATATTTTTTTTCTAAAACAGAATAAATCATTTTTTGTCGTCCAGCATTATCTCTATGGTCTTTTCCTCTTATAATATGTGTTATTTTCATTTCAATATCATCTGCAGTAACAGCTAAATTCATTAAAGGCCAAACTTTATATTTGTTTTTTTGCAAAGGGTGTTTTGTATTGTTTATTCTTGCTAATGGAAAATCTCTCATTGCAGGATTTTTATTTTTCATATTTGATTTAAATCTTAAAACAGCTTCTCCTTGTTTAAATCCTTGATTGGTTTTATTCAACATTTTTTTCCATCTTTTTGTTTGTTCTTTAATATTTAATTTTCTACAAGGACAATTTTTTTTCTGATTTATAAATTTTTTAAATTCTTCTTGAGAACAGGTGCAGACATATGCTTTATTTTTTTTAATTAGTTTTTCAGCATAGTTGTAATATATTTTCATTCTCTTGGACTGGGTTATAATTTCTGCTTTATTTTTAAAGAGCCATCTTGAATCTTGTTTTATTAATTTATATGCTTGAGGATAGATATTATTTGGATTTGTGTCTTCAATTCTTACAAAAAATTTTCCTTTATATTTCTCAGCATAAAGGAAATTCAGAACACCTGTTATTGCATTTCCAATATGTAAAGGACCAGAAGGAGCAGGAGAAATTCTCATTTTTATTTTTCCTTTATGTTTCTCTGCATTTGGCAATTTTGGCAGTCCTTGTCTTTCTTTTCTTTTATCTACTAAATTTTTTAATCTTAAAAATTCTTTTTTTTGTTCTTCTAAAGAAAGTTTATTTATTTCAGAAATAATTTTTTTTACATCTTTTATAATTGATTTGACTTCTTCTTTTTTAAGTCCTTCATGAAATAAACTAGAAATAACTGAATTTATTTTCGCTTGTCCATTATAAGCAATTGCATTTTTTAAAGTATAAGCACGAATAATTTCTTTTTTTATAGCCATAATTTTAATAGCAAATATTGTTTTATTTAGTTTTCTGTTTAAGTATAACTTGGCATTTGATGTGCTTTTTTATAATAATCAAATAATTTAAAAGTCATATCTTTAGCATTTTCTGCTGCTACTTCTCTTACCATTTTTTCAACATGATTATCTTTTTTTATTGATGAAGGAGTTATTTTTTTATTCTGTTTAGATGGTTTTGGTTTTTTAGAAGATTGATTATACCACCCAACTAATGCTAAAAAAGGATTATCTTGTGATGATTTTTTTTCTTTTTGTTCATTAAAATCAGGTTCTTTTTCAGCATCTTCAATATATTTATCTAAATCTTCTTTTAATGCATCTAAACTATCTTCTGTTATTCCACTGACCATTTCCATCATAGTATCTATATCTGCTTTTTCTAATTCATTATAAAAAACTTCCAGTTCTTCATTATTTAATGCATAAGATCTAAATTTAACATCAACCCTTCCTCCAAAAGCATAATGCCCCTGTTGTCCTATTCTTTGAGGAATTCCTCTAAAAGTTAAATCCACAAGAGAACAAGCATAATATTCTCTTTTCATTTTATGGTCTTTAAATTCATAAGGTAATCTCCCGCTTTTATCAACTGCTGCTTGTTCAATACTTATTTCGCTTTTTCCAAAAAGCGTTAATTCTAATAAAACTGTGTTAAATGCTTTAACTAAAGAAGGTTCTCTTTGTTTCTCAGACATTTCTAATTCAGAAGCAGCTCTTAAATAAGGTTTTGCCCATCGAGAATATAGTTTTAGTGAATTAACCTGGCTTTTTAAATAACTTTTTTCAATTTCAAATCTTTTTCTTAATTCTTTTTCACTTCTTTTTAACCATTCATTAAATTCATTTATTCTTGGTTTTAAAATTCTTTTAACTCTATCATTTAAATCCATTTTATCAACATCACCAGCATCTTTTGCAGTCATAAAAGCATCTCTTAATGTTACAAAACTCATATCATAAGTAAGCATATTGATACTTCCTCTTCCTCTTTTAACATCAACATTATCCATCCAAGTTTGTTTTAATGCAAGTAAAGCAGCTTCTTTTTTATCTTTGTCTCCTGTTCTTAAATCATTATAATGGCTTAATTTAATTTCCCATTGTCTTAAATCATAAACTAAATTAATAATACTTTTAATTATAGTATTAATAGTTCCTAAAATTTTCATGCCTTCTTCCTGCATTCTTGTTGCTCTTGCTTGTAATTCTCCAAAATGTCCGCTTCCAGGACTTGATACAAAATTATCAACTAATTTTTCAGGATTCATTCCCATAGGATGAACCATTGTATCAACAACCCAAAAATAAACTGGTTCAAGAGTTGAAGAGTTAGAGTCATAATCTAATTCATGAACTTCAATAGGCTCAATACCTAATTTTTCTTTTAATATTTCGTGAGGATAAATTACTCTTACCATTTATATACAACTCCTTTATAAAATATACAACATATTCCTGTTTTTAAAATTTCTCTTTATTATAAAAACTTCTCACATCATAACTTTTAAATAATCTTTGATAATATAATAAATATGGGTATATTTGATAAATTCAGAAAAAAAAGGGATATTATTGATCTTTCTGATAGAGAGATAAAGCAAATTCTAAATAAAGATATAGAAAAAGATGCAGATGGATATGCTGACCTAAGAAATACAAGAAATACTTTAAATTCATTTTCTAATATTGATGAACAAGGAACTGTTTCGTCAAATAATATAAATTCTTCTAAAGAATCACAAAGTTCTTCTGCATTAGGATTTTTAAGTAATTTAGCTTCTTCTGGAAATTCAACTTCTTCTACTACAGATGCAACAGATACTATGTCTGAAACAATTTCTTTGCAACAGACAAATTCTCTTTCAATTCAAGAAAGAAGAAATAGACTTAAAAAAAGGCTGATTAATATGACAGATAAAATAGAAGAAAATGCTAATATTTTATATAAATTAGAACAAAGAATAGATGCATTAGAAAGAAGATTAGAAATTTTAAATAAATAATTTATAATCATGCCTAAAAAATCAAAAAAATCTGCTAGAAAAACATCAGAAAAAAAACCTAAAAAAAGGAAATTTTCTAAAACTTCTAAGAAATTTAAAACTGAAAACAAAACAAGACAAAAACCTGAAGAAGAATCTTTTAAAGAATTAGAAGAAATATCTTCTGAACAATCAGATAAAGAAAATGTGCAAGACGATGTTTTTCATGATTTTAATTCTTTTGTAGAGGGTTTTTCTCCTTCAGTAAATAGGACTTCACCAAGCTTGCAATTATCCTCTTCAGATATAGAACAAACTGCAGAACAAACAGATACACCAGATAATTTAGAACAGGATGTTTCATCTTCTGATGTTTCTGGTTTTACAGAAAGAGATGCTGGAAGAAATGAAGAAAATCTTGCTAAATATACTTCTGCAGCAAATGAACCTAAATATGGTTTTACAGAAGAAACTATGGATTCAGATGAAATGACTGTAAGACCTCAAAGATTAGTTGATGTTCAGGATTTTAGAGGAGGTTTTAGGAATTTTAGACAATTAAGGCCACTACAATTTGAAGATCCTGAATTAAAACATATCAGGGAAATGCAAACTACAGGAACTAGTGCTGAATATCTTGTTGAACCAGGAGAAACTTTTTCACCAACAAAAGGAATGCAGGAAATGCCTTTTGAACATAAAGAAGAAAGAGCAGAAATCAAATATAAAAGGATTAAAGAGTAAAATTTGATAATTAAAAATAAAAATTTATTTCCAAAATTAAAAAAAGATGTTAAAAGTTGGCTAAAAGAAAAATGAGCTATAATTTTTCTTTAATAATAAACAATATGGTATCTGATACATTTCTTTATTTTGGAGTCTTTTTTGGAGTCATAATTTCGTTAATAATAATAATTTTTATAATTTATCTTCGAAGTTCTAGACCTTCTGTTGGTTAGAGAAAAACAAAAAACTTATAAACAACAACATCTTATAATATAAAATCTTTTTTTAT
>CAZPQF010000047.1:0-4602 GCA_964588735.1 Candidatus Woesearchaeota archaeon
AAAGCAAAGTATACAAAAAATGCAGAAGATGCTATATGGTTCTATAAAATAAATGGAAAATATAAAGATTATTGTGAAGTTTATGTAAAATTAGAAGAAGTTAAAAGAGGAACAATTGAAATAACAAAATTAAAAGGAGATGATATGAAATGTTATCTTCCATATAGTATTATAGATGTTCCTGAAAAAGATATTAACAAATGTCATGGATTATTAAAAGAAGGATTGCAACAAATAATAATTCAGAAATTACATTCTTATATTGTAGATAATTTAGGTGAAATAGAACAAGGATTAAAAGAAGTTATTTGATGATTGATAGATTGATATTAATTTATTATTAATAAAAACTTTATAAGATTATAAAATAATAGATTATTAAATATTAATTGTTAATAAAGATGTTTTGGAGTTTTTGAGATATTATAAAAAAATCTTAGAGGGAATTATAGATATATAATGAACTAATATTAAAACGCATAATTATATTGTCTTAATTATTAACTAAGAAATGATAATAAAGAAACTTATAAATATTAATTATTAATAAAAATTTTAGAGAATTTGAAGTAGAGGTTATATTTAGGGTTGGGCTTATAAAGATATGGTGGATAGCCTATAATATTCAAAAACAATAAATATGAATTATTAAATTTTTTAATAGAAATTTAATTAAATATTCATTAATTTCTTAAAATATGGCAATAAAATTTGGACCTGCTGGACTTGGTGGAAAGAAAGAAGCTATAGAAAATTTAAAATTATTTCATAAGTTAGGAATAAAAGCGTGTGAAATAGCATTTACTTATGGAGCATATATCAAAGAAAAACAAAAACAATTAATTTCTGAGATAAGAAAAAAATCTAAAGAATATAATATTCAGTTGACTATTCATGCACCTTATTGGATTAATTTAAATTCTAGAGATGAGAAAAAAATAGAAAAAAGCAAAAAAAGAATAATAAATTGCTGTAAAATAGGAAATTTGTTGAGAGCTAAATTAGTTGTTTTTCATCCAGGATATTATGGTGGAGATGAGAAAAAAGTTGCTTTTGAACAAATTAAAAATCAGATAATTGATATTCAAAAAACAATAAAACAAAAAAGATGGGATATTAAAATAGCTCCTGAAACATCTGGTAAAAAAAATGTTTTTGGGAATGTGAATGAGATTAAAAGATTAGTTGATGAAACAGGATGTAAATTTACATTAGATTTTGCACATATTAGGGCAAGAAATTCTGGAAAAATTAATTATAAAGAGATATTTAATAAATTTAAATCAGCTAAAAAAATACACATTCATTTTTCAGGTATAGAATATGGAGAAAAAGGAGAGAAAAAACATAAATTAACAGATGAAAAAGAACTTAAAAAACTATTAAAAAACCTGCCAGAAAATAAAGAAATCACAATAATAAATGAATCTCCTGATCCTATTGGAGATAGTGTTTTAGGATTAAAAATATATGAAAATTTATAAATAATCTTAGTATTAATAAAAATGGGTATTAAAGGAGTAGAAAAGGATTTAGCAGATAAACTTAAAAGTGATACTATGAATAGAGAAACAGCAACACATATATTAGATTTACTTGAAGACGTTCCTCAAGAAAAAATAGAAAGATTTTATCAGAAAATGGTGATGGTCTATTGTAATGGATTTAGAAAAGGAAAAGAATATAAAGACAAAAATTAAAGATTTTTTCTAAGTTCTAAAAGTAAGGGCTTGTTTAATACTGGTTTTGCTTGTTTTATTTTTTCTTGAAGTGTTTTTTGAGTTTTAAGATCTTTTTTAATTTTAGATATAGGAACTATGCTTATTTTATATCTTCCTTTATGAATTATTTCCTGTATATTTGTGGAAACTGCAATTAAATCTATATTTTTTTCAGATATATTAATAATATAAATACCTAAAATATTCTCTAAATAAGGTTCTAGTATATTAACAGCATCTTTTCTGATATGTGGCGGTCTTTTTAAAATTATAACTCTAACATCTGATCCTAAAAATTTTTTTGGCAATAATACTCCTGCACTGTTCCCTACTTTAATTGCTTTTTTCATAAAAATTCTACGTGTTTTTGGAGGCATTTTAGTAATAATTATCTATGTTATAACATGTTATAACAAATATTTAAAGTTTTTGGAAAGAATTCACTATAAATAGGTAGTACAAATGTTACTACCATAAAGTTTATAAAGAAATTTTTATTAAAATAAATAACTAAATTTAAAATGAATAAAATGATGAGACCAAATAAAATTTTGGTTTCCTTGATGGCGGTTCTTGCATTATTTTTAATCTTAGCAGGAACTGTACAAGCAACTGAAGAACTTGATATAACTGTAGAAGAAGTTACTATCAACAATGTAGATGCACTTTCTGTTGATTCAATAGCTGTATTTGCAGGTGAAACTATTCCTGTAAAAATTGTATTTACAGCAAATGAAGATGCAGAAGATGTTAGAGTTAAAGCAGAAATCAATGGTTATAGAAAAGATATTTCAGGTAGTACTGAAAGATTTGATATGTTTGAAAATGGAACATATGAGGAAGTATTGTCATTAAAAGTTCCAGAAGATATTGATTCTGATGAAAGTCTTGTAACAAACTATAGATTAAGTCTTAGAGTTGTAACTAAAGACAAAGAATACAACTTAGAAGATTTAACTGTAAGAGTTCAAAGAGAATCTTATAACCTTGAAATTTTATCTGTAGAGGCTCAACCAGCAAATGCTGGAAACATTATGCAAGTAGATGTTGTTGTGAAAAATATGGGTATGCATAAAATGAATAATATATTTGTTGATGTATCAATCCCATCATTACAAGTATCAAGAACAGTCTACATGGGTGATTTATTGCCTCAAGACTCAGGAGATAATGGCAGTGACAATGATGATACAGTTTTAAGAAGAGTATTTTTAATAATACCCTCAGAAACAGAAGCTGGAAACTACATTTTACAAGTTGAAGCATATAATAAAGATGAAAGTGTTGCTTCTGAAAAACTTGTTTTAATACAAGGTGTAGGAACAAGCGATGTTTTAACATCAATATCAAGCAAGCAGATGGCTGTTGGTGAAGAAGTTGTATATGAATTGCTTTTAGTTAATCCAACAAACAGTATGAAAATATACAATATTGTTCCAGAACAAGCTGAAAACTTGATTGTAAATGTTGATGAACAACTTGTAACTATTTCAGCTGGATCAAGTAAAGTTGTTAAAGTTAGAGTAAAAGCAAATGCTGAAGGAACATATAGCTTTGGTGTAAATGTATACTCTGACAATGAACTTGTAAAAAGAGCAAGTTTAAATGCAACAGTAGAAGGCGGAAATATCTCAAACCCAGCAGTTATTTTAACTGTGGTTTTAGCTATAGTTTTTGTTGTTCTATTGATTGTTTTAATTGTATTGCTTACAAGGAAACCTCAAACACCAGAAGAGTTTAATGAAAGTTACTACTAAGGGAATTTTTAATTTTTTTTTATTTTTTTTTATTTTTTATATTCTTTTTTTTTATATTAAACAAAAAAATAAAAAGAGTTGTAATTGGATATTATAAAAAACATGGGGGAAACCCTATCTTATGCAGAGATAGGAAAAAATATGAATAAGTAGAGAAGGCAAGAATAAATTTAAATAAATATTTTAAAAGAATAAAAAAGCATCGTGAATTTAGAACAAAAAAAAGATAAGGGATTAATTTAAACTTCTAAACTAACTATTTTTGTAATTCCTTCATGCATACTTGTTCCATAAATATAAGTTGCCTCTGTTATAATTGCATCATTATGGGTTATAACAATATATTGCCCTTTTTTCATATATTTTTTAAGTAAAGATGCTAATCTCTCTGAGTTTCTTTTATCTAAAGCAGCATCAATTTCATCTAGAATATAAAAATAATATGGTTTATATTCTTGAATTGCAAAAATTAGAGAAAGTGCAACAAGTGTTTGTTCTCCTCCAGAAAGTGATTTCACGTCAAAATATTTTCCTTTTCCAAATTTGATTAATATATCTATACCTGCTGAAAAAGGGTTTTCTTTATCTTCTACTTCTAAACTTACTATGCCTTTTGCACTTAATTGAGAGAAATTTTTTGAAAACAATTCATTAATTTTTTTAAGAGTTTTATTAAATGTTTTTTTCTTTTTAATGTCAATTTCATGTATTATCTTAAGGATATCATCTTTTTCTTTTTCTAAAACCTGAACTTTTTGGTAAACTGACTCGTATTCTTTTTTCATGTTATCATATTCTTCTAAAGCACGCATATTTACATTTCCTATTTTTTCTAAAATTTCTTTAGTTTTTATTAATTTTGACTTTAAAGACTCAACAGTGCCTTTTATTATGTCAACCCCTTTAAAATCTTCTAATTCTATTTCAAAATTTTCAATTTCTGCGTCTACTTTTGCCCTGTCTATTTTTAAATTATTAATTTCATCTTCTTTTAATTTCTGATTATTTTGTTTTTGCAACATTATTGATTCAAAATATTTTATTTTATCATTATAAGAATTTTTTTCAGCAAATAGTTTTTTAAATTTTTGACTTAATGAATTTTCTTTTGATTCTTTTTCTTC
>CAZPQF010000048.1:0-3720 GCA_964588735.1 Candidatus Woesearchaeota archaeon
TCAATTGTTACATCTGGAATAGAATTTCCCTCTTCATCTTTTATAAGTCCTTGAAGTGTCCAATGTTGATTATAAGTTGCTTCTGCTCCTGATTCCCATAATAAAATTCTTTCATCTATGCTCATATTGCCTACATGCAATCCATTTATCCCCCCATTAGTGCCAGACCTAAATGTAATTTGCCCTAAAGATAAGTCATTAGTCATCTGACAATTATACATTATAGCAACAGTGTCTATAGCATCAAAATCTAAAATATTACCTTGTCTATTTATTCTTGAAAAATCATTATTTGATAAAATAACTTCTCTATTATTTCCTCTTAAAATAACAGCATATTTATCATTTTCTGCTTTAAGATTACAATTTCTTATTTCAATATTTTTAGAATTATTGACAATAATTGAATTTGCAAAATGAGTAGTTATTTTATGATTATTACAATCAAGAATAACATTATCTGCTTCAATAACAATACAATCATAAACAAAATTTGTTTCTATATCTGAAGTCAAAGTATATGCTCCTGGTGCTAATATTTTTTTACATTGTTTAATATTATTTTTTATATAATCATAACCTGTTCCTAAACCATCATATATATCTCTTAATTCGTCTGTAGACAAAGGCCTATTAAACATCATTACTTCGTCAATATATCCTCTGAAATATTTATTTCTACCACCTAATGTCCAATAACTATCTGCTTCCCAAGCATTATTTTGCAAAGTTACTTCATCTTCTAATAAACCGTTTATATATAATTTAACATTTTTATTAGAAATAGTATACCCCACATTATACCATTGATTTTTTGGTAAATTAGAACTTTCTAAATTATAAATATTGCCTGTTTCACTATCTGCTATTGAAAAAACAAATTTATTGCCTTTATATGTTAATCTTCTTCCTGAAATAATACTACGGCTAGCCAATATAACTGATTCATCGGCATTGTCAGCAGGATTTGGTTTAACCCATAAAAATACACTTTCAGTTGTACCATCTAATGAATCAAAAGCATCTGATGCAGGAATAAAAATATAGGCATCATCTCCAGAAGCATCTGTAAATCCATATGCTTTATTAAATTTTCCATTAACAGGATATTCTACACCATGCCAAGCACTTCCATGAGTTCCCCATACAGAATAATCATAAACTCCAACAACATTATGAGAATCATAATCAAAAGGCCAATATCCCACTAAAGAAGGATCTTCATTTATATAATCATAATCAGATATTGCAAAACCAGTTTGAGTTATAATCCCTTTATAATTAAATAAGAAAATTATTGAAAATACTATAATAATTATAAGTATTAATGAAAATAATTTTCTATCCACCTTTTTTACCATAAATTATATAAAAGAAAGTTATTTATAAATATTTCCTTATTATTTTTAAAAATATTTGCATATTGAGATTAACAAACATTTTATAAAATATAACCAATAATTATAATTATGCAACAAATTATATTAGATACAAATTTTATTATGACTTGTGTAAAACAAAAAATAGATTTTGTAGATGAAATTCCAGCAATGGGTTATCAAATATTAATTCCTAAAGAAGTTATAATTGAATTAAAAAAATTAAAAAAAGATGAAAAAAAACAAAAAAGTCTGAAAAACAGAGATTTAGCATCTTTATGTCTTAAAATAATTAAACCACTTAAAACAATAAAACTTAATAAAACTAATCATAAAAAACATTTAGACAATTTAATAGTTAATTATATAAAAGAAAATAAAAATATTGGTGTTGCAACACTTGACAGAGAATTAAAAAAAAGACTTAAAAATAAAACAAGAATATTAACTATAAGAGGGAGAAAAAAATTAGAGTTTGTATAATTGATTTAAATTATTTCTAAAGCTTTTAAGATTATATATCCTAACAATATTATAGCGATTATTTTTATTATATTCATTAATAATCAGATATGTTTTTTGTCATTTTCTACCTATTTTATAATCTTTAGGTTTTGTTTCTAAATACTTAAACGTTTTTTAATATTTAAATCTTTTTTAATCTGTTTTATTGATTTTTCATTATCCTCTATTTTTTTTAATGTATTGATTAAAAATTATAAAAATTGTAATTGTTGTTATAACTATGAGAAAAATTAACCAAGCCAATAATCTATATTCTTTATTTATAAAACCTAAAACCAATAGCCAAACCAGTAAAGGTTAGTAATATAATTATTATGTTAAATAAACTATCTTTTTCTATCTACTTTTATTATAATTAATTTTTTAAGAATTATTGTAACAAGGAGTAAGCTTTTTAAACCATTTTTTACTATAATTTTTATAAAATGTTCTATTTAATTGAAGTTGAAGATTATGTAAGAGTTGACCCAAGACTATTTGGTTTAGCAACAGCTGAAGCAGTTGAAAAACAACTTAATGAAACTTATAAGGATTATATAGATAAAGAATTTGGAGCAGTTATTTCTGTAATAGGTGTAATGGGTGTTGGAGAAGGAATAATAATTCCAGGAGATGGAGCAGCATATTATAAATCTAATTTTAAATTATTAGTTTGGAAACCAGAGTTACAAGAGTTAGTGTTGGGAAATGTTGTTGAAATTACAAATTTTGGAGCTTTTATAAATTTAGGAGCAATGCAGGGAATGATTCATATCAGCCAGACAATGGAAGATTATGTTAGTTTTTCAAAATCAAATACTCTAACAGGTAAAGAAACTAAAAGAAGCTTGAGAAAAGGGGATAAATGTTTAGCAAGAATTGTTGCTATTTCTTTTAAAGGAGAACAATCAAAATTAGGGTTAACAATGAGACAACCAGGATTAGGGAAATTAGAATGGATTGAACAAGAAAGAAAAAGAAAAAAACATTCAGCAAAAGCAGCTGCAAAATCTGAAGACAAAGGTAAAAAGAAATTTGGAGGAAAAAAATAATAATGGAAAATGCCTAAACAAAAAGCATGTAAAAATTGCAACCTAATCTATGAAGGAGATGAATGTCCTAATTGCGGAAGTAAAGAAACTACTGACATGTTTAAAGGGAAAATAATTGTTTTAAATCCAGAAAAATCAGAATTATCTAAAAAATTAAAATTGCATAAAAAAGGAACTTATGCAATTAAAACAAGATAGTTGAATAAAATATTAATAAATAAAAAACAACTTTAAATCTGAGAATTAGATGGAACATAACTTAAAAAATCTTAAAAATTATATATTATTAATAATCAAATAAATAAAAACAATTTAAGATGGTAAAAATTTTAGAAGAAAAAGAAAATAAATTATTTAACAGAAAAGAAATTAAAGCAAGTTATGAATCAGATAAAAGTCTTTCATTTGAAGAGGTAGTAAGAATAATTGCTCAAGAATTAAAAATTCCAGAAGAAAATATCAATATTTTAAATGTAAAAGGAAAATTTGGAACACATTTATTTATTATAGATGCTGAGATTTATACTAATAAAGAAGATAAAGAGAAAAATAAAATTACAACAAGAAAACAAAGAAAAGCAGAAAAAGAAGCTTCTAAAAAATCTGAAAAAACAGAAAAACCAGAACAAGAACAAAAAGAACAAGAGACTCAAACTAAAGAAAAATCTGAAGAAGAGAAACAAGCAGAATCTAAAGAAAAGAAAGAAGATAAAGAAGAGATAAAATCAGAAGAAAAACCAGAACAAGAACAAAAAGAACAAGAGACTCAAACTAAAGAAAAATCT
>CAZPQF010000048.1:3820-4408 GCA_964588735.1 Candidatus Woesearchaeota archaeon
AAGAAGATAAAGAAGAGATAAAATCAGAAGAAAAACCAGAACAAGAACAAAAAGAGCAACAGACTCAAACTAAAGAAAAAGCTAAAGAAGAGAAACAAGTAGAATCTAAAGAAAAAAGCAAAGAAAGTAAAGAGATATCATAAAAAGAAAGAGCCGGTAATAAATAATAAAAATATGAGTTAGAGTTCAACTAAGTGAGAATTGAACCTAACTTAGAAAACCTTAAAAAGATATAATTTAATAATATTTAAGACTAAATAAAAAATAATAAAAATGCCTAAAAAAATTTTAAAGAAAGGAAAAAAACCACATAAAAACAAACTAACTAGCAAGAAATATAAAAAGTATTCTATAGAAAATGGAAAAATAAAAAGAGACAAATATTGTCCAAGATGCGGACCTGGGGTTTTTTTAATGAAATCAGGTAACAGAATTTATTGTGGAAAATGTCATTATACTGAATTTATAACTTCTTCTGATTTAAAAGAGAAAAAAGAAAAATCAGAATCAGAGAAAAATAAATAAAATAACATAACAGGGCGTGTCTAATAATTAGCGTAAATATTTCATCTCCAACTCTTATCAATA
>CAZPQF010000049.1:0-4147 GCA_964588735.1 Candidatus Woesearchaeota archaeon
TATCATAACTTAAAGAGATTTGATATAAAAATAAAATTTGAAGATATAATAAAAAGAATTGAAACAAAAAGAGAGGTTTTAGATATTTTTTATTACACTGCTCTTTTGGATAAATCAATAAATGAAGAAAAATACAAAGAACACAAAAGATTTTTAGACAAAATAAAGAAAATTCCAAATTTTCATATTGTTCTTTGCAATTTAAGAAAAATTGTTTTACCTAATGGCTCTGTTGATTTTACAATAAAAGGAGATGATGTTTATTTAGCAACAGATTTAATCAAAGGTTCTTATGAAAATTTATATCATGTAGCAATAATTGTTTCTGGAGATGCAGATTTTATCCCTGCAATAAATCTAGTTAGAAAGAATGGTAAAATAGTAATTAACGCTTTCTTTCCAAAAAGTTCTTCATATCAATTAAGAAATTGTTGCGATGGCTCAATTAATTTAAGAAAAGCATTGAATAAAAAGTAGTCCCAATATGGCGAACCATACGGGACAGTTATTAACATTATTATATATCTAAACTTTAAAAATCCTTTGGTTGCCTGAATTTTCGCTTTTCGTGGCGATTTCTTTCTTGAAAAAAAGAAGCAAAAAAGCGCGCGTGCCCTAAAAGATAGTCTTCTACGAAGATGATTTACAGAATAAAACTTAAACTCAACTCTGCGGTTTTTTCCTACGGAAAAAATCCTCGGGAACGTCTTGCAAACTTTCGCTTCGCTCACCCTCAATAATGATGCATCTTAGAATTTTATCTCTTTGGATAGAATTGTGGTACACAGAATTCGGATTTTATACTATCACTCCCTAGAAAATAATGTCCCTCTTCTACCCATGTCCTCTCAGCAGGCAATTCATGAGTGGACAAATAGCCCCTAAATTCACTTAAATTCTGAAAATCTTTTAATAGAAAAATCTCTGCTGAAAGGCCATCATATCCTATTGTGTTATAGTGTAAATCTACAGAATGAACTCTATCTTTATCATCTTCTAAAGATAAAATTCTACCGACTAAATCTATCTGATTATCTGTAATACCAACAGCATTCAATACTCTTCCAATAGCTTTATCTCGTTCCATAATATTTGTCATTATTGAGGAGTATTTAAAGCTTTCTGATAAATGCGCCTTTGTGCTCCCACTTTAAAAATTGATTTTTACTCTGCGAAATTCTTTTAGAATTTCTTGTCACGCCCTGCTGGGCTCGGGAGACATAACAGGAATTATATTCAATTTGCTCAAACAAATATCTGGAACACTCGAATTTTTTATTAACATAAAAACATACTCATTCAAACCCAACAATTCTTTTAAATATCTTCCTCTTTTAATTTTCATGAAAATAGGTATTATAGGTGGTAGTGGATTAGATGACCCTAAAATTCTTGAAAATTATGAAACAAAAGAAACACATACACCTTATGGAAAACCAAGTTCTTCTCTTACTTTGGGAAAAATAAATGATATAGAAGTTGTTATTCTCGCGCGCCATGGAAAACAGCATACAATTCCTCCAACACATGTTAATAACAGAGCAAATATTTATGCATTAAAACAAGAAAAATGCACACACATAATCTCAACAACTGCAGTAGGTTCTTTAAAAAAAGAAATAGAACGTGGAGATTTTATAATTTTAGACCAATTTATAGATTTTACCCGCCATAGACAAATAACATTTTATGATGAATTTTCTCCTGAAAAAGGTCCAGCACACACACCAATGGCTTTTCCTTTTTCTAAATTTTTAAGAAAAAGATTAATAAAAAGCTGTCAAGAATTAAATTACAAATATCATGAAAAAGGAACTGTAATTACAATTGAAGGCCCGAGATTTTCTACTTTTGCTGAATCTAAAATGTTTCAACAATGGGGTGCAGATGTTATTAATATGTCAATAGCACCAGAAGCAACTTTAGCAAATGAAATAGGAATAAAATATGCAGCAATAGCAATGTCCACTGATTATGACTGCTGGAAACAAGATGAAGAACCAGTAACATGGGAACAGGTTTTGAAAATATTTAATAATAATGCAGAAAAAGTGAAAAAATTGATTATACAAACAATCTCAAAATTTAATACAGCAGAATCTGATTTTATTAAATCAAAAATAAGAACAATTCCTGATTTTCCAAAACCCGGAATAATGTTTAGAGATATTACTACATTATTAAAAGATAGGGAAGGAATGAATAAAGTAATAGAAATTTTTATGAATAGATATTCTGAAAAGAAAATTGATGTTGTTGCTGGAATTGAATCAAGAGGATTTATAATAGGGGCAATTTTAGCAAGCAGATTAAATGTTGGTTTTGTTCCAATAAGAAAATCAGGAAAACTTCCAGGAGAAAAAATCTCAGAAAAATATCAATTAGAATATGGAGAAGATTCAGTTGAAATTCATAAAGATGCTATTCAGCCAGGACAAAAAGTATTAATTATAGATGATTTAATAGCAACATCTGGAACCCTAGTAGCTACATGTCAGTTAATTGAAAGATTAGGCGGCAAAATTGAAGAATGCGGTGTTATAATAGAACTAGAAGATCTTGGTGGAAGAGAAAAATTATCAGATAAAGGTTACAAATTATTTAATATTGTTAGTTTTAGAGAGAATGAATGATCTCTTTTATTTTCTGATCAGCATCCTTAACATAATTAATTACGATTAGAGGATTTCAAAATTTTAGAGCCAGAAGAACTGAAAGTTCTTGATGTTTGAAGGAGAATAAAATTAATCTTAACAAAAAATACCAATAATATACTATTAACAGATAAATATTATTGAAAGTATAAGTTATATTGCCAAATTTTTAACTATGCTCTTCTTTTATTATAACAAATTTAATAGCATTTATAATTATGTTAGCAGAAATATTTGTGACAATTCTCTATAAAATATAAAAATAAGTTGAGTTTATTTTAAAAAACATAGAAAAACACCCTTATTAGATTAGAAATAATAAAGAAAAATTATATATTTTATTAATCAATTTTCCTCGCAAAAATATTTGTGTTTTTTCTTGATTTTGTTTTAATTATCTTAAATTTGTGTGCTTTCAAAAGTTTTTTTAATTCTCTTTTTTTATAAAAATAAAAATATCTATAATATCTTTTTCCTTTCATTTGTTTTTTAACAGAAATTTCTTTTGGTTTGAAGAAATATTTTAATTGTCTTTTATTTATAACAGAAATAAATAATTTTCCTTTTGGTTTTAATATTTTATATATCTCATTTAATAATTCTTTTGCTTGTTTTTTTGTTAAATGATGAAGAGTCGCTACTGAAATAACATAATCAAAACTATTTTTTTTATAAGGTAGTTTTTTTGTTATATCTGCTTTTTTTAAACTTAATTTAATATCTAATTTTTTTGAAGCTTGTTTTGCTTTTTCCAACATATTTTTAGAAAGATCAACACCGCATAATTTTAATTTTTTGTCTTTTTTTCTTTTTGAAAGATACATTAATTCTCTGCCTGTTCCGCATCCAATATCTAAAACTTTAGATTTTGGTTTCCAGATTATTCTATCTAAAAACCATTTTACATCTTTCCAAGGCATTTGTCTTCTTCTGCTATAAGATTCTGCAATATGGTCCCACATTTCTTCATGTTTCATAACTAAAATAATTCTTCTTTATATTTAAATCTAATTGATAATAAGCAATAAATAATCTGTAGATATTATAAATTAGAGCTCAACTAACATCTCAACCCGCCCTACTTCTATTAATAAAAGAAATAATCCTTCAAGTTTTATAAGTTAGATTTATAAAAGTGCAATAGGTTGATCCTTACTCAAAAGAGCCTTAAAAAAATCTTAATTATTATTAACATCAAACTTTTTTAACTAAATCCATTAAATTCATTTTTTCAAAATAAAGAACATCTTTGTTTTCATCATCAACATGAACTTTTAAAAATTCCATTCCTCCAAGCATGCAGTTTAAAATCCATATTTTTTTACCATCTATTTTCTGAATAACTGCAATTATTTTTCTTATTGGTTCTGTTATTGTTTGGTTTTTACATTCTTCTTCAACTATAAATTTAAGTTCATCTAAATCAATATTTGTTTTTTCATCTATTTGTTTAGGTTTTTTCTTCATAATCAAATCTTTTATTGGATGTTTTT
>CAZPQF010000049.1:4157-4371 GCA_964588735.1 Candidatus Woesearchaeota archaeon
TAATTTCTTTTCCAATTTCAAAAGTAATTACTTTTTTCTGATTAGGAAGATAATAATCTATATGGTGTATATGTTTTTTTGCTTCATAATCTAATACAAAAAAACCAGCCATTAAATAAGCATCTGGATTTTCTTTTATAAATTTTTGAAAACAATTACTTTCTTGTAATTTTTGCGTATATGTATTAAGTTTCATTTTTTATTTTACCTTTTT
>CAZPQF010000050.1:0-4281 GCA_964588735.1 Candidatus Woesearchaeota archaeon
ATCGCTCCTTGTATTGATTTAAGATTGTTAATATCAAAAACTCTTCTCAACTTTGGATTTGTTAGTTTTAACATTTTGTTATCGATACCCAGCCCTTTTAAAGAGGGTGATTTATTTATATTTATAAACATTCTATTTGATAAATTTTGATATTGTGTTTAGATTTAGGATATCTAATTATCCACTCAAATAAATATTACTTTAAGGGTTTTGGGTTATTAATGTTCTTAATAAAATAATAATAAGTTTTATTAATTGTTCTTTGTTGTTTTTCATACATAAAAGAGGTATATTAAATGACAAGTCCTGAAGTAAAAAAAATTCTGGAAAAATATAAAAGAAAAATAGAAAAAGAAGTTAATTCAGATGTTTTTTCTCCTAGTCAAACAGAAGAAGTTAGTAGAGAATATGGGCAATTTAAAAAAGAAATGATGCCAGAATTAAGTAGATATGAAAAATGGTGTCAGAGTTTAGGAAATATAATTAAGATTAGGCCCTCAAAAAAAGATGAGAAAAAAGTAAAAAAATTTATTGAAACTTCTCATTTAAATGTAACTCCAAGTCAGGTTTTGACTTTATCTGTTTTATCTTTATTATTAAGTTTTTTTATTGGAGTATTAATTTCTGTTTCAGTATTTTTAATTCAAGGAGCAGAGTTGAGTAATTTTCCCTTTTTATTTTTATTTTTAATCTTAATATTTTCTTTGTTTATTTTTTATTATACTTATAATCTTCCTAAAAAATATGCATTAAAATGGAGATTAAAAGCCAGCAGCCAGATGGTTCCTGCTATTTTATATGTTGTAATTTATATGAGGCATAACAGTAATTTAGAAAGAGCAATTGCTTTTGCTTCTAAGCATTTGAATCCTCCTCTTGCTTATGATTTTAAGAAAATATTTTGGGATGTTGAAACAGGAAAATTCTCTACAATTAAAGATAGTTTAGATGCTTATTTAGAAACTTGGAGAGATTATAGTATAGAATTTATTGAATCTTTTCATTTAATTGAATCTAGTTTATATGAACCAAGTGATTCAAGAAGAATAACTGTTTTAGACAAAGCATTACAAGTTATTTTAGATGGTGTTTATGATAAGATGTTAAAATATACTCATGATGTTAGAAGTCCTTTGTTTAATCTTTATATGTTAGGAATTGTATTGCCTACTTTAGGATTGGCCCTTATTCCATTAGCTTCTGCTTTAGTTCAAATTATTAAATGGTATCATGTTTTAATTTTGTTTAATTTAATAATTCCTTTTTTTGTTTTTTATTTAACTAATGAAATTATTTCTAAACGTCCAGGAGGATATGGTGAAACAGGAATTATTGAAAAAAATCCGCTGTATTATCAATTTAAAAGTAAGAGACCTTATTTAATTGCTTTTTTAGTTGTATTGCCAATTCTTTTAATTGGTTTTTTTCCTTTGTATTATCAGTATTTAGGTATTGAAGATTTTTCACTTACACAGGCAAAATTAGGTTTTTTAGGCGAAAGCATGTTTTTTGATTATAAAGAAACAGTTGAAGGAATTGCAGGGCCTTATGGATTAGGTGCTTTATTGCTAGGTTTATTTGTTCCTTTAGGAGCAGGGTTGTTTTTTATAATTGCATTTAAAATGAAAACAAAAGAATTAATTAAAAGCAGAGATTATACAAAACAACTTGAAAAAGAGTTTGCTTCTTCTATATTTCAGTTAGGGAATAGATTAGCTGATGGAATTCCTGCAGAAATTGCTTTTGGAAAAGTTGCTAAAAGTTCTAAAGGAATGGTGACTGAGAATTTTTTCAGAATTGTTAATGCTAATATGAGGCAATCAGGAATGTCTTTAGAACAAGCTATTTTTAATAAAAGAAGAGGAGCTCTTATTTATTATCCTTCTGGATTAATTTTAACAAGTATGAGGATTTTATTAGAAGCTGTTAAAAAAGGATTGAAAGTTGCTGCTAATGCTTTAATGTCTATTTCTGATTATGTGAAAAACATAAATAAAATAAATGATAGATTAAGAGACTTATTAGCAGAAATTCGTTCTGATATGAGAAGCAACATGACTTTTTTAGCTCCTTTGCTTGCAGGCGTTGTTGTGGGGTTGTCTGGAATGATTACTTTAATATTAAATACATTATCTAAATTAAATCAGGCTGATATTGCACAAGAAGTTGGAAATTTAGGGACAATTATGGCTATTTTTGATGTTACTAAAATGATTCCTCCTTATTATTTACAAATTGCTGTAGGACTTTATATTATTGAAATTATTTTTATTTTAACAACTACTTTGGTTGCAGTAGATGCAGGAGAAGATAAATTAAAGAAAGTGCATGATATTGGAAAAGTTTTGAAGAGAGGAGTTTTATTATATTTAATAACTGCTTTTATAGCAATAGTAGCACTTGCATTTTTAGGTGCAATGGCTTTGGGGGGTATTGGTTAAATATAAAAAATGAGTTTATTAAATTATATAATGAAAAAAAATAAAAGAGGTATTTCAGGAGAATATTTAATCTGGGTTGCAATAGCAATTGCTGTTCTTGCTATTTTAATGTTTTTTATATTTTATTTAAAAGGAGAAAAATTAGATAAATTTGTTGAAACAATAAAAAATTTATTTAGATTTTAAAAAATAAAAATGGTAAATTTAACAATTGAAAAAATAATTAAGATTGCGATAGGTGTTGCAGTTTTAGCAATTGTTAGCATAGGAATTTATTCTTTTATTACTAAATATGTAATTCCTGGATTTGGTTGAATAAAAAATTAATAAAATTTAATTGAAATGTTGAGAAAAATAAATATTAAAAATAAAAAAGGATTTTTATTAGGAGAATTTTCATTAAAAGTTATTATTGCAATTATATGTATTTTACTATTAATTTATTTGTTAGGAAGACTTTATTTTAATCAACAACTTTCTGCTGAAGAAGAACAAGCAGGAGCAACTTTAGATTCTATTGTTGCTGCATTGCCGAAAGCAAAAGATAATCCTGGGCAAGAAATAACTATGACTGTTTATAATCCTGAAGGTTGGGTTATTGTATTTTGGGATAAAACGCATGATCGTCCTGAAACGTGTTTTGATAAATCATGTATTTGTGTTTGTAAAAAACTTTCTGATGAAAAAATGAAAATATTCTTTATTGGTAGTGCATATGATCCCCCCCAATATAGAGCTTGTGAGATGCATAGTAGTATTTGTAAGCCTTTAAATCAAGTTATGAATTATGGAAGAGTTCAAATTAAGCCTGGAAAACAAATTAAAATAAAATATGAAAATGGCGAATATGATTTTTATGAATAAAAAAGCAATGACTATGCAGGAATTAGTAAAATATCTTATTTGGATTGCTTTTATTGTAATTGCTTTAGGAGCAGTTTTATTAATTAAAAATTATTTATAGTTATTAAAATAAAATTAAAAAACCTTAAGAAAAATGAAAACAAAAAATAAATGCAGAGGCAAAAAAGGAGAATTAACAACCCAGCAATTAGTTATACTGATTGTATTAATTGTTAGTTTTGGAATTATTTTGTTGTTTTTCTGGCAATTAAATTTAAGAGGAGAGACAGATAAAGAAATATGCCATAATTCAGTTGTTATGAAACAAACAAAATATATTGGAAATTTTTTTAGATTAAAATGCACTACTCAAAAATATTGTTTTGCATTAGGAAATGGGGATTGCTCTAATGCTGGTTTAATTGATGCAAAAAAAGTATCAATAAGTTCTACTAATACAAAAAAAGACATTATAAAAAATATTGCTGAATTAAGTGCAGATTGCTGGTGGATGTTTGGAGAAGGAAAGATTGACTGGAGTAATAAAAATGATTGTGCTATTTGTTCTAAAATTAATTTTAATGATAATTTGAAAAATAAAAATATAGAGATTACTTATAATGAATATTTTAATTGGTTAGAAAATAATAAAGTTCCTAATACTCAATTAACTTATTTACAATATTTTGGACAATCATTTATTACTTTTTCTAATGATCAATCAATAAGGCAAAGTGTTCTTACTTATATAAATCCAAATATTAATAATGATTATGCTATTTTAACTTATGATTATAAAAATGCTATTTATCCTCCAATTATAGTTCTTGATAAATCAGATAGTTATAACGATTGTGATAAAATTGTGACTTTGTCTTGATGATAAGTTTTATTAAATAAGGTTTCTTTTTTAAATTATGAACAAAAAAGGGGAATTATTAGCAAGTAATGTTATTTTTATTATATTAAATTTGGCATTTTTAATTATGTTAATTAT
>CAZPQF010000051.1:0-4224 GCA_964588735.1 Candidatus Woesearchaeota archaeon
ACCAACAGTAACATTTAGTTGTAGTCCAACTACACTTATTCAAGAAGAATTAATTGAATGTAGTTGTAGTTATTCAGATAATGCAACAGTAGTTAGCAGTGGTTATACAGCAGAACCAGATACAACATCAGATGGAACATTTACAACAGGATGTTATGCAAATGATAGTGCAGGAAATAATTATACAGTTACAGCAGATTATACAGTAGAAGCAATTGGAGTTCCTGTCTCTACAGGAGGCGGTGGAGGAACAACAGGCACAACAGGAACAACACATGTAGTAAGTTCTGAACAAATTAATATAGGAATAACAAAATCAGTTGCAGTAAATGATAGAGTAGAAATACAGATTCAAACTTCTGCAGCATCAACAGATGTTTCACACTCTATAAGTGTTGATTCAGTTGGAACAGATAGTGTTACAATTACAATTTCTTCAGATCCAATAACTATTCAAATGAGTGTTGGTGAAGAAAAAAAGGTGGATATAGATGGAGATGGAGTTTATGATTTATCTGTAAAACTTAATTCTATAACAGACGGAAAAGCAGATCTTGAAACAAAGAAAATTTCAGAAGAAATACCTGCAGACCAAGAAGGACCTGTAAGTGGTGGAACAGGAGTGCCTGAAGAAGGTGAAACCCCATCAGAAGAAGGAGAAGAAGAACCAATGGGTTTAACTTGGGTATGGATATTAATTGCAATAGCAGTAGTTGTAGTAGTAGCAATAGTAATAAAGAACAAAAAGAAATAAGGACATAATAAATTTTTATTTTTATTCTTAATATTTTTATAATAACTGGCAAGTATGTGGGAGGATAAACTTTAAAAGTAGATTTTATATTCTAATTATAGGCCTCCATCGCATAATGGTATTGCGCCGGTCTTGAGAGGTAAGGCACCTACGGTTCCTTAACCGTCAACCTCCCTTTACTTAAAAAGAGTAGAGGAAGAAAACCGGGCCCTTACGGGCATCCCCGTTCGATTCGGGGTGGGGGCGTTTTTCTTTGGAAAAATTTATATATTAGAGTCTTTCAATATTTATATGAGTACTTGGATTTCTTATCAAGATAAAGGCTTAGGTAGAATTAAACCTAATGAACATTATAAGTTGGAATTTATCGCAGAAAGTTTAGAAGATTTAGAAACTCTTTTTAGTCTGCCCCCAGATGCTATATTAGAAATTGAAGGGAGTCAGGATATTACTTATAAAGAATTTAAAGAACAAATGTTACCAAAGATTAGTGTTTTTTATCCAACTTATGACCAATGGGTATTAAAGCATGATAAAGCAAATAGCATAGAAGAATATGTAAGATCTAATAAAAAACCTTAAAATGAACAAAGTAAATGCATCACATATTTTAGTAAAAAAAGAAAGTGAAGCTAAAGAAATTTTAGAGAAAATTAATAATAGAGAAAATTTTGAAAAATTAGCAAAAGAGAGATCTTTATGTCCTTCTAAAAAAAGAGGAGGCAGTTTAGATTGGTTTTCAAGAGGGCAAATGGTTAAAGAATTTGAGAAAGCTTGTTTTTCTGGAAAAAAAGGAGATATAATTGGACCTATAAAAACTCAATTTAGATACCATATAGTCAAGATTAATGATATGAAAAATTAAAAATATTATACATAAAATAGATCCTTCATTTTTCTAAAAAAACTTTTTTTGCTACTATCTAATTCATAGATTTTTTTATCTTTATCATCAATTACTTGGTATTTTATTATTGGTTTTTCTTTTAATCTTGGTGCTTTTTTAGCAAGTTGTTCATGTGCTATTTTAATTGCTCTTGAAACTTCTGTTCTAGAATAACCTTGATTTATCAAAGACCATTTTAAAGCTTCAACAGTATATCCTTTAGAAAGATTTTTTTTAAAATAATCAGCTAATTGTTGAATATAATCATATTTTCTAACCATATAATATTAAGAAAAACTACATTTATTTATTTTTCTATTAAAAGAATTAGCCATAATTAAGTTTAAACTATCAAAGTTAAAGGTCTGCCTTTGGATATAGGTTATAATAAAATAAAAAATTATATTTATCCAAATAATGCTGACAGACCTTCTGCAGCTGCTTCTGGTTTTTCTTCTTTCTCTTCTTTTTCTTCAGCTTTTACTTCTCCACTACCTTCTCCTGCTGAAGCTGATGGAGCTGCTGCGGCTAAAGTTGCTGATTCTAATTCTTTTTCAATATCTACATCTCTAAGACTTTCGATTAAAACCTTTACTTTAGCTTCATCAACTTGTGTATCTGTAGCTGCAATAACTTTTTTCAAACTTTCTTCACTTACTGGTTTTCCCAGTTTGTGCAACAATAAAGCTGCGTATATGTATTCCATTTTCTTAAATTTCTCCGAAATTTAATGAGACAGAAAATCTCTGATTTTCTGTATTTGCAAAACTTTCAATAGTTTTCTGTGCGTAGGCACAGTTTAGTTTTGCAATCATTTTTCTTCTCCTTTAGATTTATTTTCTGATTGAGTTTGATTTTTTGATTCTTTAGATTTTTCCTCTGATTTTTTTTCAGGTTTTTTTTCAGCAGATTCATCTTCTTTCTCTTCTTCTGGTTTTTCTTTTGATATTCCTTTATTCTCCTGGCCTTTAACATCAGTTTCTTCAGCTTGCTTTGATTTTTCATCAGTTCTAATTAATTTATTTAATACATTAACTTCGCTGTTGGCTTTTCCTAATAATAATTTAATTGTTTCTTTGCATATATATCCTATTGAATAAGCAAAAGCAAAAGTTCTTCCAGCAATATGTTTTAATTCTTTTAATACTTGTTCTGAATTTATTTTAATATCAGTAAATATTTTATCTTTTTTATTATCATAAGCAATTAAAGGTTCTAATCCAATTGAAAAAGGCATAATATCTAATTTAGACATAATTCCTGCAGCATTTTCATTTATTTTTTCTCCTTGTTTAACAATTACTTTATTATTTTTAATATTTAATTTTCCTTCTTTAACTTCTACTTGTAATCCTAAACTGCTTAATTCACTAATTGCAGGTCCAGGAACTAATTCTGTTGGTCCTGCTTCAATTTCAATATCTTCTGGAGCTATTTGTCCTGTTTTAGCTTTTGCAGGTGTTTTTTCTTTACTTAATATTCCTGATAATTCAAATGGCCCTATATCTGAAAATAAAATAGCACAATCTCCTTTATAATACTCTCTTAAATTTTTGACTCCTCCTTTTTCAATTTTATCAATTGCTCTTTGCACTAAACTTTTTTTAGGAACCATAATTAGTGCCTTTCCTCTTAATTTTGCCCTTATTTGTTGAAATTGAGAAGAAGGTATATTTTTTATTGAAACAATTAATGTTGTTCTTTTATTTTCTATAAGCTCAGCTAATTTATTTAATGTTTTTACTTTATGTTCTGCAATTGGTTTTTCTCTTTGATATGCCATTCTATACTTTTAAGGTTTAATCTTAATTGGTTTAGACATTGTGAATTTAATTTTAATATTTTTGATATTTTCTTTTTTTCTTGTTAATGAATTCAAAACATTAGTATAAATTTTCATTATATTTTCTGTTATTTGTTCATCATCCATTGATTCTTTTCCTATTATTAATTTAATACTTGGTTCTTTTGTTTTTACTCTAACTGTTTTGTTTATTTTTTGTTTAATCTGTTTTACAGTATCCTCATTAACAGCTGGAAGAATTCCTAATTGTGGTGAAGGCATTTTTCCTGCAGGTCCTAATACTCTACCAAAACTAGTAGCAACTGCAGGCATTAATTTAGCTTCAGCAATAAAAAAACCATATTTTTTAACAAGATTTTTTAATTTTTTCTTATCTTTATATTTATCAAATTCTTTTTTTGTTATAACATCAATTCCTTCTATATTTTTTTCAAAAAAACCACATATTTTTTTATCTTTAATTTTATGAGGCAAATCAATAAATAATTTTACAGATTCTTTTTTAGGATTAAATTTTTGCAGATTTATAATTAAATCTACAGATTGTTCAAAATTTCTTTTTTTACTATTTTTTCTTAATTCTTTCAAAACTTTCTTTAACTCTGATTTTAAATTCATTTTTCTAACTGTTTAATTTAATCTACTACCTATGCATTACGATCCTAGAAATTATATCGCAATGATGTAGTTGATGATTATAAAAAACATAGAAAAAGTTGGTTTATAAATTTATTGTTTAAGAAATTGTCTGCTGATGCAGTAAACAAAATAAATCTCTAA
>CAZPQF010000052.1:0-4174 GCA_964588735.1 Candidatus Woesearchaeota archaeon
GCAAGCACGGAACTTGTTTATATTGTCCGAGTTTAAAAGTACCACAAAGTTATACTCTTAAAAGTCCTGCAATAATGCGTGCAGCTGCTTTGAATTATGATAGTTATGAACAGACAAAAGCTAGATTAAAGTCATTTAAAGTTATGAATCATCCTGTTGATAAAATTGAAATTATTGTTATGGGCGGAACTTTTCCTGATTATGATGAAAAATGTAAAGAGGATGCTAAAAATTCTAATGAATTATTAAAAATTATAAAAAAATGTGTTGATGAAATATTCAAAATAGATTTTATCAAAGAAAAAATTGAATAATTCTTAAAACTAAAATCTTAAAACTCTGCTTTTTTGATTATTTGTGTCTTATAACTCAGAAACACGGTTTAGTCTTCCTAATCTATTTTCTACTTGTTCTATATATTTATCAATAATTGGATGGTTGATTTCAATTGCTTGTATTAAACCCCCTCTACCTTTTGTGTTATAAATATGTTTAGCATGAGTATGTCCTGTAATAATATATCTTCTGTTATTGCTTTGCATAACTATAATTGGTTCATCAATTAAATCTATTTTTTGTCCTTTTTTAAAATATTTATTTGATTCTTCTGTCCAAATTTCTTTTCTCATTTTTTCATCGACACAAGGACTAATACCTTTTTGAGTAGCATATAAACATCCTATAGCTAATTTTCTTAATGATATTTTTGCTTCCTCTGGATTTATATTAAATATTTTTAAAAGTCCATCTAAACTACATACTCCCAAAAATCTGCTTACTATTTTGTTTTTTTCTAATATTTTTTCTAATTGTTTTTTATCCATTATAAAAAATTATTTTTTGTCTATATTTAAACACAGGAATTCCTCTTGTCTTTGATAAGAGGTTGAATATTGGGATTCTTGATATTTTTGGATTTTTTAATAATATTTTTAATAATATGAAAATAGTAAAACTCTTTAAATAGATTATTGTCCTTTTTATGTATGTTTAAGGTAAAAAAATTCAAAAAAACAGAAAAATTAAGAAAGCCCACAAAAACAATATCTGGAGTTACTCCTATTGCCGTTGTTTTAAAACCACAAAAATGCAAGCACGGAACTTGTTTATATTGTCCGAGTTTAAAAGTACCACAAAGTTATACCCCTAAAAGTCCTGCAATTATGAGGGCAGCTATGTTAAATTATAATAGTTATGAACAAACAAAAGCACGTTTAAATTCATTTAAAGTCATGAATCATCCTACAGATAAAATTGAAATTATTGTTATGGGTGGGACTTTTCCTGATTATCCTGAATCTTATAAAAAAGAGTTTATTAAAGGAATATATGATGGATTAAATGGGAAGATAGCAAAGGATTTAGATAAAGCAAAAAAAATAAATGAAACAGCAAAACACAGATGTGTTGCTTTGTGTCTTGAGACAAGGCCAGATAAATGTTCTGATAAAGATATAAAACAATTTTTAGATTTTGGATGCACAAGAGTAGAAATTGGAGTTCAGGCAATTGATGATAAAATCTATCAAAGGGTTAAAAGAGGGCACAAAGTAAAAGATGTTGTTGATGCAACTAAAAGACTTAAAAAAGCAGGTTTTAAGGTAGGTTATCATTTAATGCCTGGTTTGCCTGGAAGCAATATTAAAAAAGATATTAAAATGTTTAAAGAAATATTCTCTAATCAAAATTTTAAACCAGACCAAGTTAAAATATATCCCTGTCAGGTTATTAAAGGTGCGAAACTTGAAAATTTATATTGGAATAAAAAATATAAACCATATAATAAAAAACAAACACAAAAATTATTAATTGAATTAATGAAAATAATTCCAAGATATTGTAGAGCTATGAGAATAATGAGAGAACTTCCTCCAGATTATATTGTTGCTGGTGTTATTAAAATTGACTTAAGAAAAGATGTTGAACAAGAATTAAGAAAATTAGAAAAAAAATCTAAAAAATTTAAAATAAAAGAAATTAGATTTAGGGAAATTGGATTTTTTTTAAGAGACAATTCTGTTGAAGATTTAGAAAGAAATTTAAAATTAAAAATTACAAAATATAAAGCGTCTGAAGGAGATGAATATTTTTTAGAGATTATTAATAAAGATGATATTTTATTTGGATTATTGAGATTGAGGATTGATAATCTTGATTCAATTATACCTTTAACTACCCCAAATATAAGAATTAATAATACAACTCAAAAGTTTAACAACAAGTATACTGATAATGGAACAAAACTTTTTATGGGTAATAGAGATAAATTAACTCAAGCAAATAGAAATGAGCGAGTGAAATTTAGGCGAGCAAAGCGAGCAGTTGTTAGAGAACTTCATGTTTATGGACACGCACTTAAATTAAAAGAAAAATCAAAAAATAAATTAGGGCAACATACTGGATTAGGAAAACAATTGATGAATAAAGCTGAGGAAATTGTTAAAAAAAATAAAATAAAAAAATTACAAGTTATTTCTGGAGTAGGTGTTAGAGAATATTATAAAAAATTAGGTTATAAATTAGGCAAAAATAAAATATATATGGAAAGAAATTTGGCTCAAGGTTGATATGATTAATAGTTAATAAATATATTTAAGGATTTTTAGAGTAGGATTTTATATTATAAGGGTTGTGTAATGATTGAAAAAATTATATAGGGTTATTGATTATTAAATTATCTTCAAAGATAAAACTAATTAAGAAATTCTAAATTAAAAATAAATAAGAAAACTTATTTTTATGCTATTATTCTGTTATTATATGTATTCACAATTAAAATCATCAGTATTACAAGTATCTATTGTTTCATCACTCTCATCATCACAATCTGCATCTGTTTCACATTCTACACAAATTTCTTCTGTTGAATGGCATATTGGTCTTGTAGATTCAGTACAATCATCTGTTTCTGTTTCTACAGTACATGAAGTATAACACTGTCCATTATAACAAGTTTCTTCTGTATCACAACCTGGAGGACAACTTCCACCACAGCCATCATCACCACATACTTTATCAGTGCAATCAGGTGTGCATGTTACTGTTCCTGCTTCAAATTGTTTTTTTGCAGATTCAGTGCATATAAATTCTTGTTCAGATTCTGTTCTTAATATTCCTGCAACACTAACTCTATCTGGAGTAAATCCAGTTCCTAAATTAGATTGAGTTATTTTAAATCTCTTTAATCCTAATTCACTTATTGAATTATATTTTGTTATAGATACTGATTCATCACCATCATAAAAAACTAATAACACACCTACAAAATTTTCTGCAGTTCCTTGTTCTCTTTTTACATATATATAATAATCATTACTTACTGTTTCTGCTTTTTCAATTTTTAAATCTAAAGTTAAACATTGTTGTTTTTGAAATTGCTCACCACCTTTTGTAAAAAATGGCCTTATAAAAGCCCATAAAACCATTATTGCTGCTAATACTAATAAAATAACAATAATTGCTGTAACTACTTCACTTAAACCTCTTTTATTTTTTATCATTTTATATTATTATAGGATTTTTTTATTTTATAAATATATTTATTATTTAACACAAACACAACAGCCATCATCATCTGGAAATGTAGTTAATCCAGGACAAGCACTACATGTACTTGTTTCGTACTCTATACAACATGTTCCATCACTATCTCTACATATATAATCATCACCCATTTCATCTATACAATCTTGATTAGTAGTACAACCAACTGTTCCACCATTGTCTTCATCTCCATTTCCATCATCATTACCATTTCCATTATCATAAGTTATTTTAGATTCTCCAATTGTTATTGGAGCTGATTCCATGCCTATTAATTCTTGTCCTGATTCTGTTTTTATAATAGGTGCTACAGATATTTTTTCTACACTATCTAAACTAGCTGTTACAGAATATCTTATTGTTTCTAATTCTTTTGGAATATTATCACCTTGTGTTTTGCTTTTTTTAATAGATTCTGATTCTTGTCCAGAATAAAAAATAATTAAAATCCCATCAAAATTTTCTGCACTTCCATGTCCTCTTTTTACATAAACATTAAAATCTGTGGAACTTGTATTAGTAACTGTTTTTATTTGTAAATCTAAATTAAGCAATTGTTGTTTTGCAAATTGTTCTCCACCTTTTGTAAAAAATGGCCTTATAAAAGCCCATAAAACCATTATTGCTGCTA
>CAZPQF010000053.1:0-3791 GCA_964588735.1 Candidatus Woesearchaeota archaeon
TTAGAAAATCATATTAGAAAAATGAGAGATAAGTCTCTGAAAGCTTTTGAAAAAAAGAAAACAATTATTAATATGAAATATTAATAACAACTTTTAAAAACAATTTATTCTTTATTGATTTATGATTTGGGCAGAAATAGAAAAAGAGGTTGCTGATTTGTATAATCTTCTAATTAATAGTTTACCTTCAGGAGGAGAGGTTTTTTTAAATTTATTTTTAATAGCAGTTTTAATTTTAGTTTATTCTATTTTTATCTGGAAATTATATAAATTTATTGCACGAAGAGATATTTTAGAATTAAATCTTGCCCAATATAATAAATTAGAACATTCTCTTTGGGCAAAACTTTTAGCTGGTTTTTTTTATTTTTTAGAATATATTATCATACTTCCATTTTTATTGTTCTTTTGGTTTGGAGTATTTGCATTTTTTATTTTAATGTTATCTACTAGAGAGGTTTCTCAAATATTGTTGATTTCTGCAGCAGTAATTGCAGCAATTAGAATGACTGCTTATTACAGCCAGGATTTATCTAAAGATTTGGCTAAAATGGTTCCTTTTACTTTATTAGGTATATTTTTATTAACACCTGGTTTTTTTGATATTCCAAGAATAATTAATAGTTTAGCAAAAATCCCAAGTTTTCTTAATCATATTTTATTTTATCTTATGTTTATTTTTATATTAGAATTAATCTTAAGGTTTTTTGATTTTATATTTAGATTATTTGGAACTGAATCTGATTCAAAATAATTATTTTTTATATGTTTTAGGATGTTCATGTCCTATTTTTCTATTTTCTTTAATAATTCCAAATGTTTTTTTCTTTCAATCTCATAGCCTTTTTTATCTATTCTTTTTTCCAAAATTAATTTTGCTATATGCTCTCCCCCTAAAAAATGAGGTGTTAATACATAAGTTGCTCCATTTTTATAAAGTTCTAAGGAATTTTCAATAGTATGCGCTCTAAGAATTATGGTTGCATTTGGATTTATTTTTTTAATTTCTTTTAACAACAATAAATTAACTTCTAAATCAGGAACAGTGGATATTATTATTTTTGCTTTTTCTAATGGCAAACCAGATATAAATTCATTATCATAAGCATCTCCATAAACACACGGAATTTTTGATTTTGATAAATTATTTACAATCTCTGGATTAAAATCTACAACAAGATACTTTTTTTTAATAGCTTTTAAAGCATTTAATATCCCAAATCCTGTTCTGTTATATCCAAATAAAATTATATCATAATTATTAGAGTATTCTTTTTTTCTATTGAGTTTCTTTTTTTCAAAAATAGACAGGCATGGAGATAGTAAGGGATATAGTTTATTAGAATAAATAATCATATATGTTGAACCTGTAATAGTAATTAAACCCACTGTTGTCACAACTGATAATATCTCTTGAGATAAATGTCCTACACTCATACCTAATGCAATTAATATCAATGAGAATTCAGATATTTGAGCAACTGTCAACCCTGCTAAAAATCCAGTTCTTTTTGTAAAACCCATATATCCCATGATTATCATAACAATTAAAGGATTTCCTATTAGGATAAATAGAGAAAATAATGTTATTTCAATCAGTCTTCCTGTAATATCCCCAATAATCATTTGAGATCCTAATATTACAAAAAATAAAACTATAAAAAAATCTCTCAATGGTTTTGTTTTAGCAGAGATTTCTTGTGCATAAGGGGTTATGGAAAGAGTTACTCCTGCTATCAGTGCACCAATTTCTATTGAAAAACCCATGTAAAAAAATAAACTAGACAAAGCAAGACACCATCCAATTGAAAATAAAAACAGAAATTCCTGAGAATTTGAAATTGATTTTGTTAATTTAGGAAAGAAAAAATAAGTTAAAAAAATAATTATTATAAGAGCAATTATTCCTTTAAAAAATGTTGCGACTATTCCTCCGGGAAGAGAGGCATTATAAGATAAAGAGGAGATTATCATTAATGCAAAAATAGCAACTAAATCTTGAACAATTAAAAATCCTACAGCAATTTTTCCGTGTAGAGAATCTATCTGTTTTGTATCAGAAAGCAATTTCATTATTATAATTGTGCTACTAAAAGTTAATGCAACAGCTATATAAATTGCAGCAATATTTGAAAATCCAAATGTCTTTGCAATTAAAAAACCAATTATTGAAGTAAAAATAACTTGCCCCAGACCAGTAAATAAAGAAACTTTCCCAACTTCTTTTATAACTTTAGGATTTAAATGAAGTCCAACCATAAATAATAATAAGGCAACTCCAAGTTTTGCAAAAATATCAAAAATAGTTTCAGATGATATTAACCCAAGAAAAAGTGGACCGGCTAAAATTCCGGTAATAATATAGCCAATTAACAGCGGTTGTTTTAATAATCTCATAATTCCTGAAATCACAACTGCCAAAATAATTATTATACTCAAATTTATAAAAATATCCTGCACCATCTTTTTTAAATAAAAACATTTTAAGTATATAAGTGTTATGATGTGTTTTGGTTATTTAAATTAATTTTATTGTATAAGGCAATATAATATAATATGCCCAAAGTATAAAGGCAATAATAACATTTAAAAATGAAATTTCCGCTAATTAACTATGGCGACAGTAAGAATAAAATTACAGAGTATTGATATACAAACTTTAAATAATGTGTGTCAGGCAATAAAAGATATAGCTGGTAGATCAGGTGTTGTTATTAGAGGACCCATACCTTTGCCTACAAAAAGACTTAAAGTTAATACAAGAAAATCTCCGTGTGGTGACGGAACTGCTACTTTTGATAGATATGAAATGAGAATCCATAAAAGAGTAATAGATATGCCTACAAATGAAACTGTTTTACATTCAATTATGAGAGTTCCAACTCCGAGAACAGTTAAAATTAGAATTGAGATGAAAGAATAGATTTAATTAATTTCTTATAAATAATCTTAAGATAATTAAAATTAATAATGTATAATTCTGGCTGGTTTTTTAGATTGAAAGCTATTAAGTATAATAAGTTGAACCTTTCTTAGAAACTTAAAGAAAATATTTGTTATTAAATATATACTCGACTTCTATAATATTTTTAAAAGATGTTTTTTTTAATTCAATATCATGGAAAAAGAGAGGAGATTAAACAAGGGAAATATTCCTGTATTATTAGTTAAAGGAAAAAATATTCCTGAAGCATGGGAAAATGCTATGCTTGAAGTTTATGATAAAGGTGTTCAAATAAAAACAGAATATGATGCAGAAAATGATCCCTCAAGCTTAGATGCAACAGTAACTGTAGTTGTAGAAAATCCTTTTGCAGAACCAAGATTACATAGGAATTTTCCAGGTGCAATTGAAAGTTTAGAAGCATATAGACAAGAAGTTGTTGATGGAATTCATGATTCTTGGATAAATCCTGAAGAAGGTAAATGGACTTATACTTATCATGAAAGATTAAAGAGTTTTGTTCCTGTTTTAGATTTAAAAAATAGAAAAAAAGGAAAATTAGTTGATATTTTTGGTAATAATATTGAACCTATTAATCAGATTGAATATATTGTTGGTAAATTATCTAAAAGTAATTATTCACGAAGAGCTCAGGCAACAACATGGATGCAGACTGCAGACCCTAAAACCAATGATCCTCCCTGTTTACAAAGAATTTGGGGGAGAATTCTTCCAGATGAACAAGGAAATTTAGTTTTTAATATGAATACTCATTGGAGATCTAGAGATTTATATAAGGCCTGGTTTATGAATGTCTGGGCAGTTAGTGATTTACAGAAAATTATGG
>CAZPQF010000054.1:0-2542 GCA_964588735.1 Candidatus Woesearchaeota archaeon
AGGCCTTATTATTAGCAGGGTTCAAGAGCTCCTGGATGCTTTATTGGGGTTTTCTGGCCAGTTGAGTTCCTCTTTAATTCTAAGAGTTTAATTAAACACAGGAAAAATGTTAAAATGCTCAAAAAACATAAAATAAAGAATTTTTTCAATTTCCTTGAAACTACTAGTCTGGATGGGAAAGATAAGAAAACTCTAAAATTTATGATAGAATTTCTTCAAGGCAACCATATTTCTGAACTAGCAGACAAAAGTTTTTTATTTTCAGGAGAACAGGGCATAGGTAAAACTTATTTGGCAGAAAAATTAATAGAAGCACTTGATTTGCCGGTACTTTTTCTTGGGTCTCATGATATTAAAGGCAAGGAAATCAAAAAGGTAGGTTCCTTAAATAAATTAATAAAGAATCTTGATAAATTTGAACAAGGGATTATTTTTATTGATGATATAAAATATGTATTAAAATTTGATAATGAATTAGATGAATTAACAGATGATGAGAAAAAAAGATTTATGAAACTTTTAGAATATCTGAAAAGAACTAATAAGAGAGTTGTATTTATTATGACTTTAAATGATATGGGATGTATTGATGATTCATGGTTGGATAGAATTGAAATAAAAATAGAATTTAATTTACCAAGTGAAGAAAATAAATTAAATTTCTTAAAGCAAAATTTTAAGAAATTTGCAAAAATAAATGAATTAAAATATATATCCACAAATAGTATAGGATATAATTATAGAGATTTACCTCAATTAATAAAACTAGCATATAGAGAGGGTGATAAAAAAATAAACATGGAAAGTCTAAAAAAAGCATTAACTTTGTATACTCCTTCAAGTTTGACAAGGTGGGACATAAATCACGCAATTAAAATTAAGTTGAAGGATATTATAGGCAATAATCATGCAAAAAAAGAATTTAATAAATTGATGATTTATATAAAAAATAAGAGAAAATTAGATGAACTTGGAATAAAAAGAGCGAACCTTGTTATTTTTTCTGGTCCTCCTGGTACTGGTAAAACATATACTGCAATGGCTTTTGCAGGTGAGTTAGGACTTCCATTAGTCAAAATAAAAGCATTAGAAATTGCTGGAAGACTTGGTGGACCAATAAATGGAATGGCTTTTGTAATAAATATTGCAAAAAGATTCAGGAACTGTGTTGTTTTTATAGATGATGTAGATAAGATAGTGGGAAGGAGCCCTTTTGCTCTTGATGAAGAAGGCCCTACAATAGCACAATTTGGAACAGACATTGATGACAAATTAAATGAATCCCAAGGAATCGTGATTCTTGCAGTTAATAATATAACTAGATTAGGAAGAGCGTTACAAGACAGATTTGCAGTCATAAATTTTAATAATCCAGATTCTAAAGATAGAAGAGAGTTTATAAAAAGGTTGATTAAAAAAAGCAAAATAAAATGGAATCTTAAAACAGAAGATTTAGTAAGAATGACTGATAAAATGAATTATAGAGATATGCAAAGATTATGGAATGAGTGTGTTTTTAATCATATTCAGAATAAAAGTTTAGATTATGAAACATTTAAGAAAATTGTTTCAGAAACAAAAACAAACATAAATAGATTGAGTATGTTTGGGTAAGATGGATTCTAAAAAGTCATTTGAAGATAAATTTAAAGTGTTTGGCAAGAGAGTAATAATTCCATTGTTATGGTTTACAATTGTTCTGCTTATATTAACCACAATAATGATAATACAATATACTCTAACAAAACAATTAACCTTGAGGTCAATGATAGTTGCGCCATTTATTTTTTTAATAATCTACTTCATTTGGATTCTTTTTATGTCAGTTACAAAATACAAAAAAGAAACTTTAATGAACGACATAGAGAGAAAAGCTAAATGGAAATCTCTAAGCCAAAATTACAAGAGATTTTGTATTCACATGCATATTTTAGGAATATCTATGTCAATATTTATGCTAATTTTTGGTGTATGGCTTCTTATCATAAAAGATCCCTTTTATGGATGGTTCATGTTAATCCTCGGAATAAATATCCTAATCTTAAATATAAGACTCAACAAGAAAAAAAACAAACCTTTTTATATAACTAAAAAGTAACAAAAACATGGCAACATACTCACATTCACGAATAAGCACTTATGAAAACTGCCCTTATCAGTATAAACTAAGATATATTGATAAAATAAAACCAGAAGTTCCTACAACAATTGAGGCTTTTATGGGAGACATGGTTCATCAAACTTTAGAACATTTATACAAATTAAGAAAATTCAAGAAAAGGGTTGCCTTGAATGTTTTGATTAAATTCTACAGGAATTTGTGGGAAAAGAATTATTCTGATGATATTTTAATTGTAAAAGCAGATTCAGAAAAATTGACTGCAAAAAATTATAAGAAAATGGGAGAGAAATTTATTTCTGATTATTATAATAGAATGAAGCCATTTGATCAATTGACTATTTTAGGTTTAGAAACTCAAGATAGAATGACTCTTCCAGATGGAAACCAATGGCATGTTAGAATAGATAAATTAGGCTGTGA
>CAZPQF010000055.1:0-2482 GCA_964588735.1 Candidatus Woesearchaeota archaeon
GGGATTGTGTTAATTGTCCTGACATTTGGGGTTGTTGTTGCTGTTGAGTTTGTTTTAAAGGTTTAGAAGATTGATTATTATTCATCTTTTTTTGTTTATTTTTTTTATTTGCCATATTATTATAAAATTTTTTGATTTTTATAATTTTATTTTTTGTTGATTAGAAGAAATATGACAATCTCTGCCAATTTTATATCCTAATTCTGTAGCTAAATCTGCTAATGCACTTAATTTTTTTATACCTGCATGTGCAGGAATTATATTCTGAGGTTGAACTAAATTAATAAAATCTCTTAAATCCTCTCTTCCTGCATGTCCTGATACATGAACATTATCAAAAATTCTAACTCCTTTTGATTTTAGTCTTTTTTCCATTTGAAATCTATTTGCTTCTGTTATAGGTGTAGGAATCACACTTGAAGAAAAAATTACATGGTCTTTTGGTGAAAATTTGTATGGGAGTTCATTTTTTGAAAGTCTTTCTAAAACACTGCCAGGTTCTCCTTGGTGTCCTGTACAAACAATCAAATATTTTTCTTTATTTTTATTTATTTTTTTTAATATTGAATGGACTTGTTTTTTATAACTCACAATTTTTATATCTTTTTTAAAAGGACATAGTTTTGTTTTAACTGCAGCATCTGTATATTTCTTTAAGCTTCTTCCAACAAAAACTATTTTTCTGTTTAATTTTTTTCCAAAATCTACAATACTCTTTAATCTTGCAATATGAGAAGAAAAAGTTGTTATAAGCATCCCTGCATTTTTATTATCAGTTCCAAGCATAACATCTTCAAGCAAATCCCGGGCAATCCTCTCACTTGGTGTTTTTCTGTCTGTATCTGCATATAAAGATTCCACAACCAAAGCTTTGACACCTTTTCCTTTTGTTAATTTTTTTAAAGCCTTATAATTTGGTTTTTTTCCTACAATTGGATTATTATCAAATTTAAAATCATTTGCATAAAGAACGACCCCTTCAGGAGTATGTAAAGCAATCATAGAACATTGAATAGTTGAATGGGTAATATTAATAAACTCAGCTTTATATTTTTTATTTTTGCCATCTATAGTAAAAGAAGAATTTGGCTGTATTTTTTTTAATTTATTGTTTAAAGTTAATTTTTCATCTCTTAGCAAAGTGTTTAAAACTTCTAAAGTAAAAGGTGAAGCAACCACATTTGCCTTGGGATAACGGTAAGCAGTATAAGGAATTGCTCCAACATGATCTAAATGTGCATGGGAAACGAGAAAAGAACGAACTTTGTTTCTTAATCCAGCTTTATCAAGAACTATATTATTTGGAATTGCTCCTATTTTTCTTAAGTTTTTCTCTCTATATACTTTTTCTTGTTCTTCTAATTCAACTATTGGCGGGAGAAATAATCCTGAATCAAAAATTATAACATCATCTTTAATATGGACAGCAGTCATATTTTTCCCAACTTCACTATATCCACCTATTGTATAAATCTCCATTTTATGTTTTTCACCTGTTTCTTTAATTTTTTTAATTATATAAAAGAAAATGGAAAAGAGAGTTTAAAAATTCTTGCTAAAAAAATTACCTTTAAATATGTTGGTTTCTTTGATATCTTATGAAATATAATGTTGGAAAAACAGACAAAATAATACAGATAATTTTGGCTTTGGTTTTATTGACAATGGGTTATTTATATAGGATTAATTTAGGAAACTGGCAGTGGTTATTTTATTTAATTAGTCTTGCATTATTATTTACAATATTAACAGGATTTTGCTGGCCTTATAAATTATTTGGAATTAACATGTGTAAAAAATGAAATCTTTAAAACCATCTGCAAGAGAAAAAACAAGATATTTATTATTTGAAATTTCAGTAAAAAATAAAGAAAGAGCAAAAAAATTAATTAAAGATGCAATTTATGATTTTATAGGAAATTTAGGATATAGTAAAGCAAATCCAAAAATAATGGACATGAAACTAGATACAAAAAATGGAAAAATTCGAGGAATTTTAACTGTGAATAGAAAACAAGTTAATAATATTAGAGCTGCATTATGTATTGCAAAAAAGCAGATATTAATAAAACGAGTTTCTGGTTCTATTAAAACTATAAGAAAGAAACTATAAAATAAAATGCCAGACATAGGAAGAGATATTGCAAAATTAAATGGTTTAATAGGTGAATATAATTTAAATGAAAGATAGAGTTCTGAACTTACACAGGCAATAGAATATTCATCAAAAAACAATGTTGATGAATTGTGATGGCTATGATCCTTTATCTATAGAAGAAATAGGAGATATATTTGACGATAGAGAGTTAGCTATATTATTAAGCAATAATATTGATATTGATAAAATAATGATGGTAATTGAGAGGTATGTGAGAGAAGAAATACTCTATCCAAGTTCTTTTAATATATGATATCAAGAGCTCTAACTTCAAACAAGCTTGAAACTATCTGGGCGTGTCTAAAAAATAATTCTATAAAGGGG
>CAZPQF010000056.1:0-2276 GCA_964588735.1 Candidatus Woesearchaeota archaeon
ATATAATGTCTTATTTCCATCTTTTGATATTTCTATATGTCCCAAAGTAGTTTTTATATATCCTGGTTTAATAAATATTGGATTCATTTTAAAGAATTTTCATTTATTTTCTTGTTTTTTCTCTTTTCGACTCTTCATAGAATGTTTTAAGGACATAAAATCATGTATTTTTCCTAATTTACTATATAATTCTAATAATCTTTCTTTAATTTCTCTTCTTTCTTGTTCATTTAAATCTAATTGCAACAATCTTTCATAAACTTTCATTGCCTGATTTCTATGCTGTGATTTTTCATATGATTCTCCTTGTTTTTTATAAAATTGTTTTAATACAACTTTCATTTCTGCTTTTTCAGTTGCATTTCCACAAGCAAGAGCTTTTTTAAATGCTCTTTCAGCATCATCAAAAAAACCACCTTTAACATAATATTCTACTGCCTTTATATAGGATTTTTGTTTTTCTCTAAATGTTGTTTCTAATTCTGCTAAATTAGCAATTTTTTTTGCAGCATCATTATACATCTTCATATCAGAATATAAAAGAGAAAGTTTTGCTAAAACAAATTTTTTCATGTCTAATCTAACACCTGTCTCAAGAAATCTTTCTAAATGATCTACTTTAACATAATTGCCCTTATCTTCTAAAAATTTTTCAACTTCCCCTTTTGACATCTTTGAAATTAACATAAAAAAATAAATTGGAATTAGTATTTAAATTTGATTGTGATAATTACTATAATAATTTTTATAAAGCCAATTTAATAATTAATTAAAATGAAAAAATATGCTTGTTATGGTGGATTAAGTAAAGTATGGGATTTTCTTCATGAGCATTTAGATATAAGGCGTCCTCTTGATTCTCCTCTGCCGGGTAATACTGACGAATCAATACGATATACATATTATAAACCGAGGACATTAAAATCTAAACCAGAGTGTATGCATAATAAAGTCTCTAATCCTTCAGAGATTCCAAGAGTTAAATGCCCCCTCTACTTTTCAATTACATCTGGTCTCCCGTTAGATGAATTCTTACGTAGGGAATTTAAGGAAGATTAATAACCGATAATTGTTCTATTTATATGAAAAATAAAGAATAAATTTAAACTTTCTTTTCAACTAAATCAATACATACACCAGCTGAAACTGTTTGTCCAGCATCTCGAATTGCAAATCTTGCCATATGTGGATTTTCTGAAGATTTTTCAATTACTAAATTACCCATTGGTTTTATTTTTACTTTTGCAACATCTCCATTTTTTAGAAAATCTGGTTTATCTGGCATTGGTTGTCCAGATTTTGGATCTATTTTTTCTAAAATTTCTGTAAATTGACAAGGAACTTGAGCTGTGTGAACATGGAATACAGGTGTATAACCTTTTGCAATAACAGTTGGATGATTAATAACTGCAATTTGAGCTGTGAATTCTTCAGCCATTGTTGCTGGTTTTCCAGCATCACATATTACATCTCCTCTTGCAATATCTTTTTTACCAACTCCTCTAATATTAATACCAACATTATCTCCAGCAAGTGCTTCTTGCATTTGTTCATGATGCATTTCTATACTTCTAACTTCTCCATTTACTCCTTTTCCACTTCTTCCTGGAAGCACTATAATTTTTTGTCCAATTTTCATTATTCCTGTTTCAATTTTACCAACAGGAACTGTTCCTATACCTGTGATTTCATAAACATCTTGAACAGGCATTCTCATAGGCAAGTCAACAGGTTTTTGAGGTTCTTTAAATTTATCTAATTGTTCTAAAATTGTTGGACCTTTATACCAGGACATATTTTCTGATTTTTTACCAACATTGTCTCCTTTTAATCCAGAAACTGCTAAAAATGTTGTTTCATCTGGTTTATAACCAACTGATGTCATTAATTCAGAAACATCTTTTTTAACTTTTTCAAAAGCATCTTCTTTATAATCTACTGTATCCATTTTATTAATTATAACTGCTACTTGTTCTACACCCATTGTTCTTAATAACCATAAATGTTCTTTTGTTTGAGGTTGAACACCTTCTTTAGCAGCTACTACTAAAAATCCAGCATCTGCTTGACTTGCTCCAGTAATCATGTTTTTAACAAAATCTTTGTGTCCAGGAGCATCAATAATTGTAACAGCAAATTTTTGTGTTATTAATTTTTTATAAGCTAAATCAATTGTAACTCCTCTTTCTCTTTCTTCTTTAATATGATCCATAAAATAAGCAAATTCAAAACCATCTTTGCCGTGTTTTATAGCCTCATCTTTTAATTTTTTCATT
>CAZPQF010000057.1:0-2069 GCA_964588735.1 Candidatus Woesearchaeota archaeon
TTTATCCTATCTTCTGAAACAATTTCTTTAATTTTTTTATAACAATTATGATAAATAAATATATATCCTGTGAATAACATTTTTTCTCTTGATAAATTAATTAATTCTTTTGCTTGCTCTAAGTTTTCAGTCATTGGTTTTTCTAAAAATATGTTTTTGCCTTTTTTTAATGCTTCAATTGCTATATTAAAATGCTCTTTTATTGGAGTAGAAATTACAACAGTATTTATTTCTGGATTATTCAAAATTTCTTTATAATTTAATGTAGTTTTTATATTTGGATAACTTGTTTTAATAAAATCTAAAGTATTTTGATTTTGTTTATTAGCACACATCTTTACATTTGATAGTTCATTAAACACTCTCAATAAATTTTTGCCCCATTTTCCCACTCCAATAATTCCAATATTTATATTAGATTTTTGTTTTATTTCTGATGTCTGTTTTTTTTGTAAATTTTCAGCGATTTTTAATACTTGTTCTGCTGCGTCTATGCATGTAGGTATTTTTCCTGAAAATACTGACACAATTTTATCATTTATTTCTTCAACTATTGTTGGACGTGCATCGTCATGTTCTCTGTATGGTAAAACAGTTCTTATTGTAAACATAGAACCAATATGTTCTGCCTGTTCTTTAATTCCTGGAAAAAATTCTTCTGCGACGTCTAGAAACTTTTTTACTTTGGTTATTCTGGGGTTTTTTATTATTCCATTATTTAAAAGCCCTTTAAATTGTTCTGGAATTTGCGGGAATTCTCCAATATTCCTGTTATGAATAGCATGTGTAACATTCCCCATTAAAGTAAATTCTGTTCTTCCTAATGGGTCTATACATGTAAATGGGCCATCTTGAACTACCACGCTTTTATTCCTAAATCTTTCAGGTAACTTTAAAACTATTTTTTCTATTAATTCAAATTGATAATCTTTTTTAGCTTGGGGGAATTCTTTTAATAAAAAATTATTATAAGCATATGTGGCAATTACTATTAAATCATAATTTTTAATATTTTCATAATTAACTTCTCTGTTTAAAATTAAATTAACACCATGTTCTTTAATTTTATTCAAACAAATTTGTTTTAATTTTTCATGATCAAAAATAGATTCTTTTACTTTTACACATTTAGCAATTGTTTCTTTATTTAAAATATTTAAATCTGTTATTTGATACCCTAATCCACATTCGTTCCACACTTTAAAACACTGTTTTGGAGTCATAAAACTGCCTTGTCTTGCAATTGCATAATAATGTTCGTGTGTTTCATCAATAACTGATTCCCCATAAATTTCTCTAAATTTTTTTTCTCCATGTAAACAAGCAATAATTGTTTCTACACTTCTTGGATAATGATAACCTTTATGCAGTCTATATTGATTTATTCCAGATGCTGCTTTAAAAATATCATTTTCTTTTTCATATAAATCAACTGAAAAACCTTTTTTTGCTAATGTCCATGCAATAGTAGAGCCAAAAACACCTGCCCCGACAACTGCTATTTTTATTGCCATTAATAATAACAATAAATAGTTTTTTTAAAGATATATATACTAAAAAGAAATTTATTCTTTTTTCTTAATTTTTTCAGCAGAATTTTCACATTCTTTTATCCATGGGCAATACTTACACATCCATCCTTTTTCTTGTTCAATTTTTGCCTCTGGTTCAGGAATTTTATTATTAGTTAATGAGGAGTGCAATTTTTCAAATTTGTTTAATATATTGTTTACTTGTTCTTTATTATAATTGATGTGAAATGACTGTGTTTTTAAATCATTTTTTTGTATATATAAAATTATACCATTATGAAACCCTGTAGCATGCATATATAATTGTAATTGTATTCTATGGTTATCTCTTGCTTTATCTGGAAGAAATTTTGTAGATTTTACTTCAATTAAATATTCTTGGTTGTTTATTTTTGCCAAAACAATATCATCAACTCTTCCTGATATTAAAAAATCTTTATGATATATTTTAATAGGCATTTCTGTATTAAGTAATTCAATATCATTATTTTTTGGAGAATCAAAAACATTTGCAATAAATTCATGCAGCATATTTCC
>CAZPQF010000058.1:0-1589 GCA_964588735.1 Candidatus Woesearchaeota archaeon
TATTCAATTATTAACTAATAAAGGCATAAAAACAAGTATTTTAAATTCATAATATTTATAAACTCTACTGATGAGTAATTCTTAGGTGATTTAATTATATAGAGGTAAATTGTTGTCATTTGTTAAAAGTAACATCACCGAAAGATTTAAATATTAAGAACACATCTAATATTTATCACCTCTTTTTTCCCAGGAGAGGCGTCAGGCATCTCTACTTGAAATCGTCTGATTGCCTCTTCGAGGGTTTTATATTTTATAATAAGAGAGGTATATTAAATTTTTTAAGAAATAAAATGTATTTAAATAAAGATATGCAAAATAAACTAAATAATGCAATTAGAGAAATAACAAATAATCATATTTTAAATTATCTTTCTAATAATAATTGAAATATTTTTCAATTAGCTAATGAAATTCATAAATATGAAGAGACTGCTAAAAGATTTTCTATGCCTCAAATAATTCATTATGTGGGTGGAGAAATTGAAAACAGACATAGTAAAAAAGAGAGAAAAATGAAAATAAGGGGTTTAGTTAAAAAATGAAAATTAAAAACAGCAAAAATAAATTATTTTCTTTTTTTAGAACCAAATCCAGGTGATTGAGGTTTTGTTGTTATTGGAAAACTACTTCTTACAGAACCAGGAAGTCTTGGAGGAAAAGGTCTTGGTTTATTGAAGGGTGATGATTTGTTAGAGCTTTTTTTTGAACCTAATTTTGTATTTTTCTTTATTTGATTAAGTATTAATAAAATTACAACTATTATTCCAATAACAAACACAGCAATTAAAATCCAAAATAATATTTTACTCCATGGTGTTTCACTAGGTAATTCATTTTCACAAGACACCTGGTTTGAATATTGTCCTGCAGGACATGAATCTCCACTTATTTGAGTAGAATAACACTGATTATTAGATATATACCAGCAAGTTTTTTCTTGATCTGGTGTTGGAGGATCTACAGGAGTTGTAGTATTACAATCAGAAGGACAAGTATAAAGTTCATCTCCTTCACAAATTCCATCTCCACATACAGGTAAATCTGGTTCATCTGCTCCAATTCCTTCATCACTAATATTAAATGTAATACTTTTATTAATTATTCCATATTCTTGATTTTCACATACAAAATTAACATAATGTTCTCCTTTATCTATCTCTGAATCATTTAAAATTTTTGTAAATGTAAGATTATCGTCTGTTTCCATTTCATAAATTTTTAAATAATCTAAGTCCATTTCACAATATTCTGCTTTTTTATTTGTTCTTACTCTAAATCTTAATGGAGTATCATAATTTCTGCCTTCTCTTGGTCTTAATATATTCATAGTTAAAAATTTACTTGCTAAAACAAAATTCTCACTTAAAACAGAAGAAATATCTATCTCTTTTGATAAATTAAAATAACCTGGTTTTGAAAAATTAAAGATATATGGAGTGTAATGAGTTTTTTGATTTGATATCATCACAAATTCTTGCAGATTTTTAGAAAATTTTCCATTTGAATCTACAGTAATATTATAATTTGTCTCTGGACCCATTATTTTTCCAAATAATTCATTATACACTTCAATTGTTACATCTGGA